>NZ_JBGKAD010000003.1 GCF_041361345.1 Halobaculum sp. MBLA0147 | reverse complement strand
CTGACTACCAGTGTCTACACGTAGTGTCGGGGTAAGTGGGGTTGCTAACTACTACGAGCGTCTGTGTGAGAACGTATCACGAGTGTGTGAAGCGGAGACACGTCTACTCGGAGCCTCTCGGTGTCGTCCGTGGTGGGCGGGGGCGGTGTACGTCTGGTCGTGTCTCCCCGCTGTGGCTGTGGACGTGTCGCCGCGATCCTCCTCGGTCCTCTCGCGCCGAGTCGTCCCCTGCACGTGACAGTTCCCCGTGTGCTCGTCGCAGCGCTCCGTGTTCACCAGGCGCCACCGTCCTGCCCGTCGGTCGCACGCCGGCGTGGGGACGCTCGCGGGGTGTACACTGTGTGGTCGCACGCGTCCCCGAACGACGAGCGTCGCCGACCCGCGTCTCCGAACGGTCTCCAGTTCCGCCACTCGCCGGGGCGGACTCCCGCTCGGACCCCGGAGTCTCGGTAGTTAGAGTACGTTCGACACCCACACGTCGTAGTTAGCGCCGTGAGCCATCCCGGTGGGAGAGCCAGTACTGTGTATGGAAGCTACCGCAGACCAGTCCACTCGAACCGTGCTGTGCGTCGACTCCGTCGACACCGTCTCCGAGATGGAGACGGCACTCGCCGACGACCCGTCGCTAGAGACGATCCTCGAGACGACCGTCGCCGGTGCGAGCGAACGGCTCGCCTCCGCCGACGTGGACTGCGTCGTGACCGAACACGATCTCCCGGACGGCACCGGGATGGACGTGGTGAGCGCACTGCGTGCGGAGACGCCGCAGACGCCGGCCGTGTTGTACACCGAGACGCGGCCGAACGAGATCGACACGAGCGCGTTCGGCGACCTCGTCGTCGAGTACCTCGGCCGGTCGCTCCCGGACAGCGACGAGCGGTTGGAGTACGTCGTCGGCGACGTGATCACCCACAGCTCGCAGGTCGGCTTCCTCCTCCCGGACAACGAGGAGGAGCGACTCGCCGCGTTGGCGGAGTACGACGTCGAGGCGCTGCCGATCCGCGAGAGCTTCGACCGCCTGACGGACCTGATCGCGAGCCACTTCGACACGGCCGTCGCCTTCGTCGGCCTGATCGAGGAGGAAGAAGAGGACGTGCTCGCGTGTCACGGCGCCGACTGGGACCGGATCACCCGCGAGGACACGATCTGCACCCACAGTATGCTCGAAGAGGAGGTGATGATCGTCGAGGACATCTCCAGCGACAAGCGGTTCGACGCCAACGCCGGGCTCCACAACCTCGGGATCGTCTCGTACGCCGGCGCGAACATGACCACCGAGAGCGGCGAGGTGGTCGGCCAGGTGTGTCTGATCGACCACGAGCCGCGCACCTACGACGAGACGGAGCGGGCCGAACTCCAACAGTTCGCCGACCAGGCGATGGAGACGCTCGAACTCCGTCAGCGACTCCTCGACGCAGAGGCGGAGCTGGACGCCGGGACCGAGGTGCCGGCCGAGACCCCGACGGGTCCGGACGCCGACGACCCGCAGGAGGTGGCCCGATGAGCGCAGTCGGCGGGGACACGTTCGGCTTCGCAGACGACGGCTTCGCGCCGCTGGACAACGGGACCACGGTCCTGTTGACCGGCGACGACAGCGAGGCCCTGGAACGGGTCTTCTACCGGCTGTCCGCCGGCCGCGGCGAGGAGTCGACGGTCGTGTTGTCGACGAACGACGACGCGCGCTCGGTGCAGCGTGGCCTCGACGACGTGGCGAGCGGCGCGGGTGGCCGGACGCGGGTGCTCGCGACCGAGGGGCCGGACCGCGACGACGACGTGACGCGGGTCGCCGACCTGACGGACCTGACGAGTCTCGGGATGGAGTTCTCGGCGGCCGTCACGGACGTGCAGGCGACCGGCGGGCGGTTCCGCGCCGGTATCCTGGTCGCCTCCTCCATCCTCGAGGCGGTCGAGGACACCCGCTCGGTGTACAGGTTCCTGAACGCGAACTTCCTGAACCAGTTCCGTCGCGGCGACGGGGTCGGCGTCTGTGCGGTCGACACCGGGACGGAGTTCGGTGCCGGCACCGCAAGCACCGTCGCCGGACTGGAGACGTCCTTCGGCTGCCGCGTCGACGTGGTCGAGGCCGACCGCCGCGAGGCGACGCTCGACGTGTCCGGACTCGGCGCCCGCGACGGCGAGGCGACGCTGTCGCTCCGGTAAACTACGCCGACTCTTCGATGAGTCGGGCTCCGAATATCATCGGGGGAGACTAGGAGCCGACGCACGCGAGTGCGTTCGGACACTCACCCCGTCGAGAGGACAGTGCGTCCGTTGCCCCGTGAGCGACGGTCTGGCCGTCGATCCGAGAACGAGGGTGGCCAACTGTCGACCACACTCTCCTGCAACGATCCCGACGTTTATCCCCCCAGAGAACGTTCTAAGTATCAATCAGAGAACTCTGCCTCATGATATCGAACCAACGGTATCTCGCGAGTGTTCTGCGATCTCCGTCACGAGGTATCTCCTCGGATCGACGATCGCGAGGCCGCCGTGGTTACCCGTTCGGCCGATCGCGAGGAACTCACAGTCAGCCGTTCGGCCGATCGCGAGGAACTCACGGTCACCCGCTCGGCTGGTCGCGAGAGGGGTGTGGCCGTGTCTCGGGACGACAGCGGAGCGACAGCGGGACACGCGGCACGAGTCGTGAATCTAATAGGTGTCGCGTGACCACGGAGGCGCGACGATGAGTGGAGTCTCGACCGACTCGCGGCGAGTCGATCTGTACGTCGCCGACTCGTTCGCGGACGGGTCGCCGAGTGGAGCGGACGACGGACTCGTGTCGGCGGCTACCGAACGGTTCGGGTGGACGGTTCGGACGGTCGACCGCCCGGTCGGCGAGACGGACGGTGCGGGCGGGATCGTCGCGTTCACGGACGACCTCGACACCGTCGACTCGGTCCTCGCTGGTGGCTGTCGCGGCGTGGTGGTCACGACCGAACCGAGCGTCGCGGAACGCGTCACGACGCTCGCGCCGTCGATTCCGGTCGTTCGGTGGGACCCCACCGATCCACCGTGGGCGTTCCTCGAGTCGCGTGTTCGGGGCGTCCTCGACGGGACGGAGCACGGGGCCGTCACGACGGAGGGGGTGTCGAACGGTTCCACCGCCGCGTCGGATCCCGATCTGTTGGATGTCGACGAGTCGGCCGCCGAGGAACCGACCGTCGACCACACGCCGCTGCCGACGCCCGGTGAGTCCGAGGACGCCGACGCGACGCTCGCCTCGTACGAGCAGTTGATGGACTCGATGGGTGACGCAGTCTACGTCCTCGACGACGAGGGGCGGTTCCAGTACGTCAACGACGCGATGACGGAGTTGACAGGTCACGACCGGGAGGCGATCCTCGGCGAACCGCCGGGATTCATCAAAGACGAGACCGCCGTTCGGGAGGCCGAAGACGCACTCCGCGGGATGTTGTCCTCCGAAGGACCCTCGTGGGCGTCGCTGGAGTTGGACATCGTCTGTGCCGACGACTCCCGCGTCCCGGTCGAGGATCACATGACGCTGCTGCCGTACGACGAGGAACTCCGCGGGACCGTGGGGGTGTTGCGCGACGTGACGACACAGAAGCGCCGCGAGGCGATGTTCGACGGGTTACTGGACGCGACCCACCGGATGATGACGCTGGACAGTCCGGTCGCCATCGCGGGCATCGCCGCCGAGACGGCCGACACGACGCTCGACCAGGAGCTGGTGACGCTCCGGCTCGCCACCGACGGCGAGTTGATTCCCGTCGCCTCCACCGCCTCGACACGCGAGGAGCTCCCACCACGACCGGCCTACGACACCGACGAGGGGCCGGCCGGCGAGGCGTTCACGACCGGAGAGACGGTGTGGCGTGAGGCAGACGAGATTGCGGACGACCAAGACCGCGGGGACATCGACGCCGCACTGTACGTCCCGCTGGAGGGCCACGGGACGCTCACAGTCGGTGTGGCGAACGGCGAGTTGGACGATCAAGACCGCTACTTCGTCGAGTTGCTGGCGGCGACGACGGAGCGTGCACTCGATCGGGCCGAGCGGGAGCGCTCGCTCCGACAGTACCGGGCGTTGGTCGAGGAGATCGACGACTTGGCCTTCGCGGTCGACGAGGAGGGAGAGTTCGCACTCGCGACCGAACCGTTCGCCGCGGCACTCGGCTACGACCGGGACCGACTCGTCGGCGAGCCGATCGAGACCGTCGACGGTGGCGTCGTCGCGACGGCACTCGACGCAGTCGGCGAACGGGGCGAGGGTGACGACGACACGGTCGTCGAGGAGGGGCAGCTCAGACGCCACGACGGCGAGGAACTGCCGGTGCGTGTCAGCGTGACGCCGGTTTCGACGGCGGCGTTCGACGGTGCCGTCGTCGCGGTCGACGACATCTCGGACCTGCTGTCGGCGCGTGCGGCAGTCGAGCGGACACAGGACCGCTTCGGTGGGCTGTTCGAGGCGTTGACCGATCCGGTCGTCGAGTTGCGGACGAGTGTCGACGCCGACCCGGCTTCGGCGACGGTACAGCGAGCCAACGACGACTTCGAGACAGTGTTCGGGACGGACGGCCACGTCGGTGACCGTGGTGACGGTCCGACGACGGTCCGGGAGCTCGGTGTTCCCGAGGCGGTCGCCGAGACGCTCGAACGGGCCGCCGCGGACGCGTGTCGAGACTGTGGGCCGACACGGACCGAGGTGACGATCCAGGCCGGCGGACAGACGCGCCACTTCGTCGCTCGCGACGTGCCCTACGAGGTCGACGACGCCACACACACGTTCGTCGTGTTCACGGACGTGACGGAGTTGAAGCGCCGCGAGACGCACACACGGGTGCTGACGCGCGTGCTCCGGCACAACCTCCGCAACGAGATCAGTGTCGTCGGTGGGTTCGTCGAGCAACTCGAACAGTACGTCGACGAGGAACGGGCCGTCGACGCCGTCGGTCGGATCGCCGAGGCGGCAGACGACCTCGCCGCGTTGAGCGAGACGGCCGGTGTCGTCCAGGAGATTCTCCAGTCAGACGAGTCGGTGAAGCGTCCGGTCGACCTGGAGCGGATCGTCCACGAGTCGGTGTCTTCGGTGCGTGACCGTCACGAAGACGTACGGGTGGATCTCAAGGTCGACGGCGTCGGGACCGTCGTCGCGACGGAGTTCCTGGAACACGCGGTCACCGAACTCGTCGACAACGCCGTCGCGCACAACTCCAGCGACGAACCGTTGCTCCACGTCGAGGTGGCCGATCGCGGCGACGAGACGGTCGTCGTCGTCGGTGACGACGGGCCGCCGATTCCGGAGGTGGAGTGGGCCGTCGTCACCGACAGACGCGAGATTACACAGCTCCAGCACGGGAGCGGAATCGGACTGTGGTTGGTGCGGTGGGTCGTCGACGATCACGGCGGCACGCTGGAACTCCGGCAGAACGACGAGTCCGGCTCCGAAGTCGCACTCCGACTCCCACACTCGCGGGACGACCCCGCCGGTGTCGAGTCGGCGTGACACTCTGTCGTGGCCGGTGTCGAGTCGGCGTGACACTCGATCGCAACGAGACGGTTCGGGCGGCCGACCGGCACCGTACCCGAGTCGTTCGGGGGGAGACCGGCGGTCGTGTCTTCGAGTCTCGGGTTCGCGTCACAGAGTAGTCCGGTGTAGTGAGTGCCATCTCCGTGAGTCTGTACTGTTAGCGTACAGTTCTACCACAGTCCGGTGGGTACACAGAAGTGTCCCACACGGGCCACCGAGTCGATCCGTCCCCACCGGGCGGCAGACACGAGCGTCGCCCCGACGGGACGGAACGGTGGCTCGGGTGACCGTCGACGCCCGAGCACACGGACGGGGGACTTCGACGAGACGGGTCCTCACTGCACGAGGACCACGTCTCGACTACGGCCGGACGCCAACTGCCGTCTACTGGCACACGAGACGGTAGACGATCCGGCCGGCGCGAGTGGTGTGGTCGACGGAGGAGAGCCACACCTCGGCTGTCGGCCGCTCGGAGACGATCACGTCCAGACGGGCGGTCACTGCGAGACGGCAAACTGGTACGCACGTCTCCCCAACTCGTGCCCGAGAGCCGACTGTGGCACCGCTCGGCACGACCCCCCGTTTGCGATGTGATTTCACTCGAGGGCGTCGGCCGTCTCGAGCGTACTACTCCACTCCCGCTCGGTGACCGACTCGGCACACCCCGTGTGCGAAGTGATTCGGCGTCTGTTCGGGATCACTGACGAGCCTCGGAGCTCGACCCCGAGGCGGTTGGTTACCCGTCCACCACACCCCGTCTGCGAAGTGACTGCACGACCCCCGAACGGGCCGGCGTCTCGGGACACCCCGTGTGCGAGGTGACCTCCCGGTCGGATGGTTGATCGTGTCGTCGGACACGACACCGTGTGATCGGACACACCCCGTGTGCGAGGTGACCTCCCGATCGGATGGTTGATCGTGTCGTCGGACACACCCCGTGTGCGAAGTGAATACGCCGACCGCCGAGGTGGCCGACGCGACCGTTCGGACCACACTCCCCGTCTGCGAGATGACTTCGTCTCGTCTCTCCGGACTCGTCGGGTCGGCGTTACTCCCGACGTACAGGTGCAACGGGACGAGTAGCTCGGATCCTTCGGAACTGACAGAGGTCCTGCGACGACGAGACGCCTCGCGTCTCGAACTGCCTCGATCGTCGGAGGAACCCCACGGAGTCTCACCAGACACCCCGTGTGCGAAGTGATCCAGAGAGCTGTCTCACCGTCGACGGAGGACCGCGACTCGTAGCTGCCACCCCGAGCGGTGCTCCCATCCGGGTCCGGCTGCTCGGAGCTGTTCGGAGAACTGGGTCGGTCGGAGCGTCAGGACCGTTCGGAGAACTGGGTCGGTCGGAGTGTCAGGACTGTTGGAAGAACTCGGCCACCCGTTCGATCAGGATTGTTCGAAGAACTGGGTCAGTTGCGCCTCGACGACCGACTCGACGAGTTCTGTCTGATCCTCTGCCGCGTCGAGGCGGACGTCCTGTCCCAGCGTCTCGGCGACGATCTCGGGCTCGTCGACGAAGGTGTACTCCTTGTGGACACCGTTGCCGTACCCCCGTCCCCGCTTCTCCGAAGTCACGAAGTTGTACGTCTCCGCCTCGTTCATGTACCGGAGGTACGAGTCGCGGGACTTCTCGTCGGCGTCCAACAAGTCCGTCAGGTACTGGTAGACGTTGTACGCGACCGTCGACGGAACCGCGTCGATCTGTCTGGAAGCGTACACCGGGACGATCGCCGTCGCGTACAGTGAGAGCTTCTTCTGTGTCGAGAGCCCCTGCATCTGCGTGAGCGTCCGGTCCCGCTCCGCCTCCTTCTGTGCGTCGCGGACGTGGTCTTCGCGGACGGTGTCGTCGTCGTGTCGGTCTGCCAGCTCCCCCGCCTTCCGAAACAGGTCGATCGCCTTCCGCGCGTCGCCGTGGTCCTGGGCCGCGTACGCCGCACTCAGTGGGATGATGTCGTCCTCCAACACGTCGTCCTGGTACGCGTCGCGGCGACGTTCGAGGATCGACCGGAGTTGGTCGGCGTCGTAGTCCGGGAACACCACGTCCTCCGGGTTGAACGAACTCTCCGCTCGACCGTCCAAGTTCTCCATGAACCGTGGATCGTTCGTCAGCGCCGCCACGGACACGTCTCCGTCGATCCGCCCCAGCTGCGACGCACGCGAGAGTTGGTACAGGAGTTTCGAGTACGCCGGCTCCGTACTCGGGTCCCGCTGTCGCCCGGCGAGGAGGTCGATCTCGTCCAAGATGATGATCACCGAGTCGAACTGCTCGCTCAAGACCTCGTAGAACCGGTTCAGCTTCCGATCCGTCGACACCCCGCTCTGGGGCACGCCGGTCTCGATCCCGGCCGACACGGCGGCGCTGTCGACGAGCCGGTACACGGCCCTGTCGTGGGACTTGATCGTCTGGCAGTTGATGTTGATGACCCCGAACCGGTCACCCTGCGACCGTGCGAGATCCTCGATCTGTTCACAGACTGCGTTGATGATCAACGACTTCCCCGTCCCCGATGGGCCGTACAACAGGAGGTTCGGCGGGTGGTTCCCCTGGAGTGTCGGCCGGAGGTACGTGATGATGTCGTCGAGTTGTTGATCGCGACCGACGATCCTGTCCTCGTCGATGACCGTGTCCGGGTCGAGGAGTCCCTTCTCCCTGAACACAGAGTTGCGCGATCCCGCCTGGAGCCGTCCCTTGATCGACTGCGACGCCGAGTCTTCCGTCTCCGACTCTCCGGGGCCCGACTCCATGTGCGGTCGGTGGGGGCCCCGGCACAAATAAGCTCGGGTACCGTCTGCGAGATCAAATCGGAGACCGCCTGCGATATCAAATAGGGCAATTACGGCGACGAGAGAGGCCCCGTTCGGTCGTGAGCGACGCCGTGTCCCACCGGAAGCGAAGTCATTCCCGTCGTGGTACCTGGGGGATATCGCTGCAATCACCACTACCACCACGACCACCAGTTGTCGAGGCAACCCCATGTCGGATTCTCGCAGTGTGGAAGTTTCCCTCGAAACCCTCACACCCCGTGTGCGAAGTGTAATCTACGGGCGTCGACGTGCGGTTCGCTGGGAGCGAGGGTCGAGACCCGTGGAGTCGGTCGATACTCCAGGCAGACGGCCGTATGTCGGACTGACTGGATGGACACCAGTGGCCAGAGTCGCAGCCAGTCTCGATCGCGAGTGAGCCCCAGACCGGTCGGTTCGCGGTCGAAGAGGTTACCGAGCCGGGTCGGTGTCGGGGTAGTCGAGACACACTCCGACACCCCCTCCCCGTGTGCGATATGAAATCCACAGACAGAGGGGCCCCTCGGGTTCGTCGGCGACACCCCCTCCCCGTGTGCGATATGAAATCGGTCGAGATGGGTACCCCGGGGAGAGGAGACACGGGACGACACTCCTCGCCGTGGAGAGAACGTAGTCGAGCGAGAGCCGCTTTGAACACAGAATTCGGCCTTCGGCCACCTAATTGTGCCAGAGGGGATCGGATCTTCCCTCGAGACGTGGCTTCGTTACTCCACCGACGGTACGTCGGTGTCGTTTAGTGATCACTACCCACTGCGGGTGTGGTAAGAGCACTCGCCAAATAAACTTTTCCAAATATAGACGCTTTCTGCGAAACGTGTCGAAGTAGTCTCGTTGCGGTCTCTACTCGGCGATATCGGCTACTTACGGCCTTGTCACCCGTGAATCTCTTCGAACCCCCTCCCCCCGTCTCGGCCGATTTCATATCGCAAACGGGGGGAGGGTGTCACCCAACCAGACCGAGTACCACCCAACCCGACCGAGTGTCACCTGGTCCAGCCGAACGTCACCCGTGTCTCGAACGCCAATCGTGCTCTCGGGACTGTGTTCTCTGTTCGATCGTGTGGACTTTCGGCAATCGGCAGCTCCGAGAGACCGGTTCCGAGTCTCCGTTCGATCGACTCTCGATCTTCTCCCCGTGTTTCCCACCACGGGTGGACAGTCGTGACGTGTTCGGCCGCACAGACGAGAACGACCGACGACGCCTTTGCAACAGATCGGTACGACGCCTTTGCAACTGATCGGTACAGGTCGATATCGGTGTGACTGCATCTACTACGTTCACCTGTGGGCTATAGTCGAGCGTTACAGGCGATCGCTATAGTTGAGAGTCTCTTCGAGAGGTCGTGTCTCCACGTGTTTACTGCTCGTCGATGGACTCCTCACGTCACTCTACACACGGTGCTTCGAGATACGTCTCAGAACTATGCTTTACAGTGTAGAGCAACGACTATAGCTCGTAGCTATACTACTCTCTCACGACGACGAGTTCTATCGCTCCACCGCACCGTCGGGGATACGCTCCCGACTATATTTCTCGACTACACATAACAACTACAGCTACCAACTATACCTAGCAACTACGCTCCTCGCCTATACACCACAGCTATACTCACGAGCTACAACGTCTGACTGAGATTTATACTTCATCGGGACAGAGTGTCGTGTATGCTCACGTACGCACCGGTGTCGGAGGCGGGCGGCGTCGGGAAGACGTCCACTGCGGCGACGCTCGCCGTGAGTCACGCCCGCGCGGGTCACGACGTGTTGGCCATCGACATGGACACGCAGAACGGGAGCCTGACGTACCTCTTCGGCCCGGACTACGACCGGAGCGATCCGGACGTCGACAACCTGGTCCGACACATGGTCGGGCGTCCGAGAGGTCCGTTCACGGAGTTGACACACCAGGTGGAGGCCGGCGTCGACCTGATCCCCTCACACAACATGCTGGAGGACCTCCACGAGTTCCTCCTCAACGAGAAGAACCAGGCCGAACGACTCGGCGAGTCGTACAGTATGTACCACCAACTCCGACGTGTCCTCACGGACGCGAACGTCCGCGACGAGTACGACGTGGTGATCGTCGACTCTGCGGGAAAGGCGGGCCCGATCCTCTACAACGCCCTCGTCGCGGTGCGGAACGTGGTGATCCCCTTCGAGGCGACCGCGAAGGGACAGGAGTCAATCGAGGGACTGGACGACCTCGTCGACGGACTGGAGGACAACATCGGCGTCGACGTGGGAGTACTCGCGGTGGTACCGATCGGGTACAAGGACACCCGCGATCAGCAGGCGGTGATGTCGGAGTTGGAGACGAGCGGGTTTTCCGTCCCCGTCGTGATCGGGGAGCGCGGGTCGCTGATGGAGGGGTGCTGGCGACGACAGTGTAGCCCGTACCGGTACGTCGAGGACCACCGAGACAGACAGCGTGACTACGAGATGGAGACGCTGGACCGGTTCGACTCACTCGCACGGCACCTCGAACGAGAAGTCGACCTCGATACTCCGGAGGTGGTGGCCTGATGGGACTGAAGTCGGGGTCTCGCGACTCGGGTCTCGAAGACGACGAGGAACCGGACGAGGGGACCGGGTCGGAGGCGGCGGGGGATGCGACCGACGGTGCAGAAGAGGCACGGGACGTGTCGGCGAGTGACGCCAACTCGCCCGAGTCGGTGCCGCCGACTGCGTCCACGACGGGGACTGGAACGACCTCGGAGAGGAAAGCCGCCTCGACCACGAGCGACTCCGAGCCGACGGAGTCGGTGGACGACACCGAACGGACTGGAGACACCCCCGAGTCACGTGGAAGACCGGACACCACGGAATCGCGGGGCGACCCGGGGACGGCGAACTCCGACGACGACCAGGGGACGACGAACTTCGACGACGACCCGACGACGACGGACACTGGATCGACGGAGCACCCCTCTCCGGAGTCGATTCCATACGTTCTCCGTCGAGGAACGGTCAACGAGGGTCGCGACCAGGTGCCGTTCTTCCTCCGCGCGTCCGTCGTGGACGGCGAGCGCGAACTCCGAGACGAACTCGAGAGCCGGCTCGGCGAGGATGTCTACAAGTCGGACTACAGGGAGGCGGCGATGGTCGTCGCACAGGAACACCCGGAACTCGTCGCCGAGGTGCTCCGTCGGTGGGGCTACGACCTCTGACACCACCTTTCGAGAGGTCACCGGCCACCGATCGATCTCTGTAGACGCAGTGACTAGCCTCTGGGTGTCACGGTCTCTGTTCGACGCACGCCGGTCGACCCCGACGGACACCTCCGAGACGAACACGACTGCGACCGACCGCACCGCCACCGACTGTACCGCCACCGACCGCACCGGGATGAATCCCCCGAACCGACCGCCCGCGGACCTCGCTCTTACCGAGAGTCGACGACGGGACTGGTGACGGCCGAGAGTACCGCACCACTGGCCCACGTCGGTCGATCCGAGAGACTCGAACGACCAGAGACTCGAACGACCAGAGACCCGAACGACCAGGGACCTGTACACCACCGGGTGCTGCAACCACCGCTCCCAGCGAACGGCGGCACGCCGCCCCGATGTTATTATCTAGACTGGAGACTTCCGCCATACTTAACATGTATTGGCCTCCAGTTGTTAACCAGACATGGCGCACATTCACCTCGGAGAGGGCTCGTTCCCACTGTGGGCACTGGTACTCTGGACACTCCTCGGCGTCGGACTGGTCAGTACCGTCGTCTACCGAGTCAGGAGAGGCGGTATCGAGACACACCAGATCGCACTCGCCGGCATCGGTGCGGCTGCGAGCTTCGCGATCTTCCAGTTGAACATCCCCGTCTGGGGCGGTATCCACATGAACCTCACCGGGCTCGTCGGGATTCTCGCTGGGCCCCTGCTGGGGGCACTCATCGCACTGGTCGTCAACGTCTTCTCGGCAGCGCTCGGTCACGGTGCAGTCGGTCTCCTCGGCGCGAACACGCTCGTCAACGCGAGCGAAGCTATCGTCGCCTACTACGCGTTCAAGACCCTGATGCGAGTGGACTGGGACGTCTTCCCCGCGGGCGCCAGTGCCGCGACACTCGGCCTCTCCGCAGGCGCGTTCCTGATGGGAGCGATCATCGTCGTCAGCGGTGTGAACGGGAGCGCGCTGCCACGCGGTGATCTGACGATCGCAGTCGTTGGACTCGTCGGGCTCAACCTCGGTGTCGCGGTCGTCGAAGGGGTCCTGACCGGATTCGTCGTCCAGTTCCTCGCCTCCGTCCGCCCCGACCTCGTCGGTCTGGCCGACCGTGACACTCGAGAAGAGTCGACCGGGGTGACGGCCTGATGCGGCGCTGGAGGCAGTACGGCGGACTGGCGACTCTCTTCGCGACTTTCCTCGCCGCCGGCTACTGGGGGTTCACCGCGACCGGCGGTGCACTCCCGTGGGCCAAACGCTCCGCGAAGACACTGCAGCGCGGCGTACAGGATGGTGGCGGCGCGCTCGTCGACTTCGGGCGCGGCGTCGTCGTCGCCGGCCCGATCCGGAAGGGCGGGACGGTGCTCGAATTCGGCGGGATCGTCCTGTTCATGGCCGTGATCGGCATCGGACTGTACGTCTACGTCGACCGCTACGGCGGCTTCGAGGACGGCGACCGCACGACACGGTGATCATGACGACACTCTCGAACCACGTTCCCGACCCACGACTCGTCACGGCGTTCGCCGAACACCGAGACGGACCGTTACACCGCGTCAACCCCTGGACGAAGGTCGGCGTCGTCGGTGCGCTGGTCCTCGCCGTCACGGTGTTCGACAGGTTCGCGCTCCTGGCTGGCCTGTACGGGACCGTCCTGGTCGTCTACGGACTCGCAGGCTTGCCCTTCCGACGGCTCGCTGGTTTGTACACGCTCCCGATGCTGTTCGTCGTCTCGGTCGCCGGGCCGCTGGCGTTCCTCGAACCGGGGACGCCGATCGGTGGTGCGGTCTCGACACCGCTCGGTGAACTCTCCGTCACGTGGGCAGGACTCGTGCTCTTCGGGGAGCTCGGCTGTCGATCGCTCACGGTCGTCACGTTCGGCCTGGCGGCGTCGATGACGACCGAGTACACGGACGTCGCGTACGTGCTCGGACGACTACTCCCACGGCCGATCGACCAGATCGCGCTGCTCACCTACCGGTTCACGTTCGTCATGATCGAGACGCTCGAGGACCTCGTGACAGCCGCGCGCTCCCGTGGCGCGAACCTCTCGGAGTTCTGGTCGAACAGACGGCTCTACGCGAGAATCCTCGGCACGACGATGTTGTCGGCGATCGAGCAGTCGGAACGACTCGTCACGTCGATGGAAGCCCGTGGCTACGACGGCGACATCACGCTGTACGGCGACGTCTCGCGGCCGCCGATCCACGAACTCCTCGTCGTGGCCGGTTCCTACGCCGCCGTCGTCGGCTACGCTGCGGTCGCAGTCTACGAGGTGGGACTGTGAGCGACGACTCGCCGCTGGTCGATCTCCGGTGCGAGGCTCACACGTACCCCGACGGGACGGTCGGCGTGCACGACGTGGACTTCTCGGTGTACCCCGACGAAGTCGTCGCTTTAGTCGGTGGCAACGGCGCCGGAAAGTCGACACTCCTCGAACACCTGAACGCGACGCTCGTTCCCGACGACGGCGAACTCGTCGTCGAGGGCACGCCGGTCACCGAGGGAGACGAGGCACACGCACGGAGAGCAGTCGGGTTCGTCTTCCAAGACGCCGACACACAACTCGTCGCCCCCACCGTTCTCGACGACGTGATGTTCGGCCTCCAGAACTACGGCGTCCCCGGTGACGAAGCGAGAGAACGCGCTCGGGAGGCACTCGCGACGGTCGACGCGAGTCACCTCGAAGACCGCATCCCGCACTACCTGAGTGGCGGCGAGAAGCGGCTCGTCGGCCTCGCGGGCGTGCTCGTCCTCGACCCGAGCGTGATCGTGTTGGACGAACCACTCGCGGGACTCGACCCCGAGCGCTCTCGACTGGTCGCCGACCGCATTCGGCAGATCCACGAGGACGGAATCGGCGTCGTCCTGTCGACACACGACCTCGAGTTCGCGGCCGACATCGCGGATCGCGTCTGTGTGATGGCGAACGGCAACGTCGTCGGGAGTGGAACTCCTCGGGAGGTGTTCTACGACGAGACACTGTTGGCGGACGCGAACCTCCACCCGCCGAGTGCCGTCCGTGTGGCCAGAGACGCCGGGTTGGAGACGACGGCACGACCGGTGACGGAGGCAGACCTCGTGTCACTCCTCGGAGGGGTCGACGACACAGCAACCGCACGGGTACCCTCTACGGACGGCGGCGAAGACACCTGAGACTCACTCTGGTCTCGTTCGCCTCCCGTCCGTGACTCGACCCGACACACGCACGTTCCGACTCTCCCGGAGCGTGGCTCACCCGACGAGGCTGTCGAGTGAGATACCGTGGTTCGGTATACCGATATACCGTTTAGGAACCTGGGGTAGTCACGGACAGTGTCGAACTCCCGGGCCGTCGTGGAACTGCTGGAAGCCGTCGCATTCCAGCCCGACCTCGTCGTGCGGCACGGACGACGAGGATCCAAACCGAACCACACGGTTTCGACCCTCTGAGCGCCGGCTGTCGTGGGTCGCTGCGGCCCGAGCGGGGTCGCGGAGACCCGTCGGGCCGCAGAACCCCGAGCTGTAAACCGTGTCTGACGATACAGATTCTGCGGTCACTCTCCTCGGATTTCGGGTCGTTCGACGAGGGGCAACTGAACGACGAACTGCGCGCCGTGGGGGTCGTTGTCTTCGACCCACACGTCGCCGCCGTAACTGTCGACGAGCCGGTCGACCAAGTAGAGCCCGACACCGGTGCCACCACTCTCGAGGCTACGCTCCCCCTCGCCGAAGATCGTCTCTTTCCGGTCGTCGGGGATACCTGGGCCGTCGTCGGCGACACGGACGACCGCGGCCCCGTCTTCGACCGTCGTGGAGACGGTGACGGTCGGGTCGTCGCCGTCGTGGTGTTGGACGGCGTTCGTCAGGAGGTTCCGGAACACCGACGAGAGCATCTCGTCGCCCGCGACGGTCACTGGTGTCTCGTGGTCGACGGTCACCGTCGCGTCCGCGTGTGTCCGACGAAGCTGGACGACCTCGGACTCCAAGGTGGTCTGGAGCGCGACCGGCTCCGGCTCGCGGTCGTGTCCCTGCATCACTTCGGCCAACTCGCGAGCAGTCCGCGTGAGTTCGACGGCAGAGTCGGCGCTCGACACGACGCGGTCCACGTACTCTTCACCCTCCTCGTCGACGTGTTCGCGAGCCAGTTCGGCGTACGCCGACACGAGCTGGAGGTCGTTGCGGATGTCGTGTCTGACGACTTGGTTCAACACCTCCAGATCGTCGCGTTGTGCGACGAGATCCGACTCGCGTGCGACGCGGTCCAACGCACTCTCCAGTGCCGCGGCGAGAATCTCGACGAGCGTCTCCTCCGTCTCGTCGAACGCCCGTGCTTCCGGCGACGAGACGATCAACACGCCGTGATCACCTACCGGCGTGACGACCGCGCTCCGTACTGGTGTCGCGTCCGCGAGTGCCGGCCGGTCGCGTGTGTCGGAGATCGTGATCTGCCGGTTCTCGTCCATCGCACGCCACGCCAACCGGTCGGTCGGCCTGTCGGTGTCGCGTCTGTACGTCGGCGGGCCGTCGAACCCCGAGTCGGAGCCACCAGCAGTCGCAGCGTCGGAACCACCAGTAGTCGCAGCGTCGGAACCACCAGCAGTCGCAGCGTCGGAGCCACTCGCGGTCTCGGTGTCCGAATCGGCTGCCCCGACGCTGTCCACGTACGCGATCGGTTCCAGCCGTCGACCACGACCGGGGTCTCCTCTCAGACGGTGGAACCCGACGAGGGGTGCCGAGAGCACGTCCCGAGCGGTCTCGACGGCGACCTCTGCGGTCGACTCGACGCCGTCGGTCTCCATCAACGCCCGGGTGCGCTCCTGCAGGACCTCCAGTGCCCGCTCGCGCTCGCGTCGCTCCGTCACGTCGCGGCCGTTGATCACGACACCGTCGACGGCGGGATCGTCGAGCCGGTTGACACCGCGGAACGCGAACCACCGCCAGGAGCCGTCCGTGGTCTGGAGCCGACAGTCGAGTTCCGCCCGACTGCCGGGTTCCGCGACGAGTTCCGCGAGTGCCTCGCGCGCCCTCTCTCGGTCCTCCGGATGGATCAGGTCCAGTCCCGTCTCGCCGACGAGCCGTTCGGGGTCGTACCCCAACAGTCGCTCGACGGAGCGGCTGGTGAACTGCACGTCGCCCTCGGCGTCTGTTACCGCCACTAGGTCGCGCGACTCGTCGATGAACGCCTGGAACCGACCCAACTCGCGCTCGAAGCGCCGCCTGTCGAGTGCGCTCTCTACGCTGGCGCCCAACACCTTCGCCAACACCACGTCCGCGCGACTGAAGGCGTCGACCCTCGTCGACGAGGCGAGGAACACCCCGTAGTCCCCCAGTGGGATCGCGAGTTCGCTCCGGACCGCCGTGTCGGGGTCGTACGGGTCGCCGTCGTCCCGAACGTCCGCGTGCACCTGCGGGTCTCCCGACCTGTAGGCGTCCCACGCGATTCCCTCCGAGAGGCGTCGCGGTGGGTCCAGTACCGCGTCGTGATCCTCGGAGGTCGCGACCGGGACGAGCGCCTCGCCGGTGTCGGCGACGAGGTAGACGGCATTGAGTGGGAGCCCCACCACGTCGCTCGCGGCGGCCGTCGCGGCCCGTGCGACGGCTCGCTCGGAGTCGGCGGCGAACAACTCCCGTGTCACACGGTGGAGCGACTCCAGTGCCCGCTCGCGAGCACGGTGGTCCGACAGATCGGTGTAACAGGCACAGCCACAGGCAGTCCAGTCGACGTAGTCTCCCCCGGCTCTCGTCTCGGTGTCGACGCCGTTCGCCTCCGTCTCGGCGGTGGCGCCGTCGTCTGTCACCGCGTCGACGGGGACGGGTCCCGCCTGGACACGGAAGTCGCGGACACCGTCCTCGGTCACCCGACGAACGTCCGTCCGCACACGCCGCCCGTCGAGGGCAGCTGTCTCGACGACACCAGCCCGGGTGGGGTCCGTGAGACCCGCCTCGGGGTCACCCCCGTCACCCCCCTCGGACGCACCCGCCTCATCACGTCCGGACCTACCACCCACCGACTCCGTGTCGGTTCCACCGTCGGTCCCGTGTCCGCGTGGGCAGAGAACACTCGCCACGGGCTCTCCCACGACAGCCCCCTCGTCGAAGCCGAACACACGTTCGAACGCGGTGTTGACTCCGACCACCCGGGCGACCCCGTCTCCCCCCGGCGCGAACACGACAGTGGGAACCGTCAGTGTCTCTACCGACGCCTCCCGCGTGACCGCTCCGCTCATCTCGGTGTGAACCCGTATCACACTACCGGGTTCAAACCACCGCAAATTTTCGATCTGATTCTCTCGCAGGCACGTACTAACGGCCGCCTACGAGTAGTTTGAGGGTTTCACACGAGTATCACGCCCGGCGCTCGGTGGGACGCACTCCTCGGGACGTAGTGGTTTCACCAGACCGTCGGCCGTGGAGACGGACTCGATTCTGTGCCGACTCAGACGGCGTCGGAGCCGCCGGCGAGCACGCGGTAGCTGTCGAGCGTCCCGGCCATGTCGGGGGCGTCCTCGTCGTCTTTGTACTGTGTTCCGTAGTCGACCCACCGACCACCGGTGTAGCTGAACATCTCGAATGCGACCTCCGTCTCGACCACGAGGTCGATCACGGCGTCGTCGGGAGCGTCGGCCGGGACCGACCGCGCACGTACGGCACTCTCGTGGTCCATCACCCACACCGCGACGGCGTCGCCACCGGTCGTCCGGAGTTCGCTCGGGTCGATCTCGACGCCCGAGGCGACCTCGGGGTCGAGTAGCGCAGTTGCCTCTGTCTCCGTCAGTGGCCGGTCCGGCCACCCGTCCGCCTCGGTCGGTTGCTCCATACGCGCCGGAGGGACGCCAGCAGCATGTGGGTTTCGTGGGCCCACGGACGCCACCGGTCAGATCACGCGCGAGTAGCCGTCCAACACTCGGTAGTTCGAGAGTCTGTCGGCGGTCGCGATGGTGTCGACGGACCCGGTGTCGAACGGCCCGAAGTCGACCCAGCGGCCGGCAGTGTAGCTGTACACCTGGAAGGACCCGTCGCGTTCCAGTACCACGTCGACGACGGCACCGACCGGCGTGTCGTCGGGGACGAGTCTCGTCCGGACACTCTCGGCGTGGTCCAACACCCACACGGCGACGGCGTCGTCGTCGCGCTCGTACACCGACCGGGCCTCGGCCGGCGTCAGTGGCCGGTCGGGCCAGTCGCGTGCGGGCTCGTGCTGCAACACGTCTCTCCTCTGTCGACCGGTCGCCTAATTACGTTTCTATCCCTCACGAGGAGTGTACCGAACGGAGCCGTGGTGGCCCGGACGACACGAACCTCTCCTCACGACTCCGTCGACTCGTCCGTGTCGAGCCAGGTGTCGCTCGTGTCGGGTCACGAGTCGGCACTCTCGACCCACGACGCGACTCGCTCCGCGAGGAACGCGTGTCCCGTCTCGTCCGGGTGGACGCCGTCCGCAGTCCGGTCGCGCCAGTCGTCGACCGGTCGTGCGACCGGGACGTGGTCGTCGACGGTCTCCGCCAGCGTCTCGTCGTACTGCAGCGACCGGTCGGGTTGCGCGTCCGCGAACGGGACCGTTCCCGGTTCGTCGAGCTGGAGAAGCGGGACGAGTCCGACGAACGCCCGCGTGTGCACCGCCGGGTGTGTCGACAGCGTCCGGTCGACCTCCACGGCGGCGTCGCGGAACGTCGCCTCGGCCACCCGCGGCTCGCCGCCGCTCAGTTGGGCGTCGTTGTGGCCCGCGTGGACGAGGACGACGACGGACCCCTCGCTCGTCTCGGGTCGCTCTCCCGGGGCGACGGCGTCGAGCCACTCGGCGAGAGACGCCGCGACCACCGGGAGTGTCGTGCCCATCCCACCGCGGGTCCGGACAGTCGCGTCCGCGAGGGACGGGACGAGGTCCGGGAGTCGACCCGGCCACGCGTCGGCGTCGGTCCGGTCGCCGGCCGGGACGCTGTCGCCGACGACCAAGACGGTCCGTACGTCTGCCCCAGTGTCCGTCTCGTCGGCGTCGGTCCCCTCGACTGTGTCGGTCGTGTCGGTCACGTCCACGTTCGGGGCTCGGATCACTCGACACTGACGCCTCGCCGTCCGCCGGCGGCGAGCAATCGCCGAGGAACCGCCGACTGGTGACGAGACCGCCGGAGTGCCGGCGAACCGGACCGGACCCCGAACCCCCAAGCGGCTCGACCGCCTACGGTGACCGTGTCGAACCAGCCGTCGACAGACCTGCCCGTCGAACGGCGCGGCGAGTTCCGCGTCTACCGCGTCGTCGAGTCCGTCCCGCACCTCAACCTCCAGCGTGTCGACGAGCCACGACTGTACACCGTCTACCGGTCGGGCTACGACGAGGCGACACAGGAGGCGGTCGACGACCTCCGGACGGGTGACCGGGTGTCCGCGACGCTCGTGGGCGACCCGGACGCCGACGAGGAGCCGTGGCGAGTGGAACGTGTCGACCGCGATGACGGCGTCGCGACGGCGTTCGCGGTCGACGTGGACCCACCCGGTACGGCCGTCGACGCGTGGGCAGCGGCGGACGCCGAGAGTGCCGGCGACCCCGAACCGAGCTGTCGGACGATCCTCGACGACGGTGAGCCCGTCGGTGCGTGTTGTGTCCAGCCGCGCGATCCACTGCCCAACGGCGCGTTCGTCCCGACCGTCCTCGCGGGCCTGCTCCCGTTGGAGTCGCAGTTCGCCGCCGTCCCGGGCGTCGGAGACCCGGCGGCCGAGGCGCTGTTCCTCGACCCGGACCCGCCGGACGCGACGACCTACGAGTCCCCGTACGGAGTCGTCCTCCTGTTCACAGCGGCCGGCGCTGCGACGGCAGACCGGTTCCGAGAGGCCTACGACCTCCCGCGCGACACCGACACCCGCCCGGACTTCGATCCGTACGGAGTGTGAGTCCCCCCAATCTGCAGACTCCACCCCAAACTGCCGGAGGCAGTAGTGCCCTCCCGACCTGGTCGCCGATCAGATCAGAACAGCGACGACCCGACGGCGACGATGGGGACCGCGACGAGCACGTACACGGCCGCCGAGATGGCCCACCCGCGAGCGACGGCGGTGCGGCGGTTCGCGGAGAGACCGTCCGGTCGGGGCAACACCACGACGACGAAGAAGCCGACCATCAGCAGGAACAACACCGCTCCCGCGGCGACGACGCCGAGTGTACCCGGACCGAGCACGAACTCCGCGACGTACAGGAGGTAGACGAACAGCGGTCCGGTGAGGAGCCCGGCGAGGTAGTGGACGACCGAAGCGAGCCGTTCCGGTGCGCGATCCGGGTGGCTCAGCGTCAACACACCCGCCGCGACGGTCGGCGGCGTCTCACCCTCGCCGACGCGGGCCATCACCTGGTCCATCACCAGCGTCGCCACCACGCCGGCCACGAGTCCGATCGGGAACCGCACGACCGGCGAGACGACGGCGTCCGATTGGAGCAACATACGACGCGCTAACGTGGGAGCCGGTAAATCCGGTTCGATGGCGTTCCGGGACCGCGTCGTGCCGGAACCCCTCCGCGTCCGGGCCGCGCTACCGCAGGAACAGCCGGAGGTTGAACGCCGTCACGAACGCGCCGAACAGCGACAGCGTCACCGGCGGGAGGTAGTAGAGGAACCGGTCGCCGACGCGGTCGCCGTACACCGACACACCGATCGCGACGAAGAACACGAGCAGTTTCACCGCCACCAGCCCCCAGAGTCCGGCGGACTCGACCACGGACCGCAACAGGAGGTTCCCCTCCCGCACCCACGGGACGAACGAGACGAGTGCGAGCGTCGTCACCACGTCGCCGACGCCGTACGTCGTCGTCGCGACGACCCACAGCCGCGTGAACTGTGCCGGCTCGTGGTCGACGAGCCACTCGCGGTCCCAGAACCCCGACGGAGACATCTGCTCGCACCTCGCCGTGCGGGGTTGATACACCTTTCTCCCCGCGCTGCGAGCCGGCCACGACGGGGATTCAATCCGCCGGACGCCGAAGACGGCACCGAGAAGGCACGTGGACGAACACGACTACTTCCGCGACCTGTACGAACTCGTCGTCGACAGGTCACTCGACACCGACGAGACGATCGGACGGGTGTTGGCCGTCGGTTGCGAGCGCCTGGGTGCGGCCGACGGGTTCGTCACGTACACTGCCGACGGCGACTACGAGGTGCTGGCGTCGACGGTCGACGGCGGCGCGTTCGCTCCCGGGTCGGTGTCGGACCTCT
Source organism: Halobaculum sp. MBLA0147 (assembly GCF_041361345.1). Classification (NCBI taxonomy): domain Archaea; kingdom Methanobacteriati; phylum Methanobacteriota; class Halobacteria; order Halobacteriales; family Haloferacaceae; genus Halonovum; species Halonovum rutilum. Next base: position 286,260 of record NZ_JBGKAD010000003.1, on the reverse strand, counting down.
CCGCGACGTGGTGTCGCCACGTCGTGGCCGACCGCTCGCCGCTCGCGGTCGCCGACGCGACGGAGACGGCGGCCGCAGACGATCCGGCGGTGACGGAGAGCGACCTCCGGTGTTACATCGGCGCACCGCTGGTCGTCGACGGGGAGACGTACGGGACGCTCTGTTTCGCGAGCGAGTCACCCCGTGCGGAGCCGTTCTCCGAGTCCGAGCGCCGGTTCGTCTCGCTGCTGGCGGCGTACGTCGGCGGCGAGATCGAACGCGACCGCCACCACCGCGAACTCCGCGCCGAGAACGAACGGCTCGACGAGTTCGCGGGCGTGGTCGCTCACGACCTCCGGAACCCACTCAGCGTCGCCCGCGGCTACACGGACTCGCTGTTGGCGCGCGCCGACGGGGAGGAGGCGGAACACCTCCGGACGGTCGACGAGTCACTCACACGGATGGCCGAGATGATCGACGACCTGCTCACACTGGCTCGCGAGGGGACGGACGTGGGCGAACGGGAGGTCGTCGCGCTCCGCGCCGTCACCCGCGACGCGTGGGACGGCGTCGCGACGGACGGGGATGAGGACGAAGACGGCGACGAGGACCACCGCTCCCCGACGCTCGTCGTCGACACCGAGGCGGTGATCTACGCGGACCGCTCGCGACTCCGGCAGCTGTTCGAGAACCTGTTCCGGAACAGCCTCGAACACGGTCCCGGCGACGTGACCGTGACCGTCGCGGACGCACCCGACGGCGACGGGTTCACGGTCGCAGACGACGCGGGTGGACTCCCAGCGGACGTGGCCGCGGACCCGTTCGGCGAAGCCGAGGGGTTCGGACTTGTGATCGTCGAACGGATCGTCGCGGGCCACGACTGGACGGTCTCGGTCGACTCGGACGACACCGGCACGACGTTCACCGTCGGCAACGTCGTCCACGCACCGGAGTCGGCCGGCGGCGTCGCCGGGACCGAGGGACGCGCGCCGTTCGAGGACTCGTCGGCCACGGACGAGTCGGCGCGAACCGACTGAGCGGAGCCAGCGTCACGCTCGCGAACGGCCACTCCCCGTCTCCACCGTCCGAGGGAGACGATCCGGCCCGAAACTACATACCTCTCCGTAGCGAACCCGAGAACGGTGAGAACGGCCGTTTCGAACGCTCTCCGCCGGGCCACACACGTCCTCGGGGCACGCAGCGGTGACGACTTCGAGCGGGTGTCGGCCGAACGAGTCGTCCGTCACTGGTTGACGCGCGAACTCGACGCGGCCGCGGACGACGAGCACGGAGGGCGGTCGACGGTGGACGACGAGCACGGAGTTCCGACACCGACGGGAACGGAACCACCACCGTCCACGGGGCTGGCGGACCGGCAACTCGGAGGACGGTCCACGGCGGACACGAGGGACCCCGACTCGCCTCGTGGCACCCCGAGTGGCGTCGGCGAGGACGGACAGACGAGGTACGCGGCGCTGGTGGACGCGTTGCTGTCGGTCAAACCGGGCGCGGCGACGTTCCTCGGACGACACCCGCCGTCGGCGTGGTACCGAACGACACTCTCCCCCGAGCGACTGTCGCGTCTCCACCCGGTCGCCGGACCGCCAGACCTCTCGTGGCGTGCGGTCGCGACGGACGGGACCCTGGCGAGCGTCGCCCGACGACGCCACCACGAGGGACCGGCACCGCTGCGACGCGCCGGGGTCGACGTCGAGGCCGTCGACCACTACACCGAGCGACTCGCCGCGGGCGACACACTCGACGCCGTGGTGATCCGGACCGACAGGGGAGCGACACCGTGGCTCGTCGCCGACGGCAACCACCGCGTCGTGGCTGCCGCTCGGCACCGACTGGCGAGCGGCGAGTACGAGCCACTCCCCGCATTCGTCGGTGTCTCGTCGAATTCCGTCCTCGAGCCACTCCTGGCCCGTCTGCGTGGCCTCCGTCGCCGACTCCGGGGACGACGCGTCGCGGAGCCGCGACGGTGATCGGTGGCCGGCACGACCCGGCGAACCGTGGCCGACACTCGCCGAAACCCTGCCGGTGATCCGGTGCTCCAGGTCGTTCCCACGCCGACGAGGCACGGCCGACGGTCCCAGACGACGCGTCAGTCGACGACGACGCGATCCGTCGTCCAACAGTCACGGAACTGGCCGGTCGACTGCAGTGAGAGGCCGAACAGGTACGTCACCGTCCGCCCGCGTGGGCCGGTGACCGTGACGCGCTGGCGAGCGACGTTGGCCGACCGCTCGACCGGCCCGGCGACCGCCTCCTCGTGGTCGATCATCGGCCGGTACTGGGGGCCGTGGACCATCTCGACGAACCGCTCACGGGGCCCGGTCACGCGCCGGTTGGCCGGGGAGGCGAAGTTGTAGGCGGTCGACACGCCGGCGTCCTCGAACGGGTCGTCGTTGTCTGCCAGCGCATCCAGTTGCCGAGCGACGGTCTCGCCGGGTCCCAGTTCCGGGTCGGGCGTCGGGAGGTCGTCGACCGGGTGGTCGGAGTCGGTCATCACCAGTGTCAGGGGCTCGACCGACTTCGGTACTTCGGCCACAGAACGGGCGAGAGTGGGATCCTGGGGGAACACCACCGACGAAGTCGAGGATCTGCTCCGTGACGGCAGGCCGCACCTCGATCGCGCGACCGCAGTCCGACTACGCCGTCCCGCCGACCGCGACTCCCTGCTCGAAGGGGATCCGGTCGAGGTAGACGTTGAACCGCGTGCTACCCTGCCAGGCACCGCTCACGTCGCTCGCTGCCGGCGGCTCGGTCGTCACCCGTCCCTGTTCGGTGCCGGCCTTCGAGACGTACAGCGAGTCGCCGACGCCGAACGTCCCCTGGTAGACCGACCGGTAGTACCCCGTGTCGTCGTACGTGTCGAGGTTCAGCTCGCCGCCGATCTCGGCGCCGTCCGCGAGTGTGATCTCCACGGCGGTCCTGTCGTTCACGAACTGCGAGGTGAACTGCGGGGCGCTGTCGCGTGCGGTGGCGAGCCAGTCCGGTTCCGACACCGTCGTCTCGCCGACGGCGGTGGTCTGGACGCCGAACTCCAGCGTCTCGGACTCGCCCGTCTCCGCCTCGTCGGCGGTCACGGTCGCGCTCAGCCGCCGGACGAACCCCGCCTCGGCGATCAGCCCGCGGCCGACGAAGCCGGTCACCTCGTACGGCTTCCGGAAGTAGCGGTCGATCGAACCCGCCGCCTCGAAGGCACTCTGCTCGGCGACACCCTCGCCGACGACCTCGAGGAGTCGACGTCCGTTCCGCTCGACGACACCCTCGACGGACCAGTTCCCCCCGGCGGCCAGCGCCGTGACAGTCTCCTCACCGACGGCACGCTCGCGACTGAACTCCGAGGGGATGTCCGTCTTGAAGTCGTACACACGTCCGCTCCCGACCAGCGCACGCAGGTAGTAGTTCCCGCCTTGGACGAACACGGTGCCGCCGAACCGGCCTGGCTGGATCGACATCCGGTCGGGCGTCACGCGGGCCGTGAACGACTCGAACGCCTGTTGTCTGTCCACCGTGAACGACTCGAACGCGAGTTTCGAGCCGTGCGCCCGGCCGAGCGCCTCGTCGAGCCCGTCTTCGCTCGTCCCCGGCGGGTACTCGAACGACTCCGGTGTCCCCTGGTCCGTCTCGGTGTCGGTCTCGGTCTCTGCGTCTGTCGCCGTCTCCGTCGGCGAGTCGGTCGGCGAGGCCGTCGCCGAGGCGGTCGCAGTCGCCGTGGCGCTCCGCGTCGGCGTCCCCGTCGCCGTCTGTCCGCCGGTCAGTCGGAGACACCCACCGGTGAGCCCCGTCCCGACCACTGCCAGCAGTCTCCGTCGATTCACGTCTCTGCGGTCGGCCCGGGGTCACTTGTATGGTCGGCCCCACCGATCAGAATCGAAAAAGACACCGAGTCGGCCGCCGTAGTGTAACTCGGACGATGGGCTTCCTCAAGCACTCGGTGAACGGACTGGTATCGCTCCTGATCAGCGTCGCCGTCACGGTGAAGTTGGCCGGCGACGACGACGGCCCGTGGGATCTCTCGGAGGTCGCACTCGCCGTGGCAATCTCGGCGTTCCTCTCCGGCTTCTTCACCAGCGTCTTCGCGAAGGACTGAGCGAGTCGCCGGTGCCGGGGACCCCCTTCGTCACACTCGGCACCGCCGACCGGTGGTGAGGCGGTCTCGGACAGTCGTCGCACGGTGCTCTCGCAGCAGCTCCGGACGGTCAGGGGAGTTCGAGTGTCCCCTCGTAGACGTGCGTCTCGCCACGACTCTCCACGTACCGGTACTCGCCCGGCGGTCGCACACCCCACGCGACCAGACGCTCGTCGATCGCGTCGACGATGGTGGTCACGTACGAGCCACGCCCACGCAGGGTCGCCGGTGTCTGTGTGTGTTCGGTGAGGAACCGACACCGAGCGGTCGCTGCCGCCGACGCAGGTTCGTCCGTCTCCGACGCGGGCTCGCGGCTTCCCGACGACACCGCCTCGCTCGCCCGTCCACGTTCGCCGGGGACGATCCGCACCCGCAGGTCGCTCCGGAGCCGCTCGCGCACCGGCGGCGGGTCTCCCTCCAGAATCCCACGCCCGAACGCGTCGAGTGCGGCCACTGCCTCGTCTGGCACGTGGTTCACGACTCACTCGACGACTGCGAGGGGTAAGTCACTCTCGGCGAGCCGCCACGCCCACCGCCACCGCCGATCCGACCCCAGTGCCGTGCGAGAACCCACGTGTGGGGCGCGCCTCGGCACCCAGTCCGAGCACTCGTGTGAGCGGCGCTCGGACACTGCGTCTGTGTAGTTCGTAGGTGTCCACTGTGGTGTCTCGGTAGTTAGCAACCGGTTGGACGTGGGTGGGCCACCGAGTAGTGTTGTGAGCAGCAGATCGCAGTACACCGCACGCACCGAGATCGAGACCGACGACGACACGGACGACACAGCCGAGATCGGCTACGACACGGACTCGGACGTGCTCTACGTCGACCTCTCGGGTCGACTCGACCGCGACACGGTCCGGCGAGCAGCCGACGAGGCGATCGCCGCCGCGGACCGTCTCGGCGAGACGTTCGACGCGATCACCGACCTCCGTGAGTTCGCCCCGCCCGCACCGGAGGCGGCCGAACCCATCGGCGAGGCACAGGCGGAACTGGTCGAGATGGGTCTCGACGAGGTCGTCCGCGTCACGGACGAGGACACCAGCGCGGTTGTCGTCAACGCCTTCGAGCGACGCTCGCGGAAGGCCGGCTACTCCGGCGACACGGCACCGGACCTCCAGACCGCAGAGCGACGATTGGGTGTCTCGAACTGAGTCGTGCCGAGCGGAGACGAGCGCCGCCTGCCGCGCCGGTCACCCGAACAGTCTGGCGAGTCTGTCGAGGAGCCCGGAGTCGCCGGACTCCGACTCGCCGTCCAGCAGCTCCGTCGCGAGCGCCTCGACTTCCGCGTCACCCAGCGTGTCGTCTTCGCGAGCCTCGGCGAGCCAGTCGCGCCACCCGGTCTCGTCGAGTCGACCGCTCTCTCCAGGCTCCCACTGGTCGGACAGCGCCTCACGGTCGGCGAAGGGGACGTCCATGTCGCCACCGCCCCAGTACAACGGCGACAGCAGGAAGGCGGGCTCGCCGTCCCCCTCGACCGGGACGAACCGGTAGGGGTAGCCGTTGTAGAGGAACACCTCGTCGACCCCGACGACGCTGCCGTCCGGCAGTTCCAGTGTCTCGGCCATTACCGACGAGTAGGGCCCCGACGGGCTTGAGTCCGTCCCCGAAGAGGTGTTTCGCCGACACCTAGAGACAGAGCCACACGGGCAAAACTTTTGTTCGCACATCGCAAGTCGACTGGCAGATGGGAACGGGTACGTCGACGAGCGGGGTGAGTGTCGTCGCCCTCGCGGACGACACCGGGAACTCGTCGATCGCTGCGGTGTTGTCGCAGGCAGACGGTGTGTCGGTTCGCCGCTGTGCGGACACTGCCGAGCTCCGAGAGACGCTGGAGACGGCGCCCCCCGATCGTGTGGTCGTCCACCACGACGCGGACGGCGTCGAGACCGTCGCCGCCGTCGGTGCGGTCCGAGAGGGACGACCCGAACTCCCGGTCACCGTCGTCACCGACCGCACGGTCCCAGACGGCGTGTTCGGACCGCGGACGACGGTCGTCCCCGCCGCCGACACGGACGGACTCGTCTCTGCGATCCGAGACACGGCCGCAGCGGGGAGACCCGCGGACGAGGGGCTCGCAGACGGCAGACACGCAGACGACGCCACAGACGGCAGACACGCAGACGACCTGGCCGCGTTCCGAGATCTCCACGAGATCACCGCCGATCCGGAACACGATGTCGACGAGCGGATCGACCGGCTGTTGCGACTCGGCGCGACACAGTTCGGGACGGACTACGCCTTCCTGGCACGAGCCGACCGCGACACCGGCGAGTACGAGGTGACGGCGTCGTTGAGCGGTCACGACCACCTCGAACCGGGAGCCGTCCACGACCTCTCGGACACGTACTGTCGACACGTGATCGAGGGAGACAGGGAGACGCCGGCGACGACACACGACACGCGGGCGGCGCTCTCGGCGACGGACCCGGCCCACGAGCAGTTCGGACTGGGCTGTCACGTCGCCGCCGAGATCGCCGTCGACGGCGAGGTGTACGGGACGCTGTGTTTCGCCGCCGACGAGCCGCGAGCGGCCCCGTTCTCCGCGACGGAGCGGCGACTCCTCCAGACGATGGCCGACTGGCTCGGCCAGACCTTCGAGCGCCAGCGCCGCGAGGCAGAGACACGAGAGACGCGCGACCGCCTCGCGCGGATCTCCGAACGTGTCACCGACGCGTTCTTCGCCGTCGACGAGGACTGGCACGTGACGTACGTCAACGAGGCCGGGGCGGCCGTGCTACGGGGTGCGATGGGAGCCGACTACACCGAGTCGGAACTGCTCGGCCGACACCTCTGGGAGGAGATCCCGCAGGCGGTCGACACGGAGTTCTACGCGCAGTACACCCACGCGATGGAGACCGGCGAACCGGTGTCGTTCGAGTCGGAGTACGCGCCGTTGGACACGTGGTTCGACGTACGAGCGTTCCCGGACGAAGACGGTCTCTCGGTGTACTTCACCGACGTGACGGACCGCAAGCGCCGCGAGCGCGCACTCGACGCCCTGCTCACGGCGAGCCGAGCGTTCATGCTCGCCGACGACGAGACGGAGTTGGCCGACCGCGTGATCGCGGCCGCACAGGAGGCGTTCGGCCACTCGCTCGCGTCGGTCAGACTCCACGACGAGGAGGCTGGGACACTCCCGCCGACACGCCTCTCCGAACACGCCGCCGAGGTCGTGCCGGACCCGCCGACGTTCGCCGACGACGAGGGGTTGGCCGGGCGCGCGTTCCAGTCCGGAGAGCCGGTCGTCGTCGACGACGTGACCGCGGAGACGACGCTGGACTACGGTCCGGTCGCGTCGGCGATGTACGTCCCGCTCGGCGACCACGGCACCGTCGCCATCGGCGCCGAGGAGCCCGCCGTGTTCGACGACCAACTCGTCTCGCTGGCAGAGTTACTCGCCGTGACCGCCGCCTCGGCGTTCGACAGACTCGCCCGCGAGACGGAACTGCGGGACCTCCAGCGGGCGGTCGCGAACGTCGACGAGATGGTGTTCCTGCTGGACGGTGACGGACGCTTCCGGCTCGCGACGGATCGACTGGCGGACGCGCTCGGCTACGGCGACGGTGACCTCGCCGGAACGCGACTGGCGGACGTGGTGGTTCCCGAGGACGCGGCCACGTGCGGCGACCACGTCGAGACGCTGCGCGACGCCGCGCCCCCCGCGAGCGTCTCCTTCGAGACGGGGTTCACGACTGCGACGGGGCAGGCGACACCCGTCGAGATCGAACTGTCGGCCGTCTCGACGCCACACGGTGGCGACCGGATCGCGGGTGCGGCGACGGACATCAGCGAACTCGCGGCGACACGCACGTCGCTGGAGACGGCACGCGACCGCTTCCGACGACTGTTCGAGAACCTGCCGGACCCGATCGTGGAGGTGGAGTACGTCGCGGGCGAGCCGATCGTGCGGTACCTCAACCCGGCGTTCGCGGACGTGTTCGGCTACGATCCGACGGCGGTGCGCGGCGAGAACCTCAACGAGTTCGTCGTCGGCGAGGCGGCGACGGGCGACCCGACGGTGATCGACGAGCGCGCGACCGCCGGCGAGACGATCCGGACGGAGGTGACCCGACAGACGGCCGTCGGCCCGCGGGAGTTCCTGTTGCAGGTGATTCCCCACCCGCGCGACGGCGGGACGTACGCTTTCGCCGTGTACACCGAGATCACCGAGCAGAAACAGCGCGAGCAGTACCTCCAGATCCTCAACCGGGTGTTGCGCCACAACCTCCGCAACGACATGAACGTCGTGACGATGATCGCGGAGGAGATCGCCGCGGAGTCGACGGACCCACGACTGTCGGCGTACGCCGACCAACTCGCCGACAAGGCGCGCGACGTGGCCTCCGTCTCGGAGAAGGCCAAGGAGATCGAGCGCGTCACGGGGGAGACGGTCGGCGAGATCCGTGCCGTCGACGTGGCCGCGCAGGTCCGCGAGGTGACCGCACAGGTCGCCGCAGACACCGACACCGAGATCGAGACGGACATCCCGCGTGAGGCCTGGGCGCGAGGGACACACGACCTCCAGCGGGCGGTGACGGAACTCGTCGAGAACGCGGTGGAACACGGCGCCGCGCCGACCGTGACCGTACGGACCGGCGAGCGATCGAGGACGGCGACCGACACCACCACGGCGATCGACGAGCCGACAGAGACCGCAGACGAGGTGGTGGAGACGACGACTGCGGAGCCCACCGAGGAGGTCGAGCCGACACCGTTCGCCGCAGTACCGGCCGACGAGATCGACCCGCCGGAGCCCGTCACCGACCCGGGTGAGACGGGTGATCCGGAGCGTCCCGTCCGGATCACGATTCACGACGACGGACCGGGAATCCCGGAGGCGGAGTGGGCGGTCGTCACCGGCGAGCGGACGATCACACAGTTGGAACACGGCAGCGGACTCGGCCTGTGGCTCGCGCGCTGGATCGTCGCCAGCGTCGGCGGCCGACTCGTCCGCCGCGACGCCGACGCCGACGGAACGACGATCGAAATCCGACTCGCGGCCGCCTCCCCGTCGTGAGTCGACCGGAGTGAGCGGAGGAGTCGAGGGAGCGCGAGGAAGGCGAGGAGGAGCGAGGGAGTCGAGGGAGCGCGAGGAAGGCGAGGAGGAGCGAGGGAGTCGAGGGAGCGCGAGGAAGGCGAGGAGGAGCGAGGGAGTCGAGGGAGCGCGAGGAAGGCGAGGAGGAGCGAGGGAGTCGAGGGAGCGCGAGGAAGGCGAGGAGGAGCGAGGGAGTCGAGGGAGCGCGGGAACCACGACCCCGGAGCCGACCTACAACAGCTTCTTCGCCATCTGCACGTAGCGGCCGGCGAGCGACCGGAAGTGGTCCAGGAACTCCCCACGCTCGTAGCTCTGCTCTGCCTCCTTCAGCCGCCGGTCGAACGCACGACTGTCGATCCTGATCCCCTCCGTCGTGTACTCGGCGAGCGTCTCCATGTCCGTCTCCGGACTCGGACGGTCGAAGGTCACGTCGTACTGTGCCACGTCCAGCGGCCACGACCCCTCGACGGAGGCGTCCCAGCGGGCGTACGCCACCGCGACGGCCGCGACGGACAGCCCCAGCCGCGCCTCCCCGATCGTCTCCAACGGACCGGGGATCGGCCGTAGTCGCTCGGCGGCGGTCTCCGTGTCCGGCAACACCTCGTCGTAGGCGGTCAGCGTCTCGACGACGAGCCGTGCCTGGCCGGGGTTCGGGAACGCCGGCAGCTCCGTGTCCGGGTCCGACGGCGACGGCGTCTCGTAACGGCCGTGGAGGAACGCACCCAGTTGGAGCAGGTGGTCACCGAACGGGATCATCACCGCCTTCTTCTCTTGGACGATGTCCTGTTTGATCAGCCGGTTCAGCGTGTCGCGACACTCCGAGAACTCCTCGCTCAGCCGCTCGACGCGGTCGTACACCTGTCGCCCGAGCGTGTACTTCCGGGCGACGTACTCGGCGAGGAGGTCGGCCGGGGTGTCGTAGGGATCGGGGAAGGTGCCCATCGCGTTCAGCGAGCGGTTCAGGTCCGCCATCACCTCGTCGTCCATGACGGTGCTGTGCTGGAACCGCTCGCCGTGAGTCCGGAGGTTGATCCGGTCGGCCGTCGGCTCGAAGAGGTCGTCGAGGTAGCCGTACGTCAGGTCGTAGTCGTCCGTCAACTCGCCGCCGAGCACTCTGGCCGTCGCCGGGTCGACGTCGTCGGTCACGAGGTCCGTCGCGTGTCTCGCCTCGTACCAGTGGACGGTCTCCTCGTCGTCCGACGCTCCGGTGCTCATCCGAATCCGCGTAACCGCCGCCCCGTCTTATGCGTCACGGTGGACGCACCCCGACGCCGGCTCGTACACTCGCGTGGTGCCCGAACAGAATCGCGTGTCGATCAGACGAGTGTCCCGTCGTCACGAGAGTGACACGTCACGTGTCGATCACCGCCGGAGTGACACGTCACGTGTCGATCACCGCCGGAGTGACTCCTCGTCGGGGTCGGTGACACGCGCCGCGATCTCGCGGTAGCGCTCGCCGATCTCGCGGAACCGGTCGAGGTAGACGCCGTCGTGGAACCGATCCGCGCTCTCGGCCAGTCGATCGTCGAACGCACGCAGGTCGTTGACGACTCCCTCCGTCTTGTACTCCGTCAGCGAGTCCATCCCCGTGACCGGACTCGGCTGGGCGAACGTCACCGGAAACACGTCGACACGCAGCGGCCACGTGTCCGGCGCCTGGGCGTCCCAGCGGGCGTACGCGACGGCGGCGAACGCGTGTGCGAGCGTCTCGCGGGCGGCGTCGACGCCGTCGACACCACCCGGTGGCGTCGCGAGCAGCGTCTCGTTGGCGCCCGCTCGCGGCAGTGCCTCCGCGTAGCCGGCCAACACGTCGGCGACGGCGCCGGCGCGCCGCGGGTCCGGGAACGACGGGAGATCACGCACCGGCGCCGCTCGTGGCTCGAACGTCTCGTACCGCTCGTAGAGGAACGCCCCGAGCGTCAACAGCTGCTCGCCCAACACGATCAGGACACCTCGAACCGCCTCGGCGGTCTCCTGGCGTGGGAGCCGGTCGAGTGCCTCCTCGCAGGTGGCGAGTCGCTCGTCGAGTTCTCTGATCCGCTCGAACTCGCGGCGACCCAGCGTGTACTTCCGGGCGACGTACTCCGACAGCAGGTCCGCGGGCGTCTCGTAGGCTCCGGGGAACGTCTCCATCGTCGCGAGCCCGTCGTCCAACTCCTCGTGTTCCGGTTCGGCGAGGAGGCCGGCGTGGCGGAGACCCCCGCCGTGTGTCGCCACCGACAACGCCTCCGCGGTCGGCGCGAGCTGTTCGTCGAGCCAGTCGTAGGTGAGTCGGAAGTCTCCGCCGAGTTCGACGCCCGCCACGCGGTCGGTCGCCGGGTCCGACGACTCGGGGAGTTCCGTCGACGCGTCGGGCGAGAGGAACCCCGGCGGCGACGCCACCTGTCCGGGGTCGTGATCCGACGCCATCTGTCACTCCCACCAGGAGAGCGAGCGACAAAGCCGTGACGGTCGGTGGTCGTCTCTTCCGGTGAACGTTCGTTCGAGAGCCGGTGACGAGGCGGTTCTCGTCTCGTCGCCACGCGGTGTCTGGAACGGACTTCGTGGCGCGGGCGGCCGGCTCAGGAGGCCTTGCGACTCTGCTGGAGGACGTGGCCGAGGAAGCCGACGCCCGGGACGAGGAACACACTGAGGTGGACCCACGACTCGTAGTCGACGTTCGTCGGCTTCGTCACGAGGAACAGGCCGTAGACGGCGGCCATCACCACGATCCACACGGCGGTCAGCGCCACGAACGGCACCGCGTCGCGCAACGCCTCGGCGGTCCTGTCACGGACGGTGTCTGTCACGCCCGGAGGATACCGTGGCGTGGTGAAAAACGACACGGCGACTGCGACGGTGTGCCGAGTCGCCAGATGCTGTGACGGCGTACGGACTCGCAGCCACCCGTCGATCCGGGACCACCGCTCTCGCCCGGAGTCACCCTTCGATAGGTGGCCGGGCGAGCGACACGTCGCGGTCGACGACGGTCTCGCCGCCGATTCGCTCGACGACTGCGACACGCTCGGGCATCGCGTCGGTCGGGAGTCGCCACGCGCCGGTCACCGCGCCCGACTCACCCGGCGCGATCGTACCGGTGCTCGATCGACTCGCGACGGTCGTCTCGTCGTACAGGACGAGTCGGCCCAACTCCACCGCGACCGGTTCGTCCGTCTCGTTCGCGACGGTGACGCGCAACAGGTAGGTCCGGTCGTCCGTCCCACGCACCACGGACCGGTCGACCGTCTCGACCGGCGCCGTCTCCGGCAGCAGTTCCGATCCGACGCCGACGGCGTCCGAGCCGGCGGCAGGCGTCACCGTCGCGGTCTGTGCCGTCCCGTCACGTCCGCCCTCGCCGTCGACCGACACCAGCCCGAGCCACTCCAGGATCATCGTCCCGAACGTGAACACCTCGACGACCACCGGGACCGCGAACGCCAGGATCGCGACCCACTTCAGGAGTCGCCGGCGGTCCGCCTCCTCGGGGTCGGTCGCGGCGTCTGGCGACGCCGAGTCGGTGGGGGCGTCCGTCTCTCTCGCGTCGTCTCCGGTCTCCGTCATGTGGTCTCTCTGCTCTCCGTCGTCGGTCGATCTCGGCTCGTCACCCGTCGTTCGGTTCCCGATCGCCACGGGGCCAGTGGTGACCCCGCGTGCGTGTCACCGACGGTGGCCGGTCACACCGGGAACGGTGCGCTCCCCGGGCCGAGGATGCCGTCGGCGACCATCGAGTACAGCGGCAGGCCGTACGCGAGGACCACCAACACGACGGCGATCCCGAACCACAGCTTCAGGTTGTCCAGCACCCGTGGGGAGTCGTCCGCCGTCGACATCGGCTCCGGCAGTTCGCCGTTGACGCGCAGTTTCGCGTTCGGCGGCGACAGCGTCCAGGTCGCGAGCATCACCGCGAGGAACATCGCGGCGCCGACGAACAGCAGCGTGCCGCCGACGGCGATCTGGGTCTGCATCTCAGCGATTCCCCCGACGACGGCGTCGTAGCTGAACTGCTGGTACTTCGGCTCCGCGGTCCGTCGTGGGACGCCGGCCAACCCGGCGCGGTGCATCGCGTTGCTCATCAACACCATCCCGACGAACCAGACGAACGGCTGGACCGCCGCGACGTTTCGCAACTGCAGCCGCTTGCCGGTGAGCTGTGGGACCAGCCAGTAGGAGATCGCCATCATCGTCAGGGCGAACGCCGTCCCGACTGTGAGGTGGAAGTGGCCCGGCACCCACAGCGTGTTGTGGATGAGGTAGTTGATGTTCATCCCCGCGTTGATCATCCCGGAGAACCCGCCGGCCGCGAACATGATCCCGGCGAGTGCGATTCCCGAGAACTCCGGCTTGTGCCACGGGAGCGCCTTGAGCCAGCCGAAGTACCCCTCGCCGCCGCGCTGGCGAGCGCCGTGTTCCATGCTCGCGACGACGGTGAACAGCGTCAGCAGCGACGGCAACAGCAGGAACATCGTGTTCGTCATCGCGACGAACTTGTACCCCGACGCGATGCCGGGGTCCGTGTACTGGTGGTGGAACCCGACCGGCGTCGAGAGGATCAAGAAGAGGACGAACACGACCCGCGCCAGCGGGTCCGAGAACAGCCGCCCACCCGACAGCTTCGGCAGCACGGAGTACCAGATCAGGTACGCCGGCAGCAGCCAGAAGTACACGACCGGGTGGCCGAAGTACCAGAACAGCGTCCGCGTGAGCAGCGGGTCGACCTGCCCGATCAGCCCCAGCGACCACGGGATGAGGAACACCACGACCTCGACGGCGACGCCGAGCGTCGAGAGGTACCACATCAACATCGTGGTCAACACCATGAACGACTGCAGCGGGATGCGAGCGTCCGGGTTCGCGGACCGCCACTCGCGGAACTGGCGGAACCAGTCCGCACCGGCGATCCACGACCCGACGATCAACAGCGCGGCACCCACGTAGAACAGCGGGTGCGCCTCCAGCGGCGCGTAGAACGTGAACAGGACGTCCGCGCTCGCCGGGATCTCGGGGAACAGCCCCGCCAGCACCGTGGAGGCTGCGAAGAGCGTCCCCAGCGACATCGTCCCGATCCAGGTCCACGTCAACCGCTTGCTGGTCGGTGCGACGCCGAGACTCCGGGTGTTGGCCCAGTGGAACAGGCCGGTGATGAGGAACGTCGTGAACACCAGCGCCAGCAACACGCCGTGGCCGGTGAGGATCGTGTAGTAGTCACTCGACGGGATCACCCGCACCACGTCGGTGCGGTGGAGTGCCTGGATCAGCCCGAACAGCGCGCCGATCCCGAAGGCGACGAACGCCACGCCGAACAGCACCCGGACCGCCTTCGCGGCGTCCGGGTAGCGGTCGACGAACGCGCGTCGCCGTCTCGTCCCGTCGTCCAACTCCGTGTACTGTTCGTCGGTCTCGCCGGCCGTCTCGCCCGGCGCGGTCACGTCGTCTGGGTGTTCGGTCGCCATCAGTCACCTCCCGACGCGCTCGTGGCGTCGGACTCGTCCGCGGTCGTCTCGTCTGCACTGGGCTGGTCTGCACCGTTCGTGTCCTCGGTCGTAGCACTCGTGTCGTCGCCGGTCGACTCGGCGGCCGCGCCGCCACTCTGCTCGACGGCCGCGGCGCCGCTCTGCTCGGCACCCACGTCGCCGCTCCGATCGGCCGGTGGTTCGAACTGTGACGCCGGCACGACACGGATCGTCCCGGCCATCTCGTGGTGAGCCGAGCCGCAGTACTCGTGACAGACGAGCCCGTACGTCTGGGTCTCGTCGAAGGTGACCGAGAACTCCGCGACCTGCCCCGGGATCACCATGCTGTTGACGTTCGTCCCGGCGAGGTTGAACCCGTGTGTCACGTCCGCGGACGTGACGTGGAAGGTCACCCGTTCGCCGGCCGGGAGCCGGAGCGGTTCGGTCGTGCCGGGTCTGAAGAGGAACTGCTGGGCCACGATGTAGACGTGGAGTCCGTCGTCTGCCTCGTAGACACCCGGCGCACGGAAGTTCTCGGTCTGATCGAACTCGCCGTTCGCGATCAGGCTGCTGTCGACGGTGCCGCCGGAGTCGTCGACCATCGCCACGCCGGGGCCGGCGGCTCCGTAGACGATGGTGGCGACGAACCCGACGATCAACAGCAGCGCGGCCCCGAACCAGAGCTTCTCGAACCTGTGTACGTGCATCCGTGATCACCCCGCGATAGACGGTCCGGCGAGGAACTCGACGAAGTACATGAACGCCCACAACAGCCCGATCAACACGAAGTAGCCCGCGACGAGCGCGGCCGTGCCGACCGGGTCGTAGCCGTCGTCGATCTCCCGGACTGTGTCGTCTGCGGGCGCCTCCGTGGCCGTCCCGCCCGCGGCGGCCGCCTTCTCCGCCGCGATCTCTCTGTACCCCGAGTACGCCTCGCCGCCCAGGATGGCCGTCGCCGCCAGCGCGACCGTCCCGCCGGTGAACAACGCGAGCCACCCCGCGAAGTCGTTCGGGACCGGCAAGAGGCTCCCGCCGGACTCGGCGGCTGCCTCGCCGTCCTCGCCACCACCGGAGTCGCCGCCACCGCCGACGTTGCCGACGACGACGGCCCCCTTCATCCCGAGCGCCTCGTGTGGTGTACAGTAGTACGTGTACACACCCGGCGACTCGAACGTCCGTTCGAAGGTGTGGCCCTCGTCCCCGACGAGTTCGCTCTCGAAGAGGCCGTCGGAGCTGACGACGTTGTGTGAGCCGCCCTTCCCGGTCCACGTCCACGTGACGGTGGTGCCCGGGGAGACGCGGACGGCGGCCGGGCCGAACCCGTACGCGCCGTCGCCGTTCTGGACACCGACCTCCAAGGAGACGGACTCCTGTCCGCGTCTGTCGACGGTCCCGTCGAAGTTGGAGACGCCGTCGAACCAGCCCTCGTAGTTCGGCTCCGACACGGCCGCGTCGGCCCCCGACCCACCGCCGGAGCCGCCGACGACGACGGCACCTTTCATTCCGAGCGCCTGGTGTGGCGTACAGTAGTACTTGTAGGTCCCCGCCGACTCGAACGTCTGCGAGAAGGTGTGACCCTCTTCCCCGACGAGTTCGCTCTCGAACCCGCCGCCGTCGGCGACGACGTTGTGCGAGCCACCCTTCCCCGTCCACTCCCAGACGACCGTCGTGCCTGGAGAGACACGGACTGCGGCCGGGCCGAACCCGTACGCGCCGTCGCCGTTCTGGACACCGACCTCGACCGTGACCTCGGACTGGCCGGTCCGGTCCACGACGCCGTCGAAGTTCGAGACGCCGTCGAACCAGCCGCCGAAGTCCGTGCCCGACTGCGCGGACGCGGCCGGGACGGCACTCCCGAGGAGCGCCGCCCCGGCGGCCACAGCGCCGCCGCGGAGCACCTGCCGGCGGGTCGGTGTGCGATCGGTACGTGGCATGTGGCTCGGCGTTTCCGACCCGTGTCGAAAAGGAGGGCCAGTGGTTCCCGCCGCGTGGGAACCGGGGCGACCGGATTAATCGGTCGGGAGTCACCTCTCGCGTGTGACCGTGCAGCCGAGTTCACTCGCGTTCCTGGCCGTGCTCGCGATCGTCCCGGTGTTGGTGTACAGTCTGACGGTCGTCGCGAACACGCTCGCGGCCGTGGCGGGCGTGCTCTCGTTGGCCGTGCTGGTCGCGACGTTCTACGTCCTGATCGGCGGGACCGACGACGCGGACCACGAGACGCACGCGGAGACACCCGACTCCAGCGGGAACGCCTGACAGAGGTGGTCGTAGATCGAATCGAGCAGAGCCGGACTGGATCGGACCGGGTGGAACCGGACCGGGTCGGACCGGGTGGAACCGGATCGGATCGAATCGGGTGGAACTGGTGGTGACCGCGAATCGAGTGGAGAGACACCACGGATCGAACTAGAGAGAACGGTGATCGAGAATCTGCCGTCGCTACGGGGGGTGATCGGGCGTGGGTAGCCTCGCGGCCGGCGTCGAGGTGGGGGCGTTCTTCCTCGTCGGCCTCCTCGGCGGCGCCCACTGTCTCGGGATGTGTGGACCGCTGGTGACGCTGTACGCGGACCACGGTGGCGGGCCGTCCGGCCGCGTGAGTCTCCGCGACGTGCGTCAGCAGGCGCTGTTCACGCTCGGCCGTGTCGGCGCGTACACTCTCCTCGGGGTCTGTTTCGGCGCACTCGGACGGCTCGTCGTCGCCGGTGGCGGCCTCCTGGGTGTGGTCGACGGGGTCCGTGCCGTGGTCGGCGTCGCCGTCGGCCTGGTGGTCCTCGGGATCGGCGTCGGCTACCTCCGCGGCGACCCGCTCGATCCGGGCGCGGCACCGATCCCGGGCGTCGCCGGACTGTTCGCACGCGTGACGGGTCGCGTCCGGGACCGGGCGACGACGTGGGCCGACGGGCCACGGGTCGCCGTCTTGGGTGCGGTCCACTCGCTGCTCCCGTGTCCACTCCTGTACCCGGCGTACCTCTACGCCTTCGCCCGTGGCTCGCCGGTCGCCGGGGGCGTCGCGCTGGCGACGCTCGGTCTCGGCACGGCCCCCGCGCTCGTGGGGTACGCCACCGTCGTCGGCGCGGTGCCGGTGAGCGTCCGGTCGCGGCTCCACCGGGCGCTCGGGGCCGCGTTCCTGCCGCTGGGACTCGTGCCGCTGCTCCACGGGCTGTCATTGCTGGGGCTCCCGGTGCCGACGATCCCGCTGCCTCACTACGGAGGTGTGCCGACGCCGTGACCGACTGCACGCTGTGTGGCCTCGAGACGCCCGCCGAGCCGGTGACCGACGACGAGGTCCCGGGGTCGTTCTGCTGTCGCGGCTGCCTGGAGGTCTCGCGGACGCTGGACGATCCGGCCGCCACCGACCCCGACGCCGCGCGGGAGCGGGTCGGTAGCGGATCTGCGGGCGAGCGGGACGTGGGCGTCGACGCAGACGACGAGACGGCCGCGCGTGGACCCGAC
This sequence comes from Halobaculum sp. MBLA0147, assembly GCF_041361345.1. Classification (NCBI taxonomy): domain Archaea; kingdom Methanobacteriati; phylum Methanobacteriota; class Halobacteria; order Halobacteriales; family Haloferacaceae; genus Halonovum; species Halonovum rutilum. The sequence goes on along the minus strand of NZ_JBGKAD010000003.1, from coordinate 268,223 downwards.
GCGGACGACGCACCCCCGAGCGAGGAGGCGTACCTCCACGTCGAGGGGATGCACTGCGCCTCGTGTGAGGCGTTCCTGGAGTCGCGGGCGGAGGCGGTCGACGGCGTACTCGCCGCGGACGCCAGCTACCCCGCCGACGCGATGCGGCTCCGTCTCGCGAGCGAGGGCGACGCAGGTGAGGTGGCCGGCGCGGAGGGGGTAGCCGACGCGGAGGAGGTAGCCGACGCGGAGGGGGTAGCCGACGCGGCGGAGGTGGCCGACGTGGCCGAGGCGGTCGCGGGTGTCGGCTACACCGCCGAGCCGTTGGACACGGCGGAGTCGACGGTCGAGGAGACCAGTTCGGAGACGCTCGGACGCATCCTCGTCGGCGGCTTCTTCGGGATGATGGTGATGGCGTGGTACGTGCTGTTCCTCTACCCGACGTACTTCGGCCTCCCGGCGGACGCGCTGTTGTTCGACCTCCGCGGCGAAGCCGGCGGGTTCCTCCTCGCGAACGTCTGGGTGATGACCTCCGTCGTGCTCGGCTACACCGGCGCACCGCTCGTCCGTGGCGCCTACGTCGCCGTCCGGACCCGCGAGCCGAACATGGACTTACTGGTGACACTGGCCGCCGTCACGGCGTACTGTTACAGCACGCTCGCACTGCTGGTCGGCCGCGTCGAGGTGTACTTCGACGTGACCGTGGTCGTCGTCGTCGCCGTCACCGTCGGCACCTACTACGAACACCGCGTGAAGGCTCGTGCCGTCGCGGCGCTGACCGACCTGACACGGGAACGCGTCACGACCGCTCGACGGCGCGTCGACGGAGCCAGTAGCGAGCGGGACTCGGACGGAGAGACGGAGACCGTGCCGGTGTCGGCGGTCGCGGGCGGCGACGAACTCGTCGTGCGCCCGGGCGAACGCGTGCCTGTGGACGGCGAGATCGTCTCCGGCGAGGCGGGGATCGACGAGTCGCTCGTCACCGGCGAGTCGCTGCCGGTCCGGCGCGGGCCGGGCGACCGGGTCCGCGGGGGGACGCTCGTCACCGACGGCCGTCTGGTCGTGGCGGCGGACGCGGCGGGCGAGCGCACCCTCGACCGGGTGGTCTCGACGCTGTGGGACGCTCGCGGCGACGGCGGGACGCCACAGCGGCTCGCCGACGCGCTGGCGACGCTGTTCGTCCCCGCGGTGGTCTGTCTCGGCGTGGTCGCGTTCCTCGTCCACCTCGCCGTTGGCTCCTCGCCGACGGACGCCCTGCTCACCGGGCTCGCGGTCCTGGTGGTGTCGTGTCCCTGTGCGCTGGGGTTGGCGACACCGCTGGCCGTCGCCGCCGGGACGAGTCGCCTCCTCGCGGAGGGGGTCGTCCTCGCGGACGACACGGCCGTCGAGGCGGCCGCGAGTGTCGACACCGTCGCGTTCGACAAGACCGGGACGCTCACCACCGGCGAGATGACCCTCGATCGGGTCGAGACGGACGACGTCGACCGGGAGACGCTGCTCGCGTACGCCGCCGCCGTCGAGGCGCGGTCGAGCCACCCGGTCGCGGACGCCGTCGTCGACGCCGTGCAGGGTCAGCGTGCGACCGACGGAACGGATCTCGACGTGGAACGGGTGGAGACGGCAGCCGAGGGAGACCAGCAGTCTGCGTCGACCGCGACCGACGGCGGCGTCGGTCCCGACACGCGAGTCGAGAACTTCGAGACACACCCCGGTCGTGGCGTCACCGGCACCGTCGCCGGACGGCGTGTCACCGTCGGCGGCGCGTCGTTGTTCCCCGACGACGCCGTCCCCGACGACCTCCGCGCGGTGTACGAGCGGGCCGACGCAGACGGGGACCTCGCCGCCTACGTCGGGTGGCCCGACGACACCACCGACACCGAGGCGTCCGAACCAGCCCGCGTCCGCGGCGTGTTCGTGGCTCACGACGAACACCGAGACGGCTGGCGCGAGGCACTCGCCACGGTGGCCGGCGGGAGTTCCGACGGAGAGTCGGCCTCCGGTGACGACGGGGACGACGGCCGGCGCGTCGTCGTGTTGACCGGCGACAGCGGTGCCGCCGCGGACCGCGTCCGCGACTGCGAGGCGGTCGACGCGGTGTACGCCGGCTTGCCGCCGGAGGCGAAGACGGAGACGGTGCGCCGGCTCCGCCGCGAGGGGACGGTCGCGATGGTCGGCGACGGGAGCAACGACGCCCCGGCGCTGGCGGCCGCGGATCTCGGGGTCGCCGTCGCGACCGGCACCGAGTTGGCGGCCGACGCCGCCGACGCCATCCTGCTCCACGGTGATCTGGCGGCGGTCGACCGGACGCTGTCGATCCTCGCCGGGACGCGACGGCGCGTCCGCGAGAACCTGACGTGGGCGTTCGGCTACAACGCGGTGGCCGTCCCGGCGGCCGTGCTGGGTGTCGTGACGCCGCTGCTCGCGGCGGTCGCGATGGCCGCCTCCAGTCTCCTCGTCGTCGGCAACTCGACGCGGGCACTGATCGACCCCGACGGAACGGAGGCAGACGGAGCGGAGACGGACGGAACGGAGGCAGACGGAGCGGAGACGGACGGAACGGAGGTGGCTGGAGCAGGGACGGACGGAACGGAGGCAGACGGAACGGAGGCAGACGGAACGGAGGCGACGCACGAGGGGGTGAGCGACTCGTGACCGGCACCGCCGAAGACCGTCGGCTCCAGTCGTGGCTCCGGGTGCTCGTGACGGTGTGTGGCGTCGAGTCCGGGCTGGCGCTGGCGTACCTACTCGGGACGGACGCCGGGCTCGCCGCACCGGCGACGCTCGCGGTGCCGTTCGTCTGGCTCACGGTCGCCGCGACGGCCGTCTGGGTCGTCGACGTGCCACGCGTCCCGCGACGGGTCTGGCTCGGTGCCGCCGTCGTCGGCGGCTCGTACACGCTCGCACTCGCGTGGCTCACCGGTGTCGTCTCGCCGTCGTCGGGTGCGGCGACGGGGCTCGACCTGCTCTTCCTCCCGCCCGGGTGGGGACCGGCACTCGGCTGGGACGGTCCCGTCGTCGCGGCGCGACTGCTCCCGTACCGCGTCGCCGGCTACCTCGCGTTGGGCTACCTCGTCGCGGTCGCGGCCGCCGACGCCGCTGGGCCGGGCGACCGCGTCTGTTCGGCTGCCGGCGGCGTCGTGGCACTCTCGTCGTGTGCGGGCTGTTCGCTCCCGCTGGTGTCGTGGCTCGTCGGCGGACTCGGCTCCGTCGCTCTCGTGGGGAGCCTCGGCGTCGGTCCGGCGACGTACCTCCTCGCGACGGGGTCGTACCTCGCCGCCGTGGGCGCGCTCGTGTGGCGCGGTCGGATCGCGACCGCCGTCGACCGCCTCTGGGCGTCGCTCGGCAACGGTGAGACTCCCCGGTGACGAGCGAGCCGGTGTCGACTCCACTGCCGGAGCACGCCTCGACGACCCGACGGGAAGGACTACCGCAACAGTCGACAGTCGTCGACCGGTGCCGGGTGGACGATCCGGAAGCCGTCGGCCGTCGTGTGGACACCCGTCTCGTCGGACGTGTCACCCGTTCGCTGGTAGGCACTGTCGTCGACGACGGCGGACTCGTACGGACTCGCAGCCGACCGTGGTCCGTCGTACGGCGAGTCTCCCTGTCCGGTCGCGTCGTCTGGTCCGCCGTAGACCCCAGTCCGTCCCGCCGGGTCCTCGTCGAACCCCTCCGGCGGGAGGTAGATCCGCTGGTCGCCGTCGGCCCAGACCACGGCGGCGACCGCCCGGTCGCCGTGGACGTCGATCACCGTCCGTCCGTCGTCGATCCGCACCTCGTAGCTGACGGCCTCGTCGTCTGTCACGGTCGCACGGAGGTGACCCGATCACTTAACTCTACGTCGCGAGCGGTGACGCACTGGAGTGAGTCGCCCGACGGGGTCGTCGCAGCGAGCAGTGGAGAGCGGCCACGACGGCGTCACAGGCACCGCGGGAGAAACTGGCTGCGGCGATCACCGCATCTCGTCGAGGTCGACGACGGCGTCGGCGGAGACCGTGAGCCAGGTGGTGACGACCTCCGCCTCGTTCGCGCCGGCCGGCGCGACGGTGTACGTCTCCTCGCCGTCGCGGTCGGTCTCCGTGTACCCGACCAGCGCCGGACCGCGTCGGTCTGGTGTCCGTCCCGTCGTCTCGGCCTCGGTCGGAGTGGGTCCAACGGCCATCGGTCTCACCTACCCGTGTGTCGGTGCTCCTGGATGTAATATCGGACTCTCGTTCCCAGTCTCCGGTACTCGATCCCACCGGCGGAGAACCCACTCGTAGAGGCGTCGGCTCGGGAATCGGGCGTCGTGCGGCTCTGCGGCGTGCGACTCCACGTGGTGTGCTGTCGCGCCGTGCGTGACTATGTGTGGTGTGGCGACGCGTCGCGGGTAGGCGGAGCGTGCCGTCCGGGAGATCACCGAGCGGCACGTCGTCGGTCAGTTCCCCGTTCGACCGTCGGTGGTGCGGTCTGCCGGGCCCAACTGTGGGTCCGAGACGAACAACGAGTACGCCAGGGTACAGAACCCGGCGAGCAAGAGCAGACTGCTGAGCAGCAGTCCGGTCTCCAGGCGCAACCCGACCGCGCGGTCGAGCCCACCGCCCAGGGCGGCGCCGAGTGTCAACACTGCCGAGCCGACGGCGAGCAGTCGCAGCGCGACCGAACCGGTGCGACGCGAGGCGCGGTACGCCGCGGTCGTGACGAGGAGTCCGACCCCGGCAGCCACCACCTTCGCGACGACGACGAGTGGTGTCACGTCTGTCATTGTCGAGGGCTCGCGGTGTCCCGCGAGCGGCGTCACCTCTGTGCTCCGATTCACCCGGACGGGGCAAAACACCGGCCGGTCGTTCCCAGTGGCGTGGAACCGCCCTCACGACGAGACAGTGCCGTGGCCGCCGCCGACTGTGCCGCAGACGGCCCCCAGGCGACTCACGCGTCGACGTGTCCGTACGCCTCGCCCATCAGCAGATGCTCGTACTGGTCCGCGTCGTCGTCGTACGCGTCGGTCAACTCGAAGTTCGCCTCCGAATCGAACAGCATCGCGAAGTCCGAGCCGCCGAACAGGAAGTGCCCGAGCGGGTCGCCCTTCCGGAACGTCCGTCCGGACTCGACCGGGTCCGCGAAGTACACGTCCGACACCTCGGCCATCCCGATGGGGACCAACGCGACCACGCCGACCGTGTCGGTCTCGACGATCACGTACCCACGCGTCTGCGTGAACTGCCACCCAGTGGTGTCGACCGGCCCGTATCGTCCGGCGTCGCCGTCCCAGTGGGCCTCGATAGCCACGTTCTGTTCGAAGGTGTCGTGCTCTCGGACCACACCGCTCACCGGGAAGTGGTACCGGTGGTAGTCGTTGACGTTCAGGAACGTGTGGGTGAACCGCCCGCCGGCGAAGGCGTCGGCGTAGTCGCTCTCGCCGAGGAGATCGCTCACCGTCTGGTGTGACCGGTTCTTGATCCGGACGCCGCCGTCGCTCTCGGTCCCGTGGTCGCCGTCCGTCTCACCGCTTCCACCACCGCCACCACCGTTCGGGGCGTGTGGATCGACACGGTCGCCCAGCGACAGGTCGTCCTCGATCCGCCAGACACCCTGCGGGACGGAGTCGGCCGGGGCGGAGACGACGTCGTCGCCGGACGCGATCGGTCGCACGTCCGGCGTCCGGAGGTGTCGTGCGAAGAAGTCGTTGAACGAGTCCCACGCGGCGGGTGTCTCGTACCAGTCCTCCTGGAGCCCGAACCGCTCGTCCGCGTAGAACTCGCGGTAGATCCGGCGGTTCCACGACGCCTCGGTGTCGAGGAACTGTCCCCAGGCGTCGGCGTACGTCCGGAGCCAGTTCGAGAACGGCGGGTAGTACATCGGTGCCGGCCGGTAGAGGTCGTACCCCTCGAGTCCACGCAGCGCGTCGACCTCCTGGCCCACCAGGAAGTAGAAGTAGCAGATCGTCTGTTGGATCTCGTCGCGCAGGAGGTTCTCCGGGTTCTCCAACACGTCACGTGGAACCAGATCCACGGTCCGGTCGACGAACCGGTAGTAGTCGTCGAGGCTCCGTACCGGGTTCGTGTCCGGGTCCGAGTTCGCCGACGCCGCCGCGTCGATAGACTGTTCCAGCGCCCGCTTCGCTCGCGGGTCTCGTTCCAGCAGTCCGAGCAACTCCAGTGTCACCTCGCCGTACTCTCCGTCCGTCCGCTCGGGAGCCGCGATGGCTGTCGGTGCCATGTTCGTCTCTGCCACTCTACTACGAGTGTTTATACATTTTGGCCGTAAATATGTATCGCGGCGTACCTGTCTAGAGATTTATCGGGAACGTAGGTGAATCGGACGTGACGGACGGGGAGTCATGGTCTCTCCCCGTCCGTGCGGGGACCATTTTAAGTCCCAGTGCCGCCACGAGTCGGACGATGTCGTACACGGTGTTGATGCTCGGGTGGGGCTTCCCTCCGAACGTCACCGGCGGGCTAGACACGGCGGTGGGGGAGTTGTTCGACCGGTTCGCACCGCGGCAGACGGTCGACGTGGAGTTGGTGCTCCCCGCGGAGTACGCGCCGCCGGACCGCGAGGGGACTCAGGGCGTCGAGACGGGCGACGGCGACATCGTCACCCGGATCGGTCGGCTGTCGAACACCTTCGTCGAGCGTGCCGCCGACGCGGATCTGATCCACACCCACGACTGGTTCGGCTACAACCCCGGGTCGCGTGCGCAGTCCGAACACGGCGTGCCGTGGGTGACGACGTTCCACTCGCTGTCGTCGGACCGCAACGCCGACCCGCCGGACAGAGAGGTCCAGACGGAACAGCGCGTCGCGAACCGCTCGGACCACCTGATCTCCGTCAGCGAGTACACCGCCGGGAAGGTCCGCGAGGAGTACGACGCCGACTCCACGGTGATCCACAACGGGTTCCCGAGTGTCGAACCCACCGACCGCGACGTGGCCGCCGAGTTGGGTGTCGACGGGCCGATGCTGTTCTTCGTCGGCCGCCACACCGACCAGAAGGGGATCGAGTACCTGATCCACGCACTCTCGCAGCTCCGCCGCGACGACGTGACGCTGGTGATCGGTGGGACGGGACACCTCACCGCACAACTGGAGAAGTTCGCCGAGCTCGCCGGTGTCGCCGATCAGACGGAGTTCGTCGGCTTCGTCCCCGAGGCGGAGTTGGCCGACTACTACGCCAGCGCCGACCTGTTCGTCTCCCCGTCCCGCTCGGAGCCGTTCGGGATCACTATCGTCGAGGCGCTGTCCGCCGGCACGCGGGTCGTCACGACGGAGTGTGGCGCCGCGGAGGTGCTCCCCGAGGACTGCCTGATCCAGGTGGACCACGACTCCGACGCCATCGCGACCGGAATCGAACGCGGCCTGGCACGAGACGACCCCGTCGAGTACGACGCCCGCAGTTGGGACGCCGTCGCGGACGATCACGAAGAGTTCTACGAGTCCGTTCTGGCCGACGAGGACGGGTCCTGACTGCACCGTCCCGCGGTCCCGCCGGTCGGACACTCGACGACAGTTCGTCTGGTATCCGTCCCACAGTCTCTCGTGTGGGGTCTGTGAACGAGCGGCAATGGCGTCCACGTTCGAACTGTACCGCGACGAGGCCGACGAGTGGCGGTGGCGGCTCCGACACGACAACGGCAACGTGATCGCGGACAGTGGACAAGGGTACAGTGACAAGTCGGGGGCGACGGACGGCATCGAGAGCGTTCGCCGCGACGCGGCGGACGCGGAGATCGAGGAAGTAGACGGGTAGGTGTAGCAGAAGAGACCGGGGTTGAGTACCTTGGCCCGGTCCGCTTCACTCTCTGTCAGTCCCCGAGAGTAGCTCACGGTGTCGAGTGAATATCCTGTTCAATTCATCCTCCAACTTTCTATGTTTCCACTCGTACCCGACTGTTCCAGCGACCCCTGCTACCGTGAAAGCGACACCGACGGTCAACAATACGGCTAACGGAATACCTGAGGTGTCACCCACGACGAAGTAGAAGAACGCGTAGATGGCCACGCCCGCACAGGCCGCGACCAGACCGACGACGTAACTCAGGTCGCGCCGTCTCTGAATCCTCGGCTGTTCGTCCAGGATCCGCTCACACTGTCTGATATCACCCAGGATGTAGTCCATCTCTCTGTACAGGAACCTGGCGACCTCTTCTTCTCCGTCCTCCTCGTCGATAGAGTCGCTTATCTCGACATCGTCAGACTCGACGACATCCACCAGCGAGATATCGGTCATCTCCTCGCTGTCGAGCGCTTCGGACAGCGAACTGAACTCGTCGTCTCTGAGGATCTGTTCCTCGTGCCGCACGACGGCCGTCATAAGAGTCTCGACCGGCGAGACTGCTTCATTCTTACCATTTTCTATCAAATCGATGTACATATTTCTATATTTTTTATTAAAATATACTCTATCTGTCACCAGGCTACGGCCAGAAATTCCCACCGCAGTGAGAACGGTACTTATGAGTGCAAGAGCAGAGCTCGCCTCTACCATAGCTGTCTCACCGACGGACGAGTTCGCCCTCGAACGGCTCGCTGTCCTTCCGATATGCGTAGGTGATGAGATCGCCGAGATCACCACTGCTCAACCGTGACTTGATCCGCTCGATCTCGTCTCTCGCCTCGTCGCCGAGACTCTCCCAGGCGTTCCGGGCTCGATCACGACCTTCGTCTCCGACGAAGTATCGGTATTGGTCCAACTCGTGTTCCGGGTCTCGAATCGACTCGCTCCGCACGATGTCGTCTTGCAGTAACTGTCCCATATCTTCTTCGACAATTGTAGCCTTGGGACCAGCATCAGAACTATCGAAATCTAGGCCCACAGAGTAATCGAGATACTCTTCGAAGTTCTTCGCGAGAACGAACAGCGTCAGGTTCAGGGTCAGGTCACCGGAGACCGCAGCTTGATCGTTCTCGCCGTCGGAGGCGTACAACAGCGCCAACAGCCACTCGTCGCGTGAGAGCTCCCGCTGTACGACGGGGTCGAACTCGGTGTCTACCTCGTCGATCAGTCGCCCGACGATGGGTATCGCACTCGCGTCGAACCGAACGTCGGTCTCGAGTTCTCGCCTAGACAGTCCGTCGGGTCCGTCCCCGACTCCGTCCGTCGTGATACCGAATACGCGTTGCAGTGGCATAGTCTCGTGTGTTCCGTCGCCGCGTTGGTGGTACATCTACGTGGAGGTTATTATGTCTTACTATAAGGAATTTTGAATCTACGGGGCAACTGTGCCCCCAAACGCTGCAGGCAAGTTTGTTACGGCCCGTTCAAATATATTACTTTCTGTCGGATGTTCGTTCTGCTTTCGTGAGGCTTATTCTGTGTGGGGAACATAAGACAGACGGTGCAGTTCGACTTCGGCGATCAGGAACTACGTGTCACAGACCACGAAGGGTCGACACTCCGTGTCGGACTCAAGAATTGTGGTATCGACGGACTCGGAGGTCCGATCGTCGCCCGAGGCTACGAGACGGTGACGTTCACGGCCGAGAGTCTCTCGCTCCCCGACATCAACGTAGCAGTGCTCGACACGAGCGGCCGACAGGTCGACGCCACCACTGGCGACCGGGGTACGAAGCGGCACCGAACCCCGGTGCAACTCCGTGTCGACGGCGCAGTTCGGGCGCGGTGCTGGGTAGAGACTGGTGCCGGGGAACCGGTCGAGTTACTCGAGAGCAGTGACGGTGTCCGACTGGTCTGTGAGACACGCCTCCACGTGTGGCTCGGGTGTAAGCGGCCGAACGAACGGCATACGATCACCGTTCCTCGGTCGATCGCGGGCGTCGCGGACGCCCTCTCCCGAATTCACGGAGTGGCGGAGAGATTCGATTACGATCGAGCCAGTCCGTTCGCCAGCACGGCTCTGCCACGAGTCGAGTGGGGCGAACGGACCCCGCCGCCGGACGAACTTCGAATCGACGGTCGACCGGACGTTCTGTTCCGAGTTCCACGGCGACTCGACGAGTTGGCGCTGTTGATGCCGCTCGTGTACTACACGGGAGGAGTCGTGACGATCACGCCAGAGTCGGACCCGGTCGCGGAGTTCGCTGGCGACGAGTTCCAGATCGGTAGGCGAGTGGGGTACGATCCCGACGTCGTGTTCCGACTCCTCTTCAGGCTCGACCGACTCCTGGCACTCGAGGAGTCCTCGGACGAGCAGAAGGGGGCGGAGTACGAACTGGTCGACGCACCGTCACTCGACGAGCTCGGTCTCGACGCGTCGACGCTCGCCGACGATCCAGGTCCCCGCGCCAAGCAGTACCTCAGGATGGACGAGTCTCCAGACGACGTGCTCAGTCGGTTCCCAGACTGGCATCTCTCCGTGTCGATCAACCCGACGTTGGAGAACGTCCGACGAGTCGTCCCCACACTCTGTGATTGGCCGGTGATCCGGATCGCCGAACACGACGGGGTTGTCGTCGACAACCCGATGGAACGACCCGAAGAGGGACACGGTGGTGTCGTGGAGAAAGTGAAACGGGTGTCGGGGGAGGCACGCACGAACGGCTGGTTGGCCCAGGGCGTCCCCACAACCGGGTTCAAACTCTTCTCCGAGTGGACCGACCCCGGTGATCCCATCGACACCGAGGATGGAGAGTCAATAACGGTGACCGTGGCACACTGTTCGCGGAAGGCAGACGGGAGCTACGGAACGGGAGCGACGAGTGAGCAGGAGGCGGCGGCGGTCCGGCACGGGTTCGAACGCCACCCCGGCGACTTCGACACGACCGTCCGGACCGTCGAAGAGCCGACCGTCGACGAACTCGCCTCGGCCGTCGAAGACGGTCCAGATCTGTTCTACTTCGCCGGTCACGCGACCGACGAAGACGGGATCGTCTGTGACGACGGAACACTCGACGGGACGGTCCTCGACGACACCGGCCTGCGAGTGTTCTTCCTCAACGCCTGTGAGACGTACAGTGTCGGACGCGAACTGGTTCGATCTGGAGCTGCCGCCGGTGTCGTCACCGGGGACATCGCGGCGACGTTCGAGGCGAGCCCGATCGGGTCCGACTGGGCGCTGTTGATGGCACGCGGGTGGGCGATCCAGACTGCTCTGGACCGTGTCCAGTCCGTCTACGACAGTGACGACTACTTCGTCGTCGGAGACGGACGCGAGGTAGTCACTCAGAGCGACGCGACGCTCCCGCCGACGGTTCGTGTCTCCGACACCGACAGTGACGACACGTACCGTGTCGAGATAACGCACGACCAGCCGTTCGATCCAGGCGCGATTATGAACGGCACCTTCGACGACGACGGTCACGGCCGGATTCCGGGTACCGGGTCCGTCCACCACCTGTCGAGAGAGCGACTCTCGGAGTGGCTCGACGACCACCTCGACAGTCCGGTGTTCTACGACGACGATCTCTACTGGCCGCAGCAACGAGAGTGGTTGAACACGCCGGAGTAGCTGGTCTGGAGTTCTGTGCGTTACTATTCGCCCTTCCCGTCGCTACCGAGGATGGCCCTGCCCTCTTCGAGCGGAGAGACAGTGAGATCGCCGCCCTCGGCGACTGCACCCTGGCTGGCCAACAAGACGAGGAGGACTAGACTCACCACGAGTCGTGGTCGTCGTGCGAGTGCCGATACCGTCGCGTACGCTCGATCGCGTAGCATACCACTACCCTCTGCCACATGTCTTATAGTATTTTCTGTTTCTATATCAGTTTCAATTCTCTGCCAGTAGCCACGACCACACTCGTCTCGTATCGAATCGGGTGCCCGGCCCAGTGATCGTCTCACTCCACCGTACTGGGTCCGTCACGCCCGGTCACGACCTTGTCTGTACCGACAGCGAACGTCGCGAAGAGAAGAGGTATCGCTTCGACGAACCGTGGACCGTCCTCAGATCGATCCGTCAGGACTCCTCCAGCGACCGCCCGACGGTGACCCGCGCGACGACCGCCAGCGCGGCGACGGCGAGCCCCGCCACGGCGGTCGCGGCCGACGCGCCGTCGGGGAGCCACGCCGGTGGCCCGCCGACGTACGTCACGAGCGACACGACCAGCGTCGCGGCTCCCACCACGAGACTCACGGCGACGGCGTGGGCCACTTCGCCGGTCGTCGTGTCCGCCTCGCGGCCGAGGTGGTGACCGAGACCGGTGCCCAGCTCGCCGGCGTACCAGGTGACCAGCGCGGCGGCGACCGCGACGTAGACCGCCGCCGCGGGCCCACCGGCGAACGCGGCGACCAACCCGACGGCGACGGTGGCCCCCGCCGCGACTGCGAAGCCGCCGGCCCGTTCCGGCAGGACACCGAGCCGCGAGACGGCCCAGATCCCGTCGCCGGTCGCCCGGACCGCCCCGAGTGCCACGGCGACGCCGACCGGCGTCGCGACCGGCGCGATCAGGGGCTCCGCGCTCGGCACCGCGAGCACCAGTGTCCAAACGACCGCCGCGACCGGAACCAGCGTCGCCAGCGTCCGGACGGCCAGCGGGCCGTCCTCGCCGACGGCGGCGACGGTGAACGACTTCACCACCCACCCAGCGACGACGGTCGCCGCCAGCGTGCCCAGCGCGAGTGCACCCAGCGGCAGGAGCTGTCCCACCACCACCCCCGCGAGGCCGGTCGTGAGTGCGGTCGTCGGTAGCGCGACGCCGTTCGCGACCGCCGTCACCTGGAGGAACAACGCTAGCCAGTACCACCGCGGCACCTCGCTGGGTGCACGAGACAACCAGTCGAGTGCGGCCGGTCGTTCGTACCGCTCGCCACCCAGCAAGTCCTCGAAGGCACTGTCGAGCAACGGTACGGTCACCCCGACTCCGACTGCGACGAGCTGGAGCACGAGTGCCGTCGCGAGCGGCGACAGTGGTCCCGAGTCGAGCAGGAACTGCCCACCCGTGACCACCACCGCACCACCACCGGCGAACACGGTCACGGCGGTGGTCACGGCGACGACGGCACCCAGTGCGGGCGTCGTCGCCTTCGCGAGCACGCCGTCGTCTCCCGTCGGACCCGCGAGTACGCCGTCGTCTCCCGTCGGACCAGCGAGTACGCCGTTCGCGCCTCCCGACCCGGTCGGTCCGACACCGACGGTCGCGTTCAACGCCACGGCACCGACGGCCACGGCGCCGAGCGTGACGGTCGCCGAGGCACCGACGCCACCGACGAACGCCAGGACGTACGCCGGGGAGCCAGCCAGCAACGCGACGCTCGTCCCGAACGTGAGTCCGACGACGACCGCGGCGAGGCCCCTCGCGAGTGCGGACCGGTGTTCTGGCCGGTCGACGGTCGTCGCACGATCCGACTGGTCGGCGACCCCCTCGTGTTCCGCCCGCTCGACGGCCGCTTCGCTCGTGTCTACCGCGTCCGCGACCGTGGCGACGAGCCCGTCCGGGTCCCGCAGCAACCGGAGGGCCGGCCACAGTGCCGCGCCGCCGAGGACGACCCCCACGGCCGGCAGCAGGACGCCGAAGCCGGCGCCGGCGACGACTACGGCCAGTGCCGTCGCGAGGAACGCGATCCGACTCCCGGCCGGACTCGGCGTCCTCTCCGGCGGTTCGGTCGTCCGCTCCGTCGTTCGGTCGGCAGTCTGGGCGGTCGTCCGGGCGGTAGCCGTGCCGGCACCCACCGTAGAGTCGTCCGTCTGGGCACCAGTCACCGGGTCGTCCAGCGTGGACGTGTCGCGAGCCACGCCGGTCTCGCTCGCGTCGCTCATCGACTCACCTCCGCGCGAGCGACGGCGGCGTCGAGCGTGTCCCGTCCGTCCCACTCGACGACGGTCGCGTCGGACCGCCGCAGATCGTCGAGTCGCTCGTCGCGCTCGACGGTCGCGAACCGTCCGCCGACGCCGGTCCCCGTCGGGTCCGGCGCGAGCACGGTGACCGGGTAGCCACGGGCCAGCCACGTCTCTACGGCGGCGACGGCGTCGTCGTCCGCGAGCGGCGAACAGAAGACGAGTTGTGCGTCCTCCGGCAGGTAGTCTGCCAGATCCCCCGCGAACCAGAAGTCGTCGACGCGCAGCGGGAGGTCACTGCGGCCCTCTCCACGGCGGTCGAGGTACTCGCGGACGGCCGTCTCCTGTGCGGCACCGGCGCCACGTGGTGGGAGGTACCCCTCCTCCTCGTGACGGTACGCCGTCGGCGACACCTCCAGCGAGTCCTCGCTGCGCGGCGGCGTGAACCCGCCACCGGCGTCTTTCACCGCCACGCCGACGCGGTCGCCCGCGTTCAACAGTGCCGTGGCGAGTTCCGCGGCGGCACGTCGTGCCCGCTCCCCGGCGTCGAGTTCACCCGGCCGAGCGACACCCCGGACACTCACCCGGTCGTCGACGACCAACACGACCGTCGCCGCCTGCTCCTCGTGGAACTCGACGGTCGACAGCTCCCCCGTCGACGCGTAGCGGTTCCAGTCCACACGGTTGATCGGGTCGCCGGGGCGGTACTCCCGACTGGAGTGGAACGCGATGCCGGTGCCGGCGTCGTCCGTCTCGATCCGGCCGCCGACCGTCGCCGTCCGGTCGTCCAAGGGGAGTGGATCGGCACCGACCGGCACCCGCAGTTCCGTCTGTGGACCCGTCGCGGTCCGTCGTTCGGCCGTCCCGGCGAGCGAGCGAACGGTCACGCCGGCGGGGTCGAAGGTGTACTCGCCGCGTGCCGCCCGCACCGCGTACTGCACCGTCTCCGACTCGCCCGGTGCGAGCGTACAGTGGGCACGCGGCGATCCGTCGAGCACGGCCAACTGGTCCGGCACCCCGTCGACGACGCGCACGTCTGGCAGGTAGCTCTCCGAGTCGTTCGTGACGGTCACGGAGACCGCCAGTCGTTCCCCGGCGCGTGGCGCGTCGGGTGTCACCGTCCGTTCGACGCTGACGGCGTCCTCGGGTGGTGCGACCACTAGGGCTCCGTACGCCACGAGCGACAGCGGGATGGCGGCCGCGAACAACACGACCGGGTTCCCGGTGACGACGCCGGTCGCCGCCAGCCCGACCGCGAGCAGTGTCGCCGGCGCGTACCGCGCCCGCTCGGCGAGCGTCATCGGTCCACCTCCCACGAGAACGCGCCACGACCGGCACCGGCACGGAGCGGCGGTGCGGTCTCTTCGGCACCCGCCACCTCGGACGCCGTCGTCTGGGTGTCGCCGTCGTCGTCTCCCGTGAGACTGGGGTCGGCGACCGCCGTCTCGGCGACGCCGTCGGCGGGCCGGCCGTTGTCGGCGTCGGTTCCGACTGTCTCGGGACCGGGCGTCTCGACGGTTCCGGTCCGTTCGTCGGCGGTTCTCACGGTACCCGTCGGGTCCGTCGCACTCGTGGCACCGGGCGCGAACCGGGTCCCGTGTCCGCCCTCGTCGGGCGAGGCGCGGCGCTCGATCTCGCGAACCGTCGCCCGAACCGTGCGTGGCGTCCGCTCGCCCGCGATCCAGTCGCGCAGCGCCTCGCTCGGCGGGACGGTCGGCTCCTCGCCGTCGGCCAGCAGCGCCGCCGCACGCGGGTCGTCGGTCCACGATCCGTCGGCGACGCGCTCGGCAGCGACGGACTCGTCGACACCAGTGTCGCGCACGACGGCAGCGACTGCCGCCTCGCGGAGTCGCTCCTCGACGCTCTGGCCGCCGAACTCGCGTCTCGTCGTCGCACGGGCGATCCGGTCGTCCTCGCCCGCGGCCAGCGCGACACGCGCGCCCGGCGGGACGCCGTCGCCCGCCGGTACCCGTTCCGGCGGTGCCGGGTGTGGCGGCACGCCGAACTCGTGGTGGTCTGGCTCGTCTGCGTCCGTCCCGGAGCGGTTCCACGTCACCAACACGAGGACGGCAGTGAGGAGACCGAGCACACCCAGTGTCGGGCGTGCGACGCCGGCGAGCGTGCGGACGACGGCGTCCGGCACCACCCCGGCGAGCGTCGCCGCGGCGCCGACGAGCGCGAGCAGCGCCACCGCGTCGAACGCACGCACCACCCGACGGCGACGGCTTCCGTCGGTCTCCGCCACCTGGACCCCGCGGAGTCTCGTCGTCAGTCGCCCGCTCGACTCGCGGGTACGAACCTTGCGGAGCCGTGTCGCGAGTCGTTCCTCGCCGCGTCCGAGGCGTCGGAGTAGCCACACGGCGCCTCCGACGGCACGTCCGAGGAGGTAGCCGAGACCACGGATCACCCGTCGCGTCGGCTTCACGACGACTCACCTCCGTCGGTGTCCGACGAATCGTCGCCGTCTCCTCGCTCGGCGGTGTCGACGCCACGGAGCTCCTCGAAGGCGTCCAGCGCGGCACGGCGGCGGGACTCGTCGACGCCGCCGGCGTACCGGACGCGACGGAAGGCGTCGGTCAACGTCTCGACCGCGTCGTCCGGGAGCCCGGCCGCGACGCCGCGGCGAGCCAACTCGCCGGGCGTCCGCGTCGACACGCTGTCGACACCGGGCACGTACGCCGGGAACCGCGACCACGCCTCGCGGACCGTCGTCGGCCCACCCGTCGGCCCGCCGGCGTCGGCAGACGGAGCCGTCGGCCGTTCCGCGGACTCACTCGCCGTCACCGACCCGGTGCCGCCACTACCACCCGCGCCGCCGCTCTCGTCCGTGTCTGCACGAGACAACGACACCTCGCCGGTGAGACTCGCGAGTGAGAGGCGCGGCAGCGACAGCCGCGCGAGGCCGCCCACGATCGTACCGACGGCACCCGTCAGTCCCCGTGTCACCGCGCCGACACGCCGGAGCGATCCACCGCCGAGTCGTCCGAGCGCGGCCCGCAGGCGACCGCCGAGCGTGCCGCCCAGACTCCCCGTCCCGACGAGCACCGCGACCGTCGCGCGGGGGATGGCGGCCAAGAACAGACGCACGCGCGGCAGGCGACCGCTCGGCACGTCGTCGACTGCGGCGGCCATCCGCGTCGCCGTGACGCTCACGACGCTGCCGAAGGCGACGACGAACAGCGTCCCGAGCAACAGGAGTCCGGCGACGAAGCCGATCTCGGACGCCAAGCCGGCTCCGATCGTCGGCCGGTCGCCGGTCGTCGCCCCCGTCGCCCCGTCGTCGTCCGGTTCGGGCGTCGGCGTTGCGGTCGGCGTCGCGGTCGGCGTGGCGGTCTCCGTCTCGTCGTCCGGTGTCGTCGTCTCGCTCGGGGAGTCGAGCAGTCCACTGTCTACGGCCGGGCCGGTTCCGTCGGTGTCGGTCCCCTCCGCGGCGGGGTAGCTACCGAACCCCCCGACGGGGAACAACGCCGCCGTGAGGAGGAGGAGGAGGGCGAGCGCGCCGACGGTCGCGGCGCGAGCGGGGTCGTGTCCCATCGTCTCGGTCGTGGGAGGCACGAAGTATATGTTTTTCCGGACACCAGACGGGGACGATGGTCTCCCGCACTCGCAGACGGTCGCTCCGCGTCGCCGCCACGCTCGGCGCCGCGTTGGCCGCCACCGGTCTCGTCGCGGTCGGACTCGCCGCGCTGTTGGCACCGTGGTTCGGTGCCCTCCTCCCGTCCGGCTCGCTCGGTGTCGCCGCATTGACGCTCGGCCTCGCGGCCGTCCTCGTCGTCGTCCAGCTCGGGTACGTCCGCTCGGAACTCCTCGCGACGGTCGACGCGACGGTCGTCGACCGCGAGACGTACCCCGACCTCCACGCGCGACTCACCCGCGTCGCGGGGCTCGCCGACGCCCCGGTCCCGGACGTGGCCGTCGTCGACTCGCCGGTCCCGAACAGCTGTTCCGTCGCCGGGGCGACCGGCGGGACGGTGGTCGTCTCGACCGGGCTCCTCGAGGAACTCGACGACGAGGAGTTGGACGCCGTCCTCGCACACGAACTGGCACACCTCCGCAACCGCGACGCCGTCGTCCTGACGCTGGCGTCGTTCCTCCCGGCGCTGGTCGCCGGCTCGTACACCCCGGTGGCGTCGTCGCGACTCGACGACCTCCCCGCGACGGCACAGTGGACGCTGGGTGGGCTGGGACTCGCGGTCGCCTACGGACTCGCCGTCCCCTCGCTCCCCGGTGGGCCGCTGTCGCTCGCCTCGCTGTCGACGTTCGTGGTCGGCGCGGTCGCCGTCGCCGTGTTCGGCGGCGTGGCACTCGGTGCCGCGGCGACGCTGACGGTGTACCTCGCGCGTTCGCTGGCGCGAGAACGCGAGTTCGGCGCCGACCGTGCCGCGGCCCGACTCACGGGGTCGCCCGCGACGCTGGCCGACGTACTCGAACGGCTCGCCGACGCCGGCGCTCCGGCACGCGACGGCCGCGAGACAGCCCAGACGGGCCCCGGTGGTGCGACGGAGGGTCACGTCGCGGAGCTGTGTCTCCTCCCGCACGGGTTCGACGCCCCCAGCGAAGACGGTCCCGCCACGAGGGAGGCGGGGACGGTCGCGGAGCGTCCCACCGGACCGGTGCGGACGACCGGCGACCTGCTCTCGTCGTTCGCGTTGGAGACGCGGGCACACCCACCCGTCGAGCGTCGTCTCGCCGCCCTCCGAGCGTTGACCGACGAGCGAGCGCGGGCCCGCGGCGTCGAGACGGAGGCCTGATCCGGACTGACGGCAGAGTCGGTACCCCGGCCGTCACCTCCCAGTCACCGATCACCCGCCACCGGCTCGGCGTTCTCCGCGAGCCACCTCGCGTTGCCCAACTGTTCGTCGAACCGCTGGAGGTGTCGCGACACGTCCCCGCGGTTGTTCGGCCCCGACTCCCCCGTCGCCTCGCAGATCTCGCTGTACGTCAACCCGCGCTCGCGCAGTGCCACCACCTCCGCACGGCGTTCCGGTACGCCGTGGCGACGGAGTTGTGCGGCGCGTTCCTGCGGGTTCTTCTCGCGGACGAGCACCGTGTGGCGCCCGTCGACGGCGTCGGGGTCCGCCACCTCGATCCTCGGCTCGGCGTCCACCTCGTGGACGTGGAGGATCGTGTACGACTCGTCGTACCACCGGTCGACGTACACGCCGGCGTCCGGGTCGTGGCGCTCGTGATCCGCGCCCGTGTCTTCGACCGGGTACACCTCGAACGCGAGGCGTCCGGCGGGTGTCGCCACGTCCATCCCGTTCGAGGCAGCGTGAGCGTCGTCCGGTGTCGTGTCTACCTCGACCTCGCCCTCGTCGGCGAGGGCGGCCAGTACCGTCTCGTCCGGCCCGTCGTCCGGCTGGACCGGTGGGTCCGTCTCCTGCGACATCGTGCGTTGGTGTGTGGAGGCCAACAGCTTGAACGTTGGGGTGTGTTGGCCAACAGTGGCACACTGGTGTCTCCTCGGGCGACCGGTTCGAGAGTCACTCGCCCGTCACGACACCGACCCGCGTCCGTGGTCGAGAGACTCGACGCGCAAGACGCGAGACGACCGGCGTGGTCACGGTCGACCTCGGGACCGACGTGTTGAAACTGCCGCCGTCCCAGTGATCGTCCGTGTCTACCGAGTCCGACGAGTGGACGGCCGCGGCCGTCCGCGAACTCCACGACGAACTGGTCGCGCTGTACGAACCCGTCGAGCGCGAGGCCGGCGAGAGTCAGGACACCGGGGCGGACCCGGAAGGAGAACACGGGACGACCGCCGACGCGCGCGGCGTCCGGCAACTCGTGACGACGATCCTCTCGCAGAACGTCGCCGACGAGAACACCCGTCGCGCGGCCGAGAACCTCTTCTCGACGTACGAGGACTACCGCGCCATCGAGGAGGCGCCACTGGAGGAACTCGCCGAGACGGTCCGGGTCGCCGGCCTCCCGGAGACGAAGGCCGAACGCATCCAGCGCGCACTCGCCGCCGTCCGCGAGGAGACTGGCGGGGCCTACTCGCTGGCGTTCCTCGACGCGATGGCGACCGAGGACGCGAAGGCGTGGCTCACCGAGATCAAGGGGATCGGCCCGAAGACCGCCAGCGTCGTCTTGAACTTCCACTTCGGCAAGCCGACGATGGCCGTCGACACGCACGTCGAACGTGTCTCGAAGCGGTTCGGACTCGTCCCCGAGTCCGCGAACAACCAGCGTGCACACGACGTGCTCGACGAGGTGATTCCGGACGAACTGAAGTACCCGCTGCACGTGCTGCTCATCCGACACGGCCGGAGTTTCTGCACCGCCCGCTCGCCGGACTGCGACAACCCGGTCTGCGAGCGCTACTGTGAGTGTGAGGGGTGCGTCTGAGCCGATCGAGATCGTAATTCGTCGTCAGCGAGCGCTACTCACTCCGCCACGTGGTCGAGTTCGGTCACTCCGTCGCGTCGTCGAGCGCCGTCGGGCCCTCGTCGCCGAACACGCCGACCACCTCGCGTTGGTCGCGGAGCACGGCCTCGTCCACCTCCGTCACGAGATCTCGCGGCTGCCGGTCCAGTTCCCGGTGGACGCCGCCGTCGGGTCGCGCCACGAGCGACCGGCCGCCGTACGTCGTCGGGTCCGCGTCGGCGACGCGTTTCGTCCCGGTCCGCCCCGCACCGACCACCCAGCGGACGCCGTCCAGCGCCCGAGCACGCAAGAGCAGTCGCCAGTTCTCCGTGTAGGCGGCGGGCCACGCGCCGCCGACCAACAGCGCCGCCACGTCCGGCTCCGCCAGCGCGGCGCTCTCGTCGACGAAGTTCAGGTCGTAGCAGGTGACGATCCCCGCCCGTCCGACGGGTGTCCGAACCGTGACACGCTCCGAACCGGGAGTCAGGACGCGGTCCTCTCCGCCCCAGAGGTGCCGTTTGCGGTACACCGTGCGGTCGTCCGGTCCGCCCGGGTCGAGGTACGCCGTCGCGTTGTACAGCTCCTCCTCGTCCGGTGCGGCCTCGACGAACCCGACGGTGACGGCCACGTCGGCGTCCGCGGCCGCCTCGTGGATCGCGTCCAACGCCGGTCCGTCGCGGGCGACCGCCCCCGCTGCGACGCGCTCGTCGGCGACGAACCCCGTCAGCGCGTACTCCGGGAAGACGGCCACGTCGACGGACTCCGGGAGCCCGACGAGTCGCTCCGTGATCGTCTCGCGGTTCGTCTCCACGTCCAGGTCGGCGACCTCGATCTGACAGGCGGCGACTGTCGGCACGCACCCAACTTCGGGCCCGACCGAATCGAAGCTTGTGGATCGCGGCGAGGTCGCGGTTCGTGGCTCGTGGTCGGTCCCGTGCCCGGACCCAGTCGACGATTGCACCCGTCGTCCGAGACATATCGAAATTCAGACAGAATCGGACTTCTGCGAGAACTTACGTGTCGTGCGTTCCAGGGTGGTCGTGTATGTCAGACGAAGAGCCGGACGACATCCTCCACGCACTCGCGGAACTCCCGACGCTGGCGGCACCGGCGGTGTCGCCAGACGGCGAACGGATCGCGTACTACTACGACGTGACGGGTCGCAACGAGATCCACCTGTACGACGTCGAGACGGGCGAGTCCGAGCAGTTGAGTGACGGACAGGTCCCCCGATCGGTGAAGGCCGGCTTCCAGTGGCACCCGGACGGAGACCGACTGTTCTACCACCGTGACGAGAACGGTGACGAGCAACACGACCTCCACGTGATGACACTCGACGGAGAGAGCGAGCCGGTCGTCGAGGTCGACGGCCAACTCCGTCTCCACGCAGTGGGTGACGACGGGGAGACGATCCTGTTCGGGTCCAGTCACGAGGGCCAGATGAACCTCTACCGTCACGACCTCGCGAGCGACGAGACGACGAAACTCACGGACTACGACCGTGCGATCAACGGGGCGGAACTGTCGCCCGACTGTGACCGGATCGCGTTCGCCACGAACGAGCGCGACGACTACGACAACGTGGACGTGTACCTCGCGGACGTCGACGGCTCGAACGTCCGCAACCTCGAGGTCGGCGAGGTCGGGGCCGAGGCGATCCCTGTCGACTTCTCGCCCGACGGCGACCGTCTGCTGTTCGTCGACAACTCCACAGACCTCGGACGTCCGGGCGTGTACGACCTCGAGACCGACGACGTGACGTGGTTCGACGACGAGGCGTACGAGGAGGGTGCGAGTCACTTCCTCGGCGACGGCGACCGATTCCTCGCGTCGCGCACACGGGACTCGGTGACAGTTCCGGTCGTCTACGACACCGAGACGGGAGAGGGTCGAGAGCTCGATCTGCCGGCCGGGACCACGCGTGGTGTGGACACGGAGTTGGCCGACGACCGTATCCTGCTGTACCACACCGCGTCGAGCACCCGCGCGGAACTGGTGGCGTACGACCTGACGGCCGACCAGACGGAGACACTGGTGCGGGCCGACTACGGACCGTTCGACCCAGAGGACTTCGTGGAGCCGGAGACGATCCGGTTCACGTCCGACGGTGTGCCGGAGACGCCCGCCGAGGCCGTCGAGCACGAGCCGTACGAAGAGTTCGAGATTCAGGGACTGTTGTTCGACTCCGGCGAGCGACCGTCGCCGCTGCTCGTCAACCCGCACGGTGGCCCGCGGTTCCACGACATGCGTCGGTTCAACTACCGGGTGCAGTTCCTCCTCTCGCGCGGGTTCTCCGTGCTGCAGGTGAACTACCGCGGCTCGACGGGTCGGGGCCGCGAGTTCGTCCGCGAACTGTACGAGGACTGGGGTGGTGCAGAGCAGGGCGACGTGGCGACCGGTGTGGAGTACGTCTTGGAGGAGTACGACTGGCTCGACGAGGACCGCGTCGTCGTCTACGGCGGCTCCTACGGCGGGTTCTCGACCAACTGGCAGGTCGTCCAGTACCCCGAGTTGTACGACGCGGCCGTCACCTCCGTCGGGCTCTCGGACCTGGAGGACATGTACGAGAACACGATGCCACACTTCCGGACGGAGCTGATGGTGAAGAACCTCGGCCACCCCGAGGACAACCCGGAGCTGTACGAGGAGCGCAGCCCGGCACGGTACGCCGAGAACCTCTCGTGTCCGCTCCTGATCGTCCACGGCGTCAACGACCCGCGCGTGCCGGTCTCGCAGGCTCGCATCCTCCGTGACGCGCTCGAAGACGCCGGCTTCGAGCAGGGTGACGACTTCGAGTACGAGGAGTTGGGCGAGGAGGGGCACGGCTCCAGCGACATCGACCAGAAGATCCGCTCGCTGGAGTTGCTCGACGACTTCCTCGACCGACGCGTCGGGACGACGCGGGCGGCCGTCGCGGCGTCCGACGACTGAACGCCGACTGGTGACCGACCGTGGCACCGTCCACGTCGGCGTCACGCCGACGCTGCGCCGTACGGTGTCTGGACACCGTCGTCCCTCGGTCGCCCGTCAGTCTGCGGACTGCGCCCGCTCGGGGATCTCGTGGCCGAGTTCTTCGACCAACACGCGAGCGGCGGCAGTACTCGACTCGGGGCCGCGCGCCGTCACCAGGTCCCCGTCGACTGTGACGCTCGTGTCGGCGTCGAGTTCCGCGTCCCACTCGCCGCCGGCCGCTCGGACCACGTCCTCGACCCAGTACGGGAGCTTGCGGCCGTCTGGCATCCGGTCGTGGTCGTCGACGATGTCCGCCTCCCACTCGTTGGGGAAGCCGGTGACGGAGCGACCCGCGACGAGGAACTCGCCGTCTGCGTCGCGCGCGAACCCGAGGATCCCGACGGCGTGACAGACGACGAGTGCGACGCCGTCGTCGCCGGCCACTGCGGTCCGCAGTGCCGCCCACGCGTCGCGGTCCTGGTTCACGTCCCACTCGGTTCCGTGTCCACCGGGGAACACGACGGCGTCGTAGTCGGCGGCGTCGACCGCCGCGAGCGGCTCCGGATCGGCCAGCCGCTCGTCCGTCTCGTCGACCTCGCGGACGAGTGCGGCGGTCTCCTCGCCCACCGTCTCCGGGTCGACGGACCGCTCGTCGACCTCTGGCGGCTCGCCGGTCGGGGTCGCAACGTCGATCTCGAAGCCGGCCGCGTCCAGCGTAGTCAGCGGCTCGACACACTCTTCTCCCCAGTACCCGCGCTCGCTGACGACGAACAGTGCAGTCGGCACGGTCGACACGAGGGGCCAGACGGACAAGAGGCGGACGCTACCGGGCAGCGTTCGCCGGTGAGCGTGCGGCACTGCGACAAGCTCCCGTGGCACACGCGACGGACGACCGGAACTCGGCCGAGCGGGTCTCGACGAGACCACGTCGCCCAGTCGCGTCCGCGACGGCTGTCGACCCCACGCTCCGGTCGCCGCGACGGCAACGTTCATGCCGCAGGGTGGAGTGGTGTGTCGAGACGTGACGAACACAGCGCAGTCGGCGGCCGGCGAGTCTGCCGCCGACACCACGACGACCGCGAGAACCACTACGGCGACCGCGGGCGACGACGGAGGAGCGTCACGGACACTCCTGACCGGGTTCCCCGGGTTCCTCGGTTCGGCGTTGCTCCCGCGGCTGTTGGCCCGTGGGGACGGTCCGATCACCTGTCTGGTCCAGCCCGCCTACCGCGAGACGGCCGCGCGGCGGGCCGAGGCGGTGGTCGGCGAGGCCCGCGAGATCGCCCGCGAGAGTAGTGCGGACGACACCGACGGGGACACCGACGAGGGCAGTCGCGGCGGCGACACCGTCACCGGCGCCGCACGGCGACCGACGGAGACGACACCCGGTCCGACGGCGTTCGACCCGGCGGCCGAACCCGGACGCCACCTCCGGCTCGTCGAGGGCGACATCACGGAGCCGGATCTGGACCTGGACCCGACGGCCGCCGACCGACTCGGAGCGGTGAACTCGGTGTACCACCTCGCCGCCGTCTACGATCTGGGCGTCTCTCGCGAGGTGGGTGAGGCGGTGAACGTCGACGGCACGCGACACGTCCTCGGGTTCGCTCGGGAGGCGGGCGTCGACCGGTTCCACTACGTCAGCACCTGCTACGTCAGTGGCCGGTACGAGGGTGTCTTCGCGGAGTCGCACCTGCGCGAGGGCCAGTCGTTCAACAACCACTACGAGGCGACGAAGTACCGCGCCGAGGTGCTCGTTCGCGAGGCGATCGCGTCCGGCTTCCCGGCGACGGTCTACCGCCCGTCCATCGTCGTCGGCGACAGCCGGACCGGCGAGACGGAGAAGTACGACGGGCCCTACTACCTGCTGCGACTGCTCGCCGCCCAGCCCGCGTGGCTCTCCGTCTCGCCGTCGCTCCCGGGCGCCGCGCGGACGGAGATGAACGTCGTCCCGCGCGACTTCGTCGTCGACGCGATCGCGGCGCTGTCGGCCCAGCCCGACACCGTGGCCGGCACGTACCACCTGTGTGACCCGGCGCCCCTGACCGTCCCCGCGTTCCTCCGGACGCTGGGCGATGCACTCGGCCACCGGACGCTCGCCGTCCCCGCCCCGAAGCGACTGGTGCGTCGGGGGATGCGGGCCCTCGCAGATCGTGGCGTCGTCACGGAACCGGCGACGGTGGACTACTTCGACCACCCGACGCGGCACGCCAACCCGGCGACACAGCGCGCGCTGGCCGACACCGGCGTCTCGTGTCCGCGGTTCCCCGAGTACGCCGACGCGCTCGTCGCGTACTTCCGCGAGCACCCGGACGTGCGTGTCGACGCGATGCAGTAGTCACTCGGGAGACAGTTACCCGGGGGACGGTGACGCGGTGGACAGTCACTCGGTGGACAGTCGACCGTCGGCGGCCACTCGCCGGTGCGATGTCGCGGCCGACTCACTCGTCGGGTGTGGTGAGGAACTGCGCGGTGACTCGCTGCAGCGCACGACGGAGCGTCCGGCTGGCGGTCGACTCCGTCACGTCGAGTGCCGCCGCCAACTCCGAGAGCGTACACTCGCGTGGCACTTCGAGGTACCCCAGTCGGAGCGCGGTCGCGAGGACGGTCCGCTGACGCTCCGACAGCAACGCCTCCGAGTCGGTCTCGTGAACGAGTGAGAGCAGTTCGTACGGGCGGTCGTGTGCGCTCAGCGTGTCGCGGAACCCCTCGAACTCGGCGCGGGTGCCGACGAAGTCCACCCGATACCACCCGTCGCGGACGACGACCGGGAACTGGACTGGGACATCCGACCGCGCCATGAACTCGTACAGCGCAGTGTCCCTGGTCTCGTACTTCGCGAGCCCCCGCTCCTCGTCCACCTCCAGCCACTCGTAGGAGGTGACCAACTCGTGGTCGGCGATGGCACCGCCGGCCGCCCGCGGGTCCCCCGCGACGACTTCTCCGAGTTGGACCGCGGTCTCCCCCGCGTTGACACCCGAGAGGAGCCGGTAGGTCGCCTCCGGGAACGCCGTCGACACGTCGCAGATCATCGTGTCTGCCGGGAGTTCGACGTCGAACCGTGCCGCGATCACGATGTGATCACCCCGAGGAGAGCCGGTGGCTGCATCCGTTCGTCTCGTCTCTGTGTGATCCGACGACAAAACGGTAGGGTCCGCGACTGGTGCGGTCGAGTCTGTGATGGGTGTCGGTGCGGTCGGGTTTGTGACGGGTGTCGGTGTCGAGAGACACGGCAGGTGCCGGTGCAACAGGTTGCACGAAGGACCAATCACCTGGCTGGAGACGATCACGTATGGCATCGACGACGCAGTTCGCGGAGGAGTCGGTCGGACGGGCGGTCGCCGTCGGCGTTCGCGACTTCGTGGGAGAGTTGTCTCGTCGGAACCGTCTGCTGTTCGCGGTCACCGCCCTCAACGTCGTCCTCGCAGTGGTGTTCACCGTCGGGATGGTGGTCGACCCGCGGACACTGCTCGGCCGGAACGTCTGGACGAAGCCGTGGAAGTTCGCGGTCTCGATCGCGATCTTCACCGGTACGATCGGGTGGATACTGCCGTCACTCTCGCTGTCGGACGGACTCGAACGTCGCGTGAGTCGGATCGTCGGGAGTGCGATGGTGATCGAGATCACACTCATCGCCGGGCAGGCAGCTCGCGGCGTCGAGTCTCACTTCAACAGATCGACGGTCTTCGACACGGCGATCGGTCTCGTGATGGGGCTGACGATCACAGTGAGCACACTCGTCGTCGCGTACGTCCTCTACCGGTTCGTCAGAGATCCGCCGTCGCTCGCCCCCGCCTACCGGTGGGGACTCGGACTCGGACTCGGTGTCTTCGTCGCTGCGAGTCTCGAGGGTGGTGTGATGCTCGCCCAGATGGGGCACGCGGTGGGCGCACCGGAGGGTGGTCCCGGACTCCCGCTCCTGAACTGGAGTCTGACCGGCGGCGACCTCCGGATCGCACACTTCGTCGGACTCCACGCGCTCCAAGTGCTCCCGCTCACGGGGTACCTCGCGACGCGCTGGGACCGACTCTCGACGCGGGGCGCACTGTCTACTGTCGGAGTCGTCGGAACACTGTACGGCGCTCTCACGGTCGGGCTGTTCGTGCTCGCGATTCGAGCCGTCCCGCTGGTGTCGTCGGTCCCCGAGGTCACGACGGCGACCGTGTTCGGCGGGAGTTTCCTCCTCGTCGCTCCGGTGTGGGCGTTGGTGATCCTCGCACCGACGTGGCACGTCACCGAGCGGGTCGCACGGTCGCGGCTCGTCGTGCTCCCGGCGGCGCTGCTGTACGTCGTCCTGATCGCGTCCCAGTTCGAGACCGCGGCCGCGACAGTTCTCTCGCCGTCGGTCGCGGGTGTGACGGCGCTGTTCGCGACGAACCTCGGGGCGACGGCCGCGTGGGTCCACTTCCTCGCGTTCGACCTGTTCGTCGGCCGGTGGGTGTACCTCGACGCCCGTCGCCGAGAGCTGTCGCCGGTCGTCGTCTCCCCGGTGTTGTGTCTCACGCTACTGTTCGGCCCGGCCGGGTTCGTGGCGTATCTCACCGTCCGCGCAGGCGCAGCGGCGTGGCGGTGATCGGGTCCTCCAGTGGCACGCCGCTGGGAGACCACGCCCGCGACTCCTCAGGGCGTGTCCACGTCCGCCTCGGCGGCGGCCTCGTCCTGCAACTCGGTGCGCCGGATCTTCCCCGTCACCGTCTTCGGCAGCTCCTCGCGGAACTCGATCTCTCGGGGGTACTCGTGGGCCGAGAGCTCGGTCTTCACGTGCTCTCTGATCTCGTCCGCCAGCCCCTCGGACGGCTCTGCGTCGCCACTCGGGACGACGAACGCCTTCACGACGTTGCCGCGCTCGCGGTGAGGCTTGGGCACGACGGCGGCCTCCGCGACCGCCTCGTGTTCGCCGAGTGAACTCTCCACCTCGAAGGGGCCGATCCGGTACCCCGACGAGAGGATCACGTCGTCGGCTCGCCCCTCGAACCAGAAGTAGCCGTCCTCGTCGACGTGTGCGAGGTCACCCGAGAGGTACCACTCCCCGTCCGGGCCGTCGACGAAACAGGCCGCGGTTTTCTCGGGCTTCTCGTGGTAGCCGGCGAAGAAGCACGGGTAGTCGCCGCGCTGGGCGATCTCCCCGGTCTCGCCCGGCGGGAGCACCTCGCCGGTGTCCGGATCGACGACGGCCGCCCCGACACCGGGGAGTGGCTTCCCCATCGACCCCGGCCGGAGCTCCTCCGTCGGGTAGTTGTTGATCACCATGTTCCCGGTCTCCGTCTGCCCGTACGTGTCGAGGATCGTCACGTCGAGCGTCTCCTCCCCCCAGTCGACGACCCCAGCACTCAGCGGCTCGCCGATGGACAGCGCGTGGCGCAAGTCGAGGTCGACACCCTCGAGGACCGACTCGTTCTCTCGGAGCATCCGGTAGGCGGTCGGGACGGAGAACAACACCGAGATCGGGTACTCGTCGAGCAACGCGGCCCAGGTCTCGGGGTCGAACTCCCCCTCGTACGTGAACAGCGGCGTCCCCCAGAACCAGGCACCCAGGGTGTTGATCGCGCCCGTCAGCCACCCCAGGTCCCCGGTGCTCCAGTAGAGGTCACCCGGCTGGAGGTCGACGGCGTACCGCTGTGTGGCTGCGACGCCCGCGATCCAGCGGTGGCGGTGTGACACCCCCTTCGCCGGTCCGGTGGTCCCGGAGGTGTAGTACAGCATCGCGTCGTCCTCGCCGCCCGTGTCGGCCGTCTCGTAGTCCGTGTCGGCCCCGTCCAGTGCCGGACCGAACGCCACGTCGCTCGGCGGTGCGCCGCCGCCGCGGTCGACCGTGATCACGTGCTCGACGGTCGGTGCGTCCTCGAGTGCGGCCGCCACGGTCTCCCGGTTGTCAGTCGTCGTGACCACCGCTCGGGCGTCACAGTCGGCCAACCGGTAGGCGATCCCGTCTGGACCGAACCGCTCGTTGACACTCCCCCAGACGGCACCGCGTTTCAGTGTGCCGACCAGCGCGACGTAGTGCTCCGGAATCCGTGGCATGTACGAGACCACGGGGTCGCCGCGCTCGACCCCCAGCGTCTCGAGGACGTTCGCGAACTGGTTCGAGCGCTGGGAGAGTTCCCAGAACGTCGTCTTCGAGAGTTCGCCGTCCGTGCCGACCTGGTAGAGCGCGACGGTCCCGCGGTCGTCGGCGTGGCGGTCGACCGTCTCGTGGGCGACGTTCAGCGACTCCGGGGCGTCCCAGTCCGCCTCGTCGTGCACGTCCGTCCACTCGAACGTCTCGTACGTCTCCGTGTAGTCCGTCAGGTTGTGTTGGAGGGACACGGTCGCCCCCTCACCGGGGGACGACATGAATCCGACGGCCGATTCCCTCACACTGGGGGCGACACACCCCGTGTGCGAGAAGAAACTGTGGGCCACTCGCGACGTGTTTCCTCCGCGAGGGGCTCTCGCACGGAACGCGACGAGACGACCGCAGGTCCACGGAGAGAGACCGACGTAGGATTTTAGTGTGTCACGATGCAGTCGTCTCCTGTCGACGGCAGGGTGGTACGGCCCGTGCCGTCGGCGAGTGGGACTTGTCGTCACGTGCGCCCACGCAGCACGCACGTGACGGCCCAGAGGAGACGCGACATGGGTACACTCCTCTCCTCCCACTCGGCAGTCACCGCGTGAAACCGGCGATTCTCCACGTGTGAGTGTCGTACTCTACAGTTATGTCCTCTGGGTGCGTACGACCACCATGGTAGGTGTACCGCTGTTCGGGATGTTACCAGGTGGACCGGAACTGATCGTGATCTTGCTCGTCGTCGTACTCCTGTTCGGCGCGAACAAGGTGCCGAAGCTCGCCCGTGCCAGCGGGCAGGCGATGGGGGAGTTCCGCCGTGGCCGCGAGGACATCGAGCGCGAACTCCGCGAGTCGGCCGCCGTGGGGGCCGCGTCGAGTGCCGTCGGAGCCGAGGCAGCGTCGGGTGTCGACACGGAGGAGGAGGTGGATCTGGACGAGGTCGTCGACTCTGAGGAGACGATCGACTCGGACGCGGACGACCCCGTGGCGGACGAGTCGGTGAGTGAGACCGACGGCACGGAGACGGATCGCGAGTCGGCAGAGCGGTGAGAGTCGACCGCCGGTGAGTGGGTGACCCCGGACGGCCAGTCTGGCACGCACGAGACCGACTGTTCTTCCGCACCACCGACACACGTCGAACCCTCGACTCGACGATAGTACGGTAGTACGACTACCCATACTCGAAACGGTGTCAACGTATCACATACAAGGACTGCCCCACACTGCCCCAGACGTTTATCATGAAAGTTCATTACAGTCAAGTGGGTGGCGCCGTTCTCTCCACCCGAGTCATGTCGAGCACGCACGACGCGACGCGACCCGGCGAGACGCGACGGACGACCGAACCCCAGGTCGGCGGCGACCGAGACGACCCACTCCCGACTCGCGGCACGGAGTGTGAAGTGCCGGCGGAACGGCCGACGCCGACCGTCGGCGAGACTGAGGCGCCGCTGGTGCCGGACCTGCGTGGCCTCGGCGACCGCGCGACCGGGGAACGCGAGCGGACCGACGAGGGTGGCCGCGGCCGCCGCGTCGGGCGGGACCCGCTGGAACGTGCCCTGATGGAGGACGCCGAATGAACCCGACCGAACTCGACCAGGACGTCTTCGAGCGCGACGTGGACAACCCACAGGGGGCGGAGTTCCGTCGGCTCTTAGAGACGGAAGACTTCGTGTTCGCGCCGGGGCTGTACCACGCGCTCGACGCCCGACTCGCGGAGATGGCCGACCTCGACGCGGTGTACATGTCCGGCTACTCGACGGTGTTGGGGCAGTTCGGGTTCCCGGACCTGGAGATGGTGACGATGACCGAGATGGTCGAGAACGCCAAGCGGATCGCGGAGGCGACGAACCTCCCCGTCGTCGCCGACTGTGACACGGGGTACGGCGGCGTCCACAACGTCCGCCGGGCGGTCCGCGAGTACGAGAAGGCCGGCGTCGCCGCGATCCACATCGAAGACCAGACCACGCCGAAGCGGTGCGGCCACGTCGCCGGCAAGCAGATCGTCGACCGCGAGGAGGCGGTCGCCCGCTTCGAGGCCGCCGTCGACGCCAAGCAGTCCGAAGACACCGTCATCATCGCGCGGACGGACGCCTACGGCTCCGCGAACGGGGACTGGGAGGAACACCTCGAACGCGGCCGGCTGTACGCCGACGCCGGCGTCGATCTCGTCTGGCCCGAGATGCCAGATCCGTCCCGTGAAGACGCCGTCGAGTACGCCCAGACGCTCCACGAGACGCACCCGGAGGTCGATCTCGCCTTCAACTACTCCTCCTCGTTCGAGTGGAGCGCCGAAGAGGACCCGCTGACGTTCGCGGAACTCGGGGACTTGGGGTACAAGTACATCTTCGTCACGCTGTTCGCGCTCCACTCCGGCGCTCACGCCGTCTACGAGGACATGGTGCGGGCCGCCGAGGGCGACGAGGAGGCGCAGTTCGCGCTGGAGGATCGCTACGTCGGCCACGAGACGGAGAGCCACCACGAACTCTCCTTCGTCGACCGGTTCCAGGACATCGAACGGCGGTTCGACCCCGCCGCGGCAGAGCGGATCGAGAACTCCGCCGGCTTCGCGGAGGATCAGACCGATCCCATCTCGACGGACGACCGCGAGGAAGAGGAACTGACGAGCGACGACTGATCACCTGGCCCGTTCACACGAACCACCCGTGTGGACGGCAGTCGAGATTCTCGACGCCCCGCTCACATGTCCAGGACGGGCGTGTCCTGGGTGGCACGGATGACGAACACGTCCGCGTCCGTCGCCAGCGACGGGACGTAGACGCTCGTGTTCAACTCCTTGCGTGCCTCGGTGACGACCTCGCCGACCGGGAGGTAGGCGGTCTTCACCGGGACGCCCGCGGCGTTGGTGAACCGCACCGCCACCTCCGCCTTCGCCGTGTCGCCCTGGTTGTGGACGGTCGCTTTGATCCGCACCTGCTGACCCTGCTGGTCGGCGACCTGTGTCTGAACCCCGTCTTGGAAGAACGCGTACTCCGTGACGACGATGTTGTCGACCGGGTCGGCTTTGATGTACGCGAACAGCCGGTCGCCCATGTCGTCGACCATCTCCTCCAACTCCTCGTCGTCGACGAGCGCGCTGATCGGGTTCAACGCGGCCCGGAGACTGCCGGCGACGACCTTCCGGTTCTTCGAGGTGGACTTCAGCTCCTGGTACTCCGTGAGGAACGAGTCCATCTGGCGGGGCAGTTCCCCGTCGAAGTGCTCGCGCAGTCGCTTGATCTCCTGGTCGAAGTTGATCTGTTTCGGGAGCGGGACGTTCGGCTTCGCACGAACCGCCTCCAGCTGTTCCGGCTCCGTGTGCTCGTCGTCGTCGGTGAGCACCCGCGCGTCGTCGGAGAAGTACCCGAGCAGGTCGAGCACCATCCCGATGATCAGCGTCACCACCGTCACCGAGAGCACGATCCCCGCGAAGTACTGGTTGATCGGCGGCGGGAACGCGAACGTGAAGATGGCGACGAACATCGCCGTCACGCCAGTCACCGTCAACAGGAACGCGCCGAGGTTCTCGAACTCCTCGCCGCCCGAAGCCGCCGCGGCTGCCTCCTCTGCGACCGCGCTCGGGTCCGCGAGGTCGACGTCGTCGTCCGACTCCGATGCGGGTGCCGAGCCGGTCGCCGACGCGGGTGAGGAGTCGGTCGTCGACTCGCCCGACGCCCCGGTCGCACCCGTCGACTCGCTCCCGACGGTGCCCTCCCCGTTCACGCCGGTACTCGGATCGCTCGTCTCGGCCGTGTCACCCGTGTCGCCGGGTGATCCGTCGGCGTCGCTCATCTCACTGCGCAGTCCCTCGCTGCAGGTCCGCGGTCGTCTCGTACACCATCGACAGCAGGTGCGAGAGCCACAGCCCGATGGTGATACCGAACGCCACGCCCGCCCCGAGAATTCGGATACGCGTGCCCAGCGGCGGCGCCAACGCCAGCACGGCGGTCAACGCGCCGAACACGACCATCATCACGTACTGTAACTTCGTCAGGTAGTCCACGTTCTCGAGTCGCGGTATCATGGGGAGAATCACGGGCGTCGAAGGGATAAACCCCACCGATACGACGACTTCGCCGGACGGAGACGGGCCACCGCCGGCGGTCGCCGCTCGCAGTCGTCGCCGACGACCGCCCGACGGTTCGATCTGCCCGCCGAGAGAACTACTCGGAGTCGAATTCCCGGGACGGCGCTCGGGCGAAGTTGGTCGCTTCCACGAAGGTTTATGCGAGTTCCGGCGGTGTCTCGGGACACATGACGGTCACCGACCGCCACTACGACCGCGAGTTCGTGCGGACGTTCTTCACCTCGCCGACGGCCGTCGAGGGCGAGGAGGACTCGGCACGACTGCTGGAGAGCGCCGCCCGACTGCGCGGGATGGAGGCCCCGGACGTGTGGGTGCCGGACAACGAGGACGCCACCGCGCCGTCGATGCGCGAGGAGGGTGTCGAGAATATCGTCCGCGTCGTCGGCGAGCACGGCGACGAGTTCCCCGGCGAGATCCACCCGCGTGTCGTCTGGCACCGCGACGACCCGGGGACGCGCCACACCGGGTTCGAGCACATGCGCGCCATCGCCGACCCCGACGAGGGTGCCGGCGAGCAGGTCGACGGGTTCGTGATCCCCGAGGTGGGCGACCTGGACGACTGGAAGAAGGCCGACGAGTTCCTCACCATCGTCGAGTCCGAGCACGGCCTCCCGGAGGGAAGTCTCTCGATGTCGGTGATCGTCGAGAGCGCGGCCGCCGAGATCGGACTCAACCGGCTCCGCGAAGAGATGGGGAAGCCGTCGAACAACCTCGAACGGCTGTTCCTGCTGGTCGACGGGGAGGTCGACTACACGAAGGACATGCGGGCGATGACGCCGACCGGTGCGCTCCCGGAGTGGGAGACGCTGCGACACAACACCTCTCGCGGTGCGAGCGCAGCGGGGCTGATCGCCGTCGACGGCCCGTACGACGACATCCGCGACGTGGCGGGCTACCGCGAGCGGATGGAGGCGAATCGCGCACTCGGGATGACGGGCATCTGGTCGCTCACGCCGGGCCAGGTGGAGGTGGCGAACCGCGCCCCGCTCCCGCCGGCGTCCGGCCACTGGCTGCTGGAGGTGGGCGACGAGAGCGTCGAGTTGACGACCGACGACTCCGGGACGCTGGTGTACGAGGGTGACGACGCCGACTTGGAGCAGACCGCTGCGGACACTTACCGGCTCACGATCGACGGCCGCACGGAGGAGGTGGACGCCGACGAACTCCACGAGCGGCTGGTCGACCGCACCTCGTACGTCCCCGGACTCGACGACATCGTCGACTCGATGGAGGAGTTCGAGGCCGCCAAGGAGGCGGGGAAGGGTGCCATCGCGATGACGCGGGACGCGACGCTGCAACTCGGGGACACTGCCGTCGACGTGAGTCGGGACCGGATGTGGGACGAGGCGACGTACCAGGCCGCACAGACGCCGATCCTCGTGTTCCAGGACGTGTACGAGCACCGCCCGGACCAACACGACGAGTTGGCGGAGACGTACGGCGCCGACGTGGTCGAGCGGGCGACGCAGGTCGGGAACTGAACGGCGCAGGGGGAACTCGCACCGCCGCGGGTCGAGGGCCGTTTCGCGTCGCGGGCCGAGGCCGCTGTGGGGCCCGTGACCGGTCGTCAGGGCTCGAGGACGGCTCTGAACCGCGTCCGATTCTCTGCCGTCCGCCGGTACGCCGCCGCGGCGTCCGCCAACGGGAACTGTTCGACGACGGGATCGAGCGCACCCTCGACACCCAGCGCGAAGGTGTCCTCGGCGTCGACCGGTGTCCCCGAGGACCACCCGCGGACGGAGGCGCGTCCGGCCACCAACCGCCCCACGTCGACCGGGACCGGGCCGTCCGGCGGCGCGACGAGGAGAAGTTGGCCGTTCGGTGCCAGGCCGTCGACGACGGCGGCGATCGCACTGCGTGAGGGCGCAGTGCCGAGGAGCACGTCCGCGCCACCCAGTTCCCGCAGTCGACTCGCGGGGTCGTCGTCCGTCGTGTCGACGTAGTGGTCCGCACCGAACTCGAACGCCGCCTCGCGCTTGTCGGTCCCCCGCGAGAGGGCGACGGTCTCGAACCCGGCGTGTGCGGCGGTCTGGACGGCGAGGTGGCCGACGCCGCCGATCCCCTGGACGGCGACGGTGTCGCCCGGCCGCGCTGGACCGTGCCGGAGCGCGTTGAACGCCGTCGTCCCCGCACAGACGAGCGCCGCGGCGTCCGTCGCCGCGAGTCCGTCGGGGACGCGTGCCAGCGCGTCGCGGTGCGCCGTCGTGTACTCGGCGTAGCCGCCGTCACGGTGGATCGCGGTCACGCGCTGCTCCGGACAGTTCGTGTGGTCGCCGCGCCGACAGGGGTCACACCGACCGCAGTGGCCCGCGTGCCAGCCCACCGCGACCCGGTCGCCCGACTCGACGGCCGTGACGCGCTCGCCGGTCGCCACGACGCGACCGACCACTTCGTGGCCGGGGACGCGCGGGTACGTCGTCGCTGCGCCGTCCGCCACCGCCGCCGTATCGCCGCCACAGATGCCGCAGGCGGCGACGTCGATCAGCACCTCCTCGATCCCGGGTGTCGGTCGCTCGCGCTCGACGAGTTCGAGGCGATCGGCGGGGGTCGTCGCCGCGGTGTCGCCGTCCGGCTCGGGCTCGCTCACGACGACGGCGCGCACGGCGGCCACCTCCCGAACGTCCGCGTCCCGGCTGCTCGTGTCGTCGACCCACGAGCGAGTCGGAGGAGAGCATCGGTCGGTACGGTGGTCCCGCTGGGTGGTAGCTGTCGGCTCACGGTCGTAAGACTGACGGGCGAGATAGGTAAGTGCAATCTGGAGACCGTTACAGTAGTGACTCCGACAGGTCACTCCTCGTGGTCGACGACACCACCGAACGGGTCGTCGGTGTCGTCGTCCACACGAGTCTCCCCGCCCGGATCGTCGTCCACTCGCTCGCCGGTCATCTCGGGGCCCGCGTCCCAGTCGTCGGTCGCGCCACCGTGATCGGTGTCGACCGGCGCCGCCCCGCCCGCCCGCTCCAGTTCGACGACGAACACGGCGCCGCGTGGCTCGTTGTCCTCGACCCAGACGCGCCCGTCGTAGCCGTCGACGAGCGTCTGGACGAGGTACAGCCCGAGCCCGCTTCCGTCGCTGTCCAGCGCCGTCTCCCCCTCGTCGAACACCCGGTCGCGGTCCGCCGCCGAGACCCCAGGCCCGTCGTCCGCGACGCGCAGGCGGACCGAAGCCCCCTCGACCGTCACGGACACTTCCACCGTCGGCTCCGCACGGTCGTTGTGTGACACCGCGTTCGACAGCAGGTTCCGGAGGACGGCGTCCAGCATCTCCCCCGCCAACACCTCGACCTCGGGGACCGGCTCCGCGATCCGGAACGTGGCGTCGCGGTACGTGGCGCGAGCGCGCTGGACGCTCTCGGTCACCGTGCGGTCGACCGGCACCGGGACGCGGGCGCCGTCCGACTCCAGTGTCGCTCGGGCGATCTCGCGGGCCGACTCCGTGAGGTCGACCGCGTTACGCGCCGCCGACCGCAGTTCGTCCGCGTGGGTGACCGCCTCGTCGAGGACCGACCGTGGCGTCTCCACCGGCGCCTCCGGGTCGTCTCCCTCGCTGTCTCCTCCTCCCGCAGTGTCGGCTTCGTCACCGGCTCGGGGGTCAGCCTCGTTCGTGGCCTCCGACAGCGTCTCGGTCAACTGGTGGTCGAGCACGTCTGCACGAGAGACCACCACCTGGAGGTCGTTGCGCACGTCGTGAGCGACCGTCCGGTTGAGCAGTTCCAGCGTGTTCCGCTGCTCGCGGAGCCGACGCCGGTCGGCGACACGCTCGGTCACGTCTCGGAACACCAGCGCGGCCCCCTCGCCGGAGCCGGTCCCGGTCAACGGCGACACCGTCACCTCGAAGTGTCGCTCGCCGGCGCGATCGACGCTCCCTGAGCCGCCACCACCGTCGTCGGGTGCGACCGCCTCGCCGCCGTCACCACGGGCGGGGGGCTCACCACCTCCGCCACTAGCGGGTGGTTCGCCGTCGTCGTCGCCCGCGAGTGGTTCGCCGTCGTCATCCGCGAGCGACTCGTCGTCGCCCCGGGTGGCCGCCCCACCCCGTGTCACCGTCGTGGTCGTCCGTCCGGGTGTGAGCGTTCGGACGTGATCGTCCGTCGTGATCCCCGGCGGCAGCGTCTCCAAGACCGACTCGCCGAGTTCGAACCGCCCCGGGAGCCGTGCGGCCGCCGTCTCGTTGTAGTCGACGAGACTGTGGTCGTCACTCACCACGAGAACCGCGTCGTCGATCTCGTCGAACACCGCCGCGCGGGCGGTCGCGACGAACTGGCCCGTGTCCGTCCCGTAGACGACGACGAGAAACGCCGCCGCGACGGCCGTGGTGCCGACGACGGAGGTGTCGATCCCCGGTGTCGGCGAGATCGCGTCCATCCCGGCGGGGTCCGAGAGCACGACGGCCGCCGCGGAGGCGACGAACAGCCCCGCCCGCCACCGCCCGACCGCCTCCGACCGGAACAGCCGTGCCCCCAACGCGAGTGTCCCGGTCCCGACGAAGCCGTAGCCGATCAACTGTGCGAGGAGGTGGATCGGCCCGGCACCACGCAGCGCGACGACGACGATCGGGTCCTCGAGCACGCGAACGGTCCGAAACGCCACCTCGCTCGCCACCGGTGGGAACCCGGTCACGACGACCGTGAACAGGAACCCGGCCCCGACGAGAGTCCTGACGGACCAGTTCGCGAGCAAGTCGCGGTAGCCCGCGTACGTCAGGGTGAAGTAGAACCACGCTACCGCCATCACCGCCCGCGTCACCTCGATCCCGTAGGAGGTGACGTACGCGGTCTCGCCACCGCCGACCACCTCGGCCAACTGGAGCGTCGCCCACACCGCGACCACGGCGAGGAACGTCGTCAACTCCCGTGCCGCCTCCCCGCCGCGCCGGTACACCCACACCGCTCCACCGGTCGCGACCGCGATGCTCCCCCCGAGCGCGACGACGTACAACAGCAACGCGGAGAACCACGGGTCGACGACGGTCACTGTGGTGTGTTGGCTCACTATCCGAAATAAAAGTGGCTATCCGTCCTTCGCGGCGTCTCGCGGCCGTTCTCCTCACCCGGGTGTGTGTGAAACACGAACTCCGGGTAGAAACCGTACCGACGGGTAGAGTGGGTACGGGTCGGAGGGCTAGCCTTTGCTCTCGACGCGAACTGCGAGCTAGCCGGCGAGTGGACGCTCGGTGCAGAGAACGCGGCCTCGCGGCGCGGAGAACGCGGCCACTCCGACTGCTGTGGACGCGGACTCCCGGGAGTAGCCACCCAGTGATCGGCGACGGGGTGGTTCCTACGGGGTGGGCGTCTCGGTGGGCGTGTCCTCGACGGGCGCGTCGATGGAGAACGACCGCTCCTCACCGGGCCAGCGGAGGCGTATGGAGATACTACCCTCACTCACCCGCACGTCCGACGACGCCCGACCCGTCTCGCCAGGGGCTACCGAGACGGTCGGTCTGTAGAAGACGCCACCCCACTGGATGCCACCGAACCAGTACCCGCGACTGTCTCCCTCGTTGCGGACGGTCACCGCGACTTCGACCCTCGATCTCGGGCGTGCCGTCTCCGGTACTGTCACGTCGACGACGCGGAACGACGGGAGGGCGGCGAGTCGACGGAGCCGCTCGCCGGGCACTCGCGCTCGGCTCCCGTCCGGGGCGACGAGCGTGGCCGCGGGCGCCGTCCCCTGGTCCGGGGTCGCGGTCGCCGTGTCCGTGGCCGTCACGTCGAAGAAGATCCAGCTCCCGCCGGACTCGCGGCCGTACCACTCTCCCACGACCGGCATGGCCGTCCAACTCATAGCGGAGCGAGGCGGAAACCCACCTCTTTAGGGGTGGGAGGAAGCCGACACGAGTAGTGGACTAACCACCGTACGGCAACTAGCTGACTCCCAAATATATATGAGTAAACGGCTATACATATGAGATATGGAAGTGCGCCGAACTGTCCCAGTCACGCTTGATGTGGACAGTCCCGACGCTGCACTTCTCGAAGAGACCATCGACCAGTTCCTCTGGGCAGCGCAGTACGTCACCGACCACGCCTTCCAAGGCGAGTACGTCACCACCAGCAAGACCACGCTCAATGACGAGACATACGACGATGTCCGTGAGGCTACTGACCTCCACTCGAATCACGTCCAGTCATCCCGCAACAAAGCTGCTGAAGCGTGCAACGGCGTTGTCAAACGCTGGAAACAGGGCAAGAAGGCCTCGAAACCACATTTCACTAGCCCCCACCTCGTGTACGAGTCTCGAACAGCCACGTTCCACGACGACTACGTGAGTCTCGCTACCGTCGACGGGCGAATCGAAGCCGACTACGTACTCCCCGAGAACTCGGAGAACACGCCCCATCAGAAGTACCTCTTCAACGACGACTACGAGATTACCAGCGCGGAACTCCACCGAAAGCAC
This sequence comes from Halobaculum sp. MBLA0147, assembly GCF_041361345.1. NCBI lineage: Archaea > Methanobacteriati > Methanobacteriota > Halobacteria > Halobacteriales > Haloferacaceae > Halonovum > Halonovum rutilum. Next base: position 228,736 of record NZ_JBGKAD010000003.1, on the reverse strand, counting down.
GGTGAGTGGCAACTTCACATCTGTTGCACAGCAGACGTGGAGATCGACACGTCGACCCAGGCAACCACCGAGAACGGAACGGTTCTCGGGGTTGACCTCGGCGTGAACCAGCTTGCCGTCACCAGTACGGGCCGGTTCTGGAGTGGTGACGAGTTCGACCACTGGCGACGAGAATACGAGAAACGCCGGGGTGACCTGCAAGAACACGGGACGCGGTGGGCACACGAGAACATCCAGTCAGTCGGACGGAAAGAGGAGGGACGATTCACACAGACCCTCCATCGTATCAGCAACGAACTGGTCGCAGAGGCTCGTGAGACCGGGTGTACGGTGATTGCCTTCGAGGAGTTGACCGACATCCGTGAACGGACTGGTGCCTCGTGGGGCCACAAGTGGGCGTTCGACCGCCTATACGAGTACGTCGAGTACAAGGCCGAGGCGTACGGATTGTGTGTCGAACAGGTGAACCCGAAGAACACGTCACGGCGCTGTTCTGAGTGTGGGTTCACACACCCCGACAACCGGGACGGAACGGACTTCGAGTGTCTCAAGTGCGAGTATCAGAACGACGCTGACTACAACGCAGCAAAAAACATCGGTTTGCGGTATCTCCGTGGCACTCAAACTGAGAGCGACGGAGGCGCACCCGTAGGCGTGCGCTTGAACAGCGGGACGCTGAACGTGAACGGTGAGTATGAATCACCTGCCGACGTGTCAGCCAGAACGGGAGTCCACGCTGAAAGCCCACCCCTTTAGCGGTGGGTTAGCTTACTCCGTTGTCCACACTTCTGTAGACGGTGTCCTCGAGTCGGAGTTCGAACGCGTCCGGCTCCGGCCCACGCAACGCCTCGGGGACGCGGACGGCGACGAAGGCGTCGTTGTCGGGTGCCGAGACTTCGACGGCGTCCACGGTGTGGACCCACCGAATCGAGGTCCTGACGCGTGCCGCCGCGACGGGGAGGTCGGTCCGGGCGGTCTGGGTCTGCCTCGTCCGGTCTCGACTCGTCTGCCCCTGATCCGTCCGTGTCTGTTCGTCCGCGGTGGCGCGGCGCGTCTCGCCGGACAGACACCCCGCCGTCGTGGCGAGCGTGGCTGCCGTCGACGCGAGGAGGGCTCGTCGTCGCACGTCCGGCGACTCGACTGGTGGTGGTAAGTGCCTTCGGGGACCAGAGGTCCGGGAGGGACAGCGCCCGCGACGCGGCTCAGTCGTCGCCCGGCGCGCTCCCGAAGCCGCCCTCGGCGTCGCTCGCCACCCGCGACGGCAGGTCGGTCCGCACGTCCTCGGCGTCGCCGGCCGCCAGTACGTCGGCGTACGGGTCCGGTAACACGCGGAGGAAGTCGTCGACGACCGTCTCCCAGTCGTCGAGCAGTTCCGCGGCACGCTCGCTGCCGGTGTGGGCGGCGTGGTTCTCGACGAGCCGCCGGAGGACCGCGCGGTCGCGGTCCGACAGCGACCGACTCGTCGACACCATCGAGCGGTTGACACGTCTCTCTGCGGTGCCGTCCGGATCGTAGACGTACGCGACGCCGCCGGACATGCCGGCCGCGAAGTTGCGCCCGACCGCGCCCAACACCGCTACGACGCCGCCCGTCATGTACTCACAGCAGTGGTCCCCGGCCCCTTCCACGACGGCTCGGACGCCGGAGTTGCGGACCGCGAACCGCTCGCCCGCGACACCCTCGACGTACAACTCCCCGTCCGTCGCGCCGTACAGCGCCACGTTGCCGATCGCGACGTTCGTCGCTGGATCGTACCCCGCGTCCTCTGGCGTCTCGACGATCACGCGTCCACCGGAGAGTCCCTTCGCGACGTAGTCGTTCGCGGTGCCGGTCACCCGCGCGGTGACGCCGGGTGCGAGGAACGCCCCGAACGACTGGCCGGCTGCCCCGGTCAGATTCACCGAGACGGTGTCGTCCGCGAGCCCGTCGCCGCCGTGTTCGTCGACGACGCGCCCTGACAGGGTCGCGCCAACCGCCCGGTCCGCGTTGTCGACGCGGCCGGTGATCGTCGTCTCTTCGCCGGCCGCGACGCGCTCCGCGAGGTCGGGACAGAGCCGGTCCAGGAGCCTGTCCGTCGGCCGCGGCTGGGGCTGGACCTTCGTCCGCGCCGTCCCGCCGTCCGCCGCCGTCGGCGTGTCGCCGGTCGGTGCGTCCGTCTCGTCCGGCACGGGGTCGCCGACGGGGTCCGCGAGCACCGCGCTCGGGTCCAGCGTCGCCGCCCGCCCGGTGAGGTCCTCACGCGGCTCCAGACAGTCGGGGCGGCCGACCATCTCGTCGACCGTCCGGAAGCCCAACTCGGCCATGATCTCGCGGAGGTCCTGCGCGACGAACCGCATGAACTCGATCACGTGGTCCGGTTCTCCGGGGAATCGCTCGCGTAACTCCTCGCGCTGTGTCGCGACGCCGACTGGACAGGTGTTCTGGTGACACTGTCGGGCCATCACACACCCCGAGGAGACGAGCGACGCGGTGCCGAAGGCGAACTCCTCGGCTCCCAACAGCGCCCCGACAGCCACGTCGCGGCCCGTCTTGAGTCCGCCGTCGACGGAGACGCGGATGCGGTCGCGCAGGTCCGTCTCGTGGAGCAGTTGGTTCGTCTCCGCGAGCCCGATCTCCCACGGGAGCCCGGCGTGTTTGATGCTCGTCCGCGGGGACGCCCCGGTACCCCCGGAGTGCCCGGAGACGTGGACCGCGTCGGCGTTCGCCTTCGCCACCCCGGCCGCGATGGTACCGATCCCGGTGCCGGCGACCAACTTGACGTTCACGTCCGCGTCCGGGTTGATCGCCTTCAGGTCGTAGATCAACTGCTTGAGGTCCTCGATCGAGTAGATGTCGTGTTGTGGCGGCGGCGAGATCAGCCCGACGCCGGGTGTCGAACACCGGACGTGTGCGATCAGGTCGTTCACCTTGCTGCCGGGGAGGTGGCCGCCCTCGCCGGGTTTCGACCCTTGCGCCATCTTGATCTGGATCTCGTCGGCGGCCCGCAGGTACGCCGCGGTGACGCCGAACCGCCCGGAGGCGACCTGTTTGACGTGACACTCGCGTTCCGTGTCGAACCGCTCGGGCGGTTCGCCGCCCTCGCCCGTGTTCGACTTACCGCCAATCCGGTTCATCGCCTGGGCGTTCGTCTCGTGGGCCTCCGGCGACAGCGACCCGAGCGACATCGCGGCCGTGGAGAATCGCTGGACGACCTCCGAGACGGGTTCCACCTCCGCGATCGGCACCGGGTCGCGGTCGCCGGCGAAGGTGAGCGTGTCCCGCAGCGCCTCCGGCTCCGCGGGGTCGTTCACGTGGGCGGCGTACTCCTCCCAGGCGTCGTGGTCGCCCGAGCGGACCGCCGAGTGGAGCGCACTCACGGAGTCGGGGTTCCAGCCGTGGCGTTCCCCGTCGCTGCGGTTCTCGTGTTCGCCCGTCCGCGGGAGTTCCGGGTCTCGGTCGTACCCCGCCGCGTGTCGCGCCAGCGCGTCGGTCTGCACTTCCTCGACTCCGATCCCGGCCGTCTTCGACTCGGTGTCGGTGAAGTAGCGGTCGAGGAACGACTCGTCGAGTCCGACGGCACCGAAGACGGCCGCTCCCTGGTAGGAGGACAGTGCCGAGATACCCATCCGCGCCATCGTTTTCGAGAGTCCGTCCTCAACCGCCTCGCGGTAGGCGGTGAGGGCGGTCTCGGGGTCGGCGCCGTTCTCGCCCGCGACGAGGTCGCGGACGGTGTCGTACGCGAGCGCCGGGTGGACTGCGCCGGCGCCGTAGCCGATCAGGCAGGCGACGTGGTGGACCTCGGCGGCCTGCTCCGTCCGGACGACGAGCCCGCACTGCGCCCGCAGCCGCTCGTCGACGAGGTGGGTGTGGACTGCGGCGGTCGCCAACAGTGCCGGGATCGCGGCGCGGTCCGCCCCGACGCGCTCGTCCGAGAGCACGAGTACGTCCGCGCCGTCGCGGACGGCGGCGGCCGCGCGCTCGCGTAGATCCGCCACCGCGGCCGCGAGTCGTGGTGCCTCGTCACCTCCGTCCTCGTCGTCCGGCACCGCGAACGTCGTGTCGACGGTGACGGACCGGAGCCCGTGGTCCGTGCCGTCCAGCGCGCGGATGGCCCGCGCCTCCGCGTCGGTCAGCACCGGCGAGTCACACACGACCTGCCGGGCGTGAGCGGGCATCTCCGAGAGGAGGTCTCGCTGTGGTCCGAGCCGGGTCTCCAGCGTGGTGACGAGGTCCTCGCGGATGTAGTCGATCGGCGGGTTCGACACCTGCGCGAAGCTCTGGACGAAGTAGTCGAACAGCGACCGCCGCGTCTCCGAGAGCACCGACAGCGGCGTGTCGTCGCCCATCGAGCCGACCGGGTCCGTCCCCTCGCGCGCCATCGGCTCCAGCATCGTGTCGAGTTGGTCGTGGCTGTACCCCGCCGCGACCTGCCGTGCGCGGAGGTCGTCCGGGAGCTCCGCCTCCGTCTCCTCCGTGACGGTGTCGTCCGTCAGGTCGTCCACCGCCACCGCCTCGCGGTCGACCCACTCCCCGTACCGCTCGTCGGTGAGGTCCGCGAACACCTCCTCGTCGGGGACGACGCGCCCCTCCGCCAAGTCCGCGACGAACACCTCGCCGGGTCGGAGTCGTCCGCGGTCGACGATCTCCGCGGGTGGCGTCTCCAGTGCGCCGGCCTCGCTGGCGGCGATCAGCCGTCCGTCGGCGGTCACGTCGTACCGACACGGGCGGAGGCCGTTGCGGTCGAGCACGCCGGCCACCTGCTCGCCGTCGAACCCGATCACGAGCGCCGGGCCGTCCCACGGCTCGACGAGCGAGGCGTGGTAGTCGTAGAAGTCGCGCCGGTCGGCCGCCATCTCCGGGTCGTTCCGGTACGCCTCCGGGACGAGCATCCGGAGGGCGTGCGGGAGCTCTCGCCCACCGTGGAGCAGCAGGTCGAGCACCTCGTCGACCGTCGCCGTGTCGGACTGGTCGGGGTCCGTCACGACGGGCGTGACGGCCTCCAACTCGTCGTCGTCGAACCGCTCGCCCGACAGCTCGGACTCGCGGGCGCGCATCCAGTTGACGTTGCCGTCGAGGGTGTTGAACTCGCCGTTGTGGACGACGTTGCGGTACGGGTGTGCGAGGTGCCACGCGCCGAGCGTGTTCGTCGAGAACCGCGCGTGGACCAGCGCCACCCGCGACCGGAGCCGCTCGTCGCGGAGGTCCGGGAAGTAGTCCGGCAACTGCTCGGCCGTCAACAGCCCCTTGTACACCACGCGCTGGCGGTCCAGCGAGACGACGTACGGGTCGCGACTGCTCTCGTCCCCGGTCCCGTTCTCGTCGGTGTCGGTGTCGGCTCCGGGCGTCGCCTCGTCGAGACGCGACTCGACGGCGCGGCGAGCCACGTACAACGCGTGGTCGAACGCCTCGGTGTCGACCGCAGCGTCTGTGTCTCCGACGGAGTCGTCGGCCGCTGTCGAGCCCGCGTCTCCGTTCGTGTCGGCGTCGCCCACCGCGTCGGTCGGTGCGACGAACACCTGCCAGATCGCCGGCTCGGCGGCGCGAGCCGTCTCGCCGAGGTTCGCCGGCTCGGCAGCCGTCGGGACGCGCCGCCACGTCAGCACCTCGCAGTCGCGTGCCGCCAACTCCTCGCGAACCACGTCTCGCACCCACTCGCGTGTCGCGTCGTCGTCCGGCGGGAGGAACAGCGTCCCGACGGCGTACGTCGACGGCAGCGACACGTCGAGTTCGGCCGCGAAGAACGCGTCCGGCCGTTCGAGCATCACACCCGCGCCGTCGCCCGTGTTCGGCTCCGCACCGCGGGCTCCACGGTGTTCCATGTCCGCGAGGAGGTCCAGCGCGTCGGCCACCGTCTCGTGGCTCGCCGCCCCCTCCAGGTCGACCACCGCGCCGACGCCGCAGTTCGCCCGCGACGCCGTCGGGTCGGCCAACCCCTCGCCGCGCGCGACGGCACTCGACTCCTCCCGATTCGCTCCCGTCCCCCGACCACCCGTGGTCCGCGCGTCGGCGCCCGCGTCTCCGCCGCCTACACCTCGACCACCGTCGCCTACATCCCGACTACCGTCTCCCAGTCGGTCCGCGCCGGCGTCGTCGTGAGTCATACACTACCACACGGACTCCTCTCCCTTATCGTCTTCTGGAATCGTAACACGAATATCAGTACCATTTCCTGATCCTAATATGCTAAGGTTTGACAAGGCCAGGTGTCTCGGACCGGTGTGCCTGTCGTTCTTCGGGGGTGCGTCGCGTGTCGATCCGACGTTCTACGGCCGACGTACGATTTCGGCGGCGAATCAAACGAAAACTTCTGGCTGCTGGCGTGGCTCGACTGCAGGCTGACCCGGCGCACTCGGCGGCCGGTGGTCGGTAACGGCGTGGGACTCCTCGCGGCGTCGACTGGGTGTTCGTTGCATCGTGGTGGTGGTCCTGGAGACGCGATCGGGAGTTCCGCGCCCGGGAGACGGGACTGGGAGACGCGGTCGGGAGTTCCGCGTCCAGGAGACGGGACTGGGAGACGCGACCGGGAGGTCCGCGTCCCGAGGAGCAGTCGTGCGACCGGGCCGTTCGAGAACTACCCGTCGGTGGCGAACGTGTTCTGCGCGGGTGGCCTGACCGGCGAACTGGTCCAGTCGACCGGGTTCGCGACCCGTGACGACGCCGTCTCGTCGACCGCAGAGGTTGAACTCCTCCGCGACACCGCGTACGTCTAGACGACCACCTGCGGCGACTCACCGCGGAACTCGGAGTGATCGTCCGGCGGCGACTCGTCCGAACAGCCCGCTCTGCTCGACGAACTACACCCTAAAGTATTACTTATTAGCGATACTAATCACCTATACTACTTGACTACACTCACTGGCTACAGTCTACTCTGACGAGTCTCGAATCACCGGCTTCGGTCACCGACTCTCGAGTCGCTCGCGTCGAGCCGAGTCACGCGCGGGACCCACAGAGACGCTCACTCGCGACCGGCAGATATTGCACCCCCGGAGCGAATCCACGTGTATGGACACGGACAGTGCCGACGAGCCGGCCGTGACGCTCGCGGACGTGGAGGCCGCGGCCGAACGACTGGCCGCGGTCCCGGAGATCGAGGAGACGCCGGTGGTCGAGAGCGCGACCCTCGGCCGCGAGACCGGCGCGGACGTGCGGCTCAAGTTCGAACACCTCCAGAAGACGGGGTCGTTCAAACCCCGTGGCGCGTACAACACGGTCGCGCAGTTGGTCGCGTCCGACGAGGCCGTCGACCGCGTCGTCGCCGCCAGCGCCGGCAACCACGCACAGGGGGTCGCGTTCGCCGCGACGGAACTGGGCGTCGACTCGCTGGTCGTGATGCCGGAGACGGCTCCGCAGGCGAAGGTCGACGCGACGCGCGGCTACGGCGCCCGCGTCGAACAGGTCGGCGAGACGTTCGCGGCCGCGATGGACGCGGCCCGGGAGGCCACCGACGACCCCGGCACCGCCTTCGTCCACGCCTACGACGACCCCGCGGTCGTCGCCGGCCAGGGGACGATCGGACTCGAACTCGCCGACCAGGTGCCCGAGGCCGACACCGTCGTCGTCCCGATCGGGGGCGGTGGACTGATCTCTGGGGTCGCGACCGCACTCGCGGAACTCGACGCGGACACCCGCGTCGTCGGGGTGCAAGCCGAGGGGGCGGCGACGGTGCCCGACAGTCTCGCGAAGGGCCACCCGGTCGACATGCCGGACCCGGACACCATCGCGGACGGGATCGCAACCGGGGGCATCTCCGCGTTGACGTACGGGCTGATCGACCGGTACGTCGACGAGGTAGTGACCGTCTCCGACACGGAGATCGCGACGGCGACGCTGTTCCTCCTCGAACGGACGAAACAACTCGTCGAGGGCGCGGCGGCGACGAGTGTCGCCGCGTTGCTGTCCGGAACGCTCTCGGTCGCACCCGACGAGACGGTCGTGCCACTGTTGTGTGGCGGCAACGTCGACACCGCGACGCTCCAAGACGTGCTCACCCGCGCACTCGTCGACCGCCAACAGTTCGTCACCTTGCGGGTCCGGATCGACGATCAGCCCGGTGTCCTCGGGGAGATCGCCGAGATCGTCGGCGAGTACGACACCAACATCCGGAGTGTGCGCCACGACCGCTCGGAGGCCGGGCTCCCCGTCGGGAAGGCGGACCTGGTCTTCCGCGTGACGGTCCCCGGCGCGGCGGCACTCGACGGCGTCGTGGGCGGTGTGGAGGACGCGGGGTACGAGGTCCGACGGGTCGTGCCGGAGGCGGCCGCGCCGGACGGTGTCGGCGAGGCGGGGGAGGACTGACCCGCCCGACGCGGTACACTTACCTCGCTCGTCGCCGACCACTCCGTAGATGCCAGACGCGAGCGAGGGGGACGGGACGCGACTGGAGACCGCCGTCGCGGCGCGACTGCGGAGTCTCGACGCCGGAGCGTACCGCGCGAACAGCGAGCACGTTCTGGAAGAGTTCGTCTCCTTCCTCCGCAGTCGACGTGACGTGACGACACTGGAAGAGATCGACGTGCTGGACGTTCGCCGCTACGCCCAGTACCTCCGCGAACGAGTCCACGACGACGCGGACGACCTCTCCGCGAGTTCCGCCGCCGGCCCGTACTTCACCGTCGTCCGCGCGTTCCTCGGCTGGTGTGTCGACGACGAGCGACTCGACGCGAACCCGGCGCGTCCGAATCGCGCTCGCGAACCGCTGCCGACGGACCGCGGGGACCACGACCGCCAGTTCTGGAGTCGCGAGGCTCGCGAGCAGTTGCTGGCCTTCGTCGACGACCGGGCCCACGAGGCGCTGGAGGGAGACGTAGACGTGGACCGGACGACGGCGTTCCGCGATCGGGCGCTCGTGACGGCGCTGGCGTTGACCGGTGCTCGCGGCGCGGAGCTGTTCGCGACGCCGCGCGACGAGGACCGCAACGGGTTGCGCTGGCGCGACGTGGACTTGGCCGGCGGGACGGCTGTCGTCTTCGGGAAGACACGCGAGGAACAGCCGATCCCGTTGTTGGACCGTGTCGTCACGGTGTTGGACCGCTACCGGCGCGTGCTGGAGCCGCCGACGGACGAGTGGCCCGTCTTCCCGACGGAACACGCCCCGTCGCTGGCTCGCGCCGCACGCGAGGGGCTCGCGGAGCGCGGCTGGGCCGACGAGCGGATCGAGACGGCGCTGGCGGACGCGACCGCCAGCGAGGTGTTGCGCGACCACGAGGTGCCGCCGCCGGCCATCTCGACGAACGGCGCCCGCTCGCTGATGCGTCGCCTCTGTGAGGCGGCCGAGGTGTTCATCGACGGGGAGTACTTGAAACCGCACGGCGGCCGGCGTGGACTCGGCAGCGAGGTGTACGCCGAGGATGCCGAACTCGCACAGGAACTGTTGCGCCACGAGAGCATCGAGACCACCCACCAGGCGTACCGCGAGGAACGTGTCGCGGAGACCCGCGAGCGCGTCCAAGACGTGCTCGACGGGGAGTGACACGTAGCGAGCGGAAGCCCACCCCTTCAGGGGTGGGTGTAAGCGACAACACAGCGCAGTACCCCACCGCACTACGACTCGTCTGGATGTTCCACCGCCTCTACCCCTGCCTCGATCACTTCCTGGTACGCCTCGCTCAGACTGTCCAGGTCGGCAGCCTCTTTGTAATCCTTCACCCGACCAGCCAGCGTGTGACTGATGTCGATATTTGGTCTCATCGTCCAAAAGACCTTTAGTCATAGAGCGGTAAGAGTCTGTTGTCGTGAGGCGGACCAACACGTTCGCGGTCAGACCGCTCACAGCAGACGGTGAGCAACTGCTCCGCGAGTTGTTGGACGCCTCTGCCAGTCTCTGGAACCAGCTCAACTACGAACGTCGCCAGAACTTCTTCGACGGCGAAAGCGTGTGGGACACCGCCGACTACCGCAAACAGTACGTTGGTGTTCTCGGCTCTGCCACCGCTCAACAGGTCATCCGCAAAAACAGCGAAGCGTGGCGGTCGTTCTTCGCTGCCCGCGAGGATGGCGAGGACACCGCCCCGCCGGGATACTGGGGCAACGAGGAAGATGGTCGAGAACTGCAGACGTACATCCGCAACGACCAGTACACCCTCGAAATCGGTGAGCGGAGTCGGCTCGAAATCCCTGTCGGCCGAGACCTCAAAGACGAGTACGGGCTTGGCTACCACGAGCGCCTGCGCCTCGAAGTCACTGGCGACCCCAAATGGGAGGGCGAACACGGCCGGTTGGAACTGTACTACGATGAGGTGAGCGACACGTTCAGGGCCTTTCACCCTGTCACAGTACCCGATTCTCGACAGGATTCACCACGAGCCGAGGAATCGGCTGCCTTGGATGTGGGCGCGAACAACCTCGTCGCCTGTACGACCACGACCGGTCAACAGTACCTCTACGAGGGACGTGACCTGTTCGCCGACTTTCGAGAAACCACCGAAGAAATCGCCCGTCTACAGTCGAAGCTCCGCGAGGGACGGTACAGTAGTCGCCGAATTCGACGCCTGTACCGCAAGCGGACACGGCGGCGCGACCACGCACAGGACGCACTCGTGCGTGACCTGATGGACCGACTGTACGACGAGGGCGTTGCCACCGTGTACGTGGGCGACCTCACCGACGTGCTGTCGGACCACTGGTCGGCGCGAGTGAACGAGAAAACCCACCAGTTCTGGGCGTATCGCTCGTTCGTCGACCGTCTCGCCACGACCGCCGAGGAGTTCGGTATTTCGGTCGAGGTTCGGTCGGAAGCGTTCACGACGGCAATGTGTGTCGCGTGTGGTGAGCGATTGGAGACGAAGCGTCGTGGTGACGTGTTCCGGTGTTCGTGTGGATACGAGGGTCACGCCGATTTGGACGCCTCCCGGACGTTCCTCAAACAAGAGACTGACACAGCGTTCGAAGCAGGGTCGATGGCACGGCCTGTGCGCCTCATGTGGGACGACCACGATTGGTCGGAGCGACCACACTCTCCCGAGAGGGCAAGTCCCAACGAGGAACGCACAAACCAGAGTACCAGCAACGGGAAAGTTGCCTCCGTGGGTCGATAGGTCGAACATCCCTACCGGAGGAATCCCACCCCTTCAGGGGTGAGAGGATGTCAAGGGCGAGACGTGTCTCCGATCCACGCCTCCGACGCAGTGTGAACGCAATCCCCCGGCGTCAGAGATTTGACTCGCCGGTCCAGTGTGAGAGGCGTGACGGCCGGCGGCCCGACGACGAACTCCTACGTCAGAGCGGCGCTGGACCTGCTGGTCACCGGGCTGTTCGTCGCGTTCGTCGTCGGCGCGGGCGCGTTCGGGTTCTGGCTCGGGAGCGTCTCGCCGCTGCCGACACCAGTCGCGGTGGCGATCCCACTGGTACCCGCGCTGTTGGGTGCGTACGCGTACTTCAAGCGGACGGTACGGTACTGGAACCGACGGTCGATCTGAGAGAGGCGACTGGACCGGATCGAATCCGCCCCCGTGTCGGCCGTCCGTCGTGATGGCCCGGTCGCTCGCTCGTCCGTCGCGGTGTTCCGACCGCTCAGTCGTCCGTCGCGAGGTTGCGCTCGACGAACCCGTCCGGGAGCGACTCCACCTCGCCCACCTGGACGCTCCAGAGGTCGGCGTACAGCCCGTCGGCCCCCAGCAACTCCTCGTGGGTGCCCGTCTCGGCGACGTGGCCGTCGTCCAAGACGACGATCCGGTCGGCGTCACGCACCGTCGAGAGCCGGTGGGCGATCACGAACGTCGTCCGCTCGGCGAGCGTGTCCGCGACGTTCTGTTGGATCACCACCTCCGTCTCGTTGTCGACGTGACTCGTCGCCTCGTCCAACACGAGGATCGACGGGTCCTCCAGGATGGCCCGCGCGATCGCCAGCCGCTGGCGTTGTCCACCCGAGAGCTTCACGCCCCGCTCCCCGACCGTCGTCTCGACGCCGTCGTCCAACTCCGAGACGAACTCCCACGCGCCGGCCCGCCGGAGTGCCGTCTCCAACTCCGCGTCGGTCACCTCCGTCTGCCCGTAGGCGACGTTCTCGCGGACGGTGCCGCCGAAGAGGAACGGCTCCTGGGAGACGTACCCCAAGTGCTCCCGGAGACTGTCGAGACGCACGTCGCGTACGTCGTGGCCGTCGAGCCGGATCGTCCCCTCGTCGGCGTCGTACAGCCGCATCAGGAGCTTGATCAGTGTCGTCTTCCCGGCACCCGTCGGCCCGACCAAGCCGACGGTCTCGCCCGGCTCCACCTCGAGACTCACGTCGTCGATCGTCGTCTCGTCGGCGTTCTCGTAGGCGAAGGAGACGTCCTCGTACGACACCGCGCCGGCGACCGTGTCGAGTTCGACCCCGTCGTCGCGGTCGGGAATCTGATCGGGTTCCCGCAGGAGCCCGACGATCCGCTCGGCCGCCGAGTAGGCGTACTGGTAGTTGTTCAACACCTGTCCGAACTGCCGCATCGGGTACATCAGCCGGCGGGCGTACAGGAGGAAGGTGACCAGCGTCCCCGCAGAGAGGCCGGCCGCGAAGAAGGCGACGACGGCGGGCGCCCCGGCAGTGCCGCCGAAGAGGTACGCGTAGCCGCCGAGCGTGAACGTGACGCCGTAGCCGAAGGCGGTGATCACGACGAGCGCGGGGAAGAACTTGATCCGGGTGCGGATCGCGTCCCAGTTGGCACTCCGGTAGTCGTCGGAGGCGTCGGCGACCCGGTCGGCCTCGTACGCCTCGCGACCGAACGCCTTGATCACGGTGATCCCGCCGATGCTGTTCTCCAGCCGGGCGTTGAGTCGCCCGACGGACGAGCGCACCTCGCCGTACTTCGGCTCGATGGCGTTCTGGAAGCGGTAGGAGGCGTACCCCAACATCGGCACCATCGTCAGGGTGACGAGCGCGAGTCGCCAGTTGAGCCACAGGGTGATCGCGCCGATGGTGAGCGAGGTGACGACGATCCGGACGCCCTGTTGGAGGTCCTGCGAGAGGAACGACTCCAGTTGGTTCACGTCGTTGTTCAGCACGGACATGATCTCACCGGTCTTGTGGTCGTCGAAGAAGGCGAGCCGCTGGGTCTGCATCTCCTCGTAGGTGTCCGTCCGCACGTCGTGTTGCACGTCCTGTGCGACGCGGTTGAGCGCCCACCCGCGGAGGTACCCGGACACGGCGGCCAACAGGAACGAGCCGGTGACGATGCCGACGGTGAGCCAGAACTGGCCGGTGGCCGTCGGCGGGATCCACGCCTCGGGCACCAGCGGGAGGGTGAACGGGCGTTCGTTCGTGAACAGTGCGTCGAGTGCGACCCCGAGGACGAACGCGGGGACGGAGAACAGCGCCGCCGAGAGGACTGTGGTGACACCACCCAACAGGAGCTCGAGGGTGTACCCACCGCCGTACTCGCGGGCGAGGTACAACATCGGCCGCTCGGCGTGTTCGCGGAGGTCGTCGAGCGACCCGTCGCCGTCGGACATACGGGACACACGGGGGCGCGACACTTCACTTCTCGTATCTCCGTAGCCGACGGCTGTAGTGAGACGCGCCGACCCACGACGGTCCGACTCCCGGCGGCTGGGAACGCGAACCAGGGGTTGGGAACTGCCCCCGGTTTATAGGCTCCGTCCGGACAGACTCGTAGGTGTGAGGTGACAGACGATGTCCACACAGGCGGCGAACCCACTGGCGGACGCGTTCGAGTTCGACGTGGGCGGGCAGTTGGCGAGCTACTGGCTCGCGTTCCTCAGACTCGTCACCGGGTGGTGGTTCTTCCACGCCGGCGTGACGAAGCTGCTCGAGGACGGGCTGGCGTTCACCTACGGCCCCGTCTACCTGAAGAACATGACCGGGACGGCACTGGGACCGCTCCCGGTGTTGATGGGTGAACACCTCGCACCGCTGATCCAGGCGGGGGTCCCACTCGGCGAGACGGCCATCGGGCTGGGCCTGATGGCCGGCGTCCTGGTGCGGCTGGCCTCGTTCTTCGGGGTGTTCTTCATGACCCTGTTCTGGGTCGGCAACGCCGGGTTCTCCCACGGGCTGGTGAACTCAGACTTCATGGGGCTGCTCCTGTTCGCGACGCTGATGGTGTTCGCGGCGGGGCGCCACTACGGACTCGACGCCGTCCTCGAACGCACCGCACTCGTCGAGAACAATCCGCGGTTGCGGTACCTACTCGGGTGAGAGGTGACGGATCATGAGCTACGACACGATCGACACGGCGGCGATCGGACTGAGCGGCGCACTGGCGCTGGTGGCGACCGTCGGCCTCGGGACCGTCGAGATCCTGGCCGGGAAGCCCTACAGCCCGGTGCCGCTGAAGAACGACGCGGGTGAGGTGATCGCACAACCGGCGGTAGATCCGACGATCCGCACCGGACTGATCGTCGGCGCACTGGTCGTCCTCCTCGTGTGGGGACTGTACCGGTTCGCGACGGCGACGCCGCGACGTGCCGGGACGACGAGCGATCCCGGCGTCTCCGCGGACTGAGACGTGCCGGCCCCTCCTTCCTCGAATCGACCGTGGTCGCGACGGCCGCGACCCACACGTCTCGTCGACCCGACGTGACCGGCGAGAGTCGTGTCGGCACGGTCACACTGTGGCCCAAGCGTGTCTCGCCGCCACGACGGGACCTCGGCGGCCGAGAGACACCGTCGGCGTCGTCACTCCTCGTCCGTCCTCGCCCCCGCTGGTCTGGACTCTCCAGTCGGGACGTCGTCCCACGTCGGTGCCTCGCCGGCCTGCTGGCCCTGCGAGAGCGCGGCCGACCGGCCGGCGTCGACCGGCACCGAGACGCCGGTGACGTACGCCGCGTCGTCGCTCGCGAGGAACGCGACCACGCCGGCAACGTCCTCCGGACGACCCCACCGCCCGAGTGGGTCGACGGGCGGGTCCTGTCGCAGTTCCTCGTCGTCCGGGTCGTCTAAGTAGATCGCGCCGGGTTGGACGGCGTTGGTGGTGATCCCGAGTGGTCCGAGTTCGACGGCCATCGCGCGTGTCAAGCCGTCGACGGCGGACTTCGCGACGTTGTACGGGAAGAAGTTCGGGACGGTGCGGGCCGCGTTCGTCGAGGAGACGTTGACGACGCTGCCGCCCCCCGGCATCGCCGGGAGCGCGTGCTTCGTCGCGAGCCACGCGCTGCGGACGCTGGTGTCGAACGTCTCGCGCCACGTCTCCGGGTCGGACTCGAAGAGGTACTCGTGACCGCCGTCGCCGACGACGTTGCACAACACGTCGACGCGGCCGTACTCCGCGACCGCCTCTTCGACCAGTCGCTCGACGGCCGCCGCGTCGCTCACGTCCGCCTCGACGAAGATCGCGTCGGCCAACTCGGCCGCGACGGCCGGCCCGTCGTGTGCTCCCTCGTCGTTCACGACCACCGACGCCCCCTCCGCGTCGAGTCGCCGTGCGATCGCCAGTCCGATCCCGTGTGTCGAGCCCGTCACCAACGCGACGGCGTCCTCGAATCGTCTCACACACACCACTCCCGGCGGTCGCCTGGAGAGTGTTCCCCTACCGCGCGTGAGACTGACAAGCGAGATCTCGCAGGCGACCTGCGGCGCTCTCCCCAGTCACCCGACGACCGTGACGGGCACGTCACACTGGCCGACGAGTCCGGTGGCGACGCTGCCGAGGACGCGGTCGTACTCGGCGGAGGTGCCGCGGTGGCCGACGACGACGCCGTCGTAGCCAGCCTCGGTCGCCACCTCGGCGAGCTTCGTGACCGGGTCGCCGTACCGGAGGTGGGTGTCGGCGACGGGGACGGCGCTCGACGCGACGCGCTCGGCGGCGGCCGCGAGCACCTCCTCTCCACGGGCAGTCGCCGCCTCCAGACTCCCGGATCGCTCCGGGGACCCGGGTGCCTGTGCGACGCTGTAGGAACTCGGGTCGATCGCGTGGGCGGGGGCGACGGCCCCGTCCGAGCGCGTCGCCAGTCGGCAGGCGTGTCCGACTGCGTCCCGACTGGTGTCCGAGCCGTCGACGGCGACGAGGTAGTCCATGCTCGGTCGTGCGGGAGGCGCTCACCTGAGTGGTGCGGCGCGTTCTCGGGAGCTGGGACTGTGATCCGTCGCGAGCACCGAGTGTCGAGGGCGAGTCGGCGGAGACACACCGCCGAGTCTCGACGACGGGCTGGGGAAGACACAAGAGCCTCCGCCCGGAATCGGGGCGCGATGGACCACCCAGGCCCACCGCTGTTCGCCGCGGTCGGCGACGAGTTGGAGCTCGCACCGCGGGACCCGGACCCGGACGCCGCCGACGAGTACGGCTGGCGACTCGACGACGCTCCGGACGGAGCGAGCGTCGCGGTCGGCGACACGCCGGTCGTCCACGTCGAGCCGGACACGGCCGGCCGCTACGTCTTCGTCCACGAGACACCGGCCGGGACGTACCGCCAGACCGTCCGCGTGTTCGGTGCCGAGCACGCACCGGGAGAGGCGCCGACGAGACAGCAGTACTCCGGCACGGAGCCACCGACTGCGGCGGACCACACCGTCCCGGCGGGCACCGACGCCTCGGAGGCGGACCCGACCGACCCCGGATCGGGACTGACGCGGCTCGACGACGAGACGGAGCCGGAACGGCCGCGACTCCAGTTGTCCGTCACCACGACGTTCAGCGAGTCCGACACCGACGACGAGGCGAGTGGCGTCGACGAGAGTGGTGCCGCCGACGCCGACACCGACGACGAGGCGAGTGGAGTCGACGAGAGTGGTGCCGCCGACGCCGACACCGTGACGATCGCCGCGGCGGTCGACGGGCCGAGCGACGCACGCGTGGAGTTCCTGCTCGACGACCGCGACGTACCGGCGGGGACGACGGTGGCCGATCTCGGCCGTGTCGAAGACGGCGAGCTGACGCTCCAACGCTCGGCGGTCGAAGGCCGACTCCGCGTCCACGCGGTCGCCGTCGGCGACAGCTACAGTGTGCCCGACCAGATCGACCTCCGCGTTGACGACAGCTCGGAGTCGCGTGCCGCAGCCGACGCACGCGGCGACTTGCGTGTCGAACGCCCGTACGACCCGCCAGAGTGGGCGCTCGACGCGGTGATCTACGAGGTGTACGTCCGCACCTTCGCCGGCGAGGAACCCGAGGCCGGGGACCCGAGCGCGGTCCCGACCGACTCTGCACCACCCGCACCCGGTGAGCGGGCCTTCGACCGGATCCGGGAGCGACTCGACCACCTCGACCGACTGGGCGTCGACGTGTTGTGGCTCACGCCGGTGTTACAGAACGACCACGCGCCACACGGCTACAACATCACGGACTTCTTGGCCATCGCGGACGACCTCGGCACGCGCGCGGACTACGAGCGACTGATCGACGCCGCCCACGACCGCGGGATGCGGGTGATCTTCGACTTGGTCTGTAACCACTCCGCCCGCGCCCACCCGTTCTTCCGGGACGCGTACGGGGACGGCGAGCACTGGGGTGTCGGCGAGGGCTCGCCGAATCCGGACAGCGACTACTACGACTGGTACGAGTGGCGAGACACCGGCGAGCCCGAGACGTACTTCGAGTGGGAGTACATCGCCAACTTCCAGTTCGACACCCTGGACGTGCGCCGGCACCTGTTAGACGTGGTCGACGAGTGGGCACCGCTGGTCGACGGCTTCCGCTGTGACATGGCGTGGGCGGTTCCCAACGGGTTCTGGCGCGAGGTCCACGACCGCGTGAAGGCTGCCGACGGGGAGTTTTGGCTGTTAGACGAGACCATCCCGTACATCCCCGAGTTCCAGGCTGGGCTGTTCGACACGCACTTCGACTCGACGACGGCGTTCCAACTCCGCGAGGTGGGTGCCGGCGACGCGCCGACCGCGTCGCTGTTGGACGCCGTCGCGGAGCGGCGCCGGATCGGCTTCCCCGAACACGCCTCGTTCATGCTGTACGCGGAGAACCACGACGAGTCGCGGTACGTCTCGAAGTGTGGGAAGCCGGCGGCGTTCGCGGCTGCCGGTGCGCTGGCGACGCTGCCCGGCACCCCGATGGTGTACGCCGGCCAGGAGCTCGGTCAACTCGGTCGACGCGACGCGTTGGACTGGGAGCACGCCGACGACCGGCTCACGGCCCACTACGAGCGGCTGTTCGAACTCCGCCACGAGGAGCCGGCACTGCGAGCGCGGGCGTCGCTGGACCGCGTCGACTACGACGTCGTGTCCGGCCACGACGAACGTGTCGTCGCGTACCACCGCCGCGCGGAGGGGGAGCCGTCTGCCGACGCGGCCAGTGGACTCGTCGTCGTCTGCAACTTCGCGGAGGGCGTCGCCGAGGTCGCGCTGGAGCCACCGGTGGCGGGAC
The DNA here is from genome assembly GCF_041361345.1 of Halobaculum sp. MBLA0147. Taxonomy (NCBI): domain Archaea; kingdom Methanobacteriati; phylum Methanobacteriota; class Halobacteria; order Halobacteriales; family Haloferacaceae; genus Halonovum; species Halonovum rutilum. The sequence goes on along the minus strand of NZ_JBGKAD010000003.1, from coordinate 210,512 downwards.
GGGACCTGGTCCACGAGGAGGCCGTCGCGACGGACCCAACCACCGTCGACGACGTGGTCGTCCTGCCGGTCGAGTGACGGGCCGGTCGTGTCCACGGCCGATAGAGCGACCAGAGGGCGGCGTCGTCGATCCAGCGGACTCGGCTGCGGTGACGACTTCGACGCCCCGTCAGTCCTGGTGACGACGGTCGAACCGGTCGGCGGGGAGGAGGAGTTCTTCGAGTTCCGGGATGCGTTTGACGTTGAACAGCACCTTCAGCTCCTCCGTCACGGGGGAGGCGATACAGGACAACTGGAACCCGCGGTCGACGAGGTCGTCGGAGAGGATGTGGTCGTTCGGCGTCGCCATCTCCCCCTCGACGACCATCACCGCACAGTTCGCACACGCGCCGCCACGGCAGGCGAACGGCCAGGCGTAGCCGCGCTCCTCGGCCGCCTCCAACAGGGTCTCTTTCGGCTCCGCGTAGAACCGCCCGAACGTCTCGTCGTCCAACTCCGCCGTCGCGGCCGTCTCGAACGGGTCGTCGTCCAGCGACCACCCGCGGTCGACGACCGCCTCGTAGTCGAGGTACGAGACGGTCGTCCCCACCTGCGGGTCGGCCTCGGTCTCCGTGTCGCCCGCCCGGGACCGCCGTCGCCAGTCCGCACGCGACCCTGGCTCGTCTGCACGCGACCTCGGCTCGGCAGACGCGCTCGCGCCCGAGCCACGTTCGCTCGTCTCGGTCGCGGTCGCTCCCGCGTCCTCGTCCCGTTCGGCGGTCCCGTTCTCGTCGCCGACCGTCCCGTTCGCGTCGCCGTCGGGCTCGTCGAGCGCCGGCTCTGTGCCGGCTTGGATCTCCTCGTAGGCGGACTTGACGACGCGGAACTCGGAGACGGAGCCACCCTGGTCCGGGTGGGTCTCGATCACGCGCCGGCGGTACGCGCGGTCGATCTCCGCCTCGTCCGCATCCGGGTCGACGCCCAACACCTCGTACGGGGAGGCCACGACTGTCGTCAGGTGACGGAGCCGGGTAACTCCCGCGTCTTCGATCGACGCCGACTGGGTGGTGACGGCAGCGAGTGGCGGTGGCGGGCGTCGGTGACGCGTCTCCCGCTCACACCGACGCCGTGTGCTGGCCGAACTTCACCACGACTGCGATCTGGGACCCGCCGCCGATGGTGAGCACCGTCGCGCCGAGACTGTCCAGCGCACCCGCGTCCGGCACGACGAGCAACAGTGCGGTGACGACACCCGCCAGCGCGTAGAACACGAGCGTGACGAGCATGTGCCGCATCAGCGTGTCGACGAGTGTCCCCTGCGAGGCCGCCCCGCGGAGGTGTTCGCGGTAGAAGTACGTGCCGTAGACGATCACCGCCGGCGCGAGCACGACGCTCAACACCGCCGGCGCGAGGCCGTCGAAGAACAGCGGCGGCACACCCATCCCGACGATCCCGAGGACGATCCCGACCTCGATCCCCCGCCGCGTCGGGTACTCGCCGAGTCTGTCGATCTCGCGGTCCGAGAACACCGCGTTGTACTGTGCCTCCCGGAGTGTCAGTCCGCAGGCGAACACGTAGCCGACGAGCAGCGTCGGGACGAGCGCCGCGAACGCCACCGGCGGTTCGACCAGCGTCGTCCGGAACGCACCGATCCCGCCGGTGACCACCCCGGCGGTGCCCACGAAGCCGAAGTAGGCCCACAGTGTCCGCTGTGACCCGGGGGCGGTTCGGTAGAGCCTGTACCCGACGTAGCCGAGGTAGCCGGACAACACCGCCAGCAGGACGAAGCCGATGAACCAGATCAGCGAGGTACCGCCGCCCCCGAGCAACGGGACCAACGGCGGCGGACCGACGGTCCCGACGACGGCAGCCGCGGACGCGGAGAGTGGTGTCATAGTCGGTGAGTGTGTCGTGTCGTGGGTTGTGCGTTTCGGGATCGGTACGGTCCGTGTCGCTGGTTGCGCGTTTCGGGATCGGTGCGGTCCGTGTCGCGGGCGGTCCGTCTCTCGGTTCGCTCGTGATCCGGCGGAGCCTCACCCGTGTGCCGTCAGCACGCTCCGGAGTGCCTCGGCGATCCGAGCGACGGACTCGTAGCGCCACGGTTTCTGCGGTGCGGTCGCGGTCTGGACGATCTCGTCCAACGCCGTCGGCAGCTCGTACTCGACGACCGACGAGGGGTCCGGCACGTCGGCCGGGACGAAGTTGCCGTCGGCGTCACGAGTGTGTGGGGGTGCCTCCCCCGTCAACATCGCGAACAGCGTCACACCCAGTCCGTACACGTCGGTCAGGCGCCCGACGGAGCCGTAGTCGTCGCTCATCGCCTCCGGGGGCGCGAACCGCTCGTCGGCACGCAGGGTCCGCGGAGTGCCGACGTGGGCACCGACGCCGACTCTGGTCAGCTTGGGGACGTAGCCGTCCGACCGGACCAGGCCGACCGTCCACGGCGAGATCCCGCCGTGGGCGGTGCCACCTTGGTGCATCGTCGCCACCGTGTCGGCCAACTGCACACCCAACTCCACCGCACCGCGCGTCTGGAGCCGCCCGGACCGCCACAGGGGCCGCGGGAGGTACTCCGTCGCCACCCACGGGTGTGGCGTCCGGCCGTGGTCGAGCACCGCGGCGACGTTCCGGAGCCCGTCGACCTCCGTCCACCCCTCGAACACCGGCTTGAAGTCGCGCTGGTAGTCCTTGATCGCGTACTCGCTGCGCGGGACGTACGTGTGGAGGAGGAACTTCTGGAACTCTCCGTTCACCGTCCCCTCGCAGACGTAGACGCGCTCGTGACGCGAGAGGCCGACGAGGTCGATCGCGTTGACCGCCTCGATCGGACTTGAGTCGGGCACGAGTGTGTTCGACCCCGGCGCGATCACTTGATCGTCGAGCATCGGGTACGTGAGGTACGGACCCCAGAGGTTCTCCTCCAGACGTCGTTCGGGGCGACTCATCTGTGCGGTGCCGGCACCTGCCGAAGCGGAGGCGTCGTGGTAGTAGTCGAGCATACCCACGAGGAGGCCCGCCTCCTGTGAGTCGTGATCGTCTGCGCGGGTCGCCAGGTGACTCACGTTCGCCGGGTGGTGTTCGGCCACCATCGCCACCGCCCACGCGGCCGTCAGTCGCACCTGCCGGTGGTCGTGGTCCAACAGCGCCAGCAACGACGGGAGTTCGCGCGGGGCCTGCCAGATCTCGTCGACGACGGTCTCGACAGCGTCCACGGCGTCCGGGTGGAGTGTGTCTCTGGCGGTCCCGAGGTTCACCTGCCGCGTGCTCGCGACGCCGCCATCGCCGGCCGCCGACCCCTCGGACTCGGACGGTTCCGGGACGAGGTGGTCCAGCAACATCCCGCTCGCGATGCCGTCGATCACGGGGTCCGTCCCCGGACCCTCCGGGCCGGACCCAACGTCGTCTGCGGTGATCCCCCGCTGAGCGGCCAACACGTCCTGGAGGAACCCGGACTCGACCGAGGTCTGGTCGTCGGCCAACTCGGCGACGGTGTCGATGGCGTCCGGGTGGAACTCCGCCACCTGCGCCAGTGCCCACATCGCGGTGAGACGGACCGGTCGCGACGGGTTGTCCAGCGCCTCCGCGACCGCCGGCAGTTGCTCGCCGAGGCCGTGCACGTCCGTCACGACTCGTTGGGCGATCCGACCGACGCCGGTGTCCGTCTCGCCGACCATGCTGTCTCACCGAGACCCCGTCTGCCCCGAGTCTCGCTGCCCGGCGCTACACCGCCCTCCCACTTAAGCTACCCTCTGAACGTCCTCGCCGAGTACGAGAATCGAGAATCGGGTGACCGTGCGGGTCGGTGGGAGGCGGAGTGGGTCCTACTCGTCCGCGCTCGCCGCCGGCGTGAATGAGACGGGTGTGCCCACGAGATCCGCGAGCGTCTCGCCGAGGCTGTCGTCGACGAGTGGGGAGTCCGGCCCGGGGTCTGCGGTCGCGGCGCTGCCGTCGACGGTGGCCTCGAGGATGGTGAACGTCTTCGGTCCGACGGCGGTCAGGGCGTACGCGAACACGCGGCCGGAGGCGTCGCGGAAGCGGAGGTCCACGCCAGCCCACTCCGGGAGGAGTCGGCCGGCGGTCAACTTGAGGTCGCCGGCCGGCGGCACCGCGCGGGAGTCACAGGCGGGACAGCGCCCGGGGTGTGGCTCGCGGCCGAGGTAGCCGTAGCGGTGACCGCAGTCTGCACACTGCAGGCCGCCCGCGCCCGCGTCCGAGCGCGACGAGTGGGCGGCAGTGGTCGGTCGGGACCGACCGGAGTCGTCGGGGGCCATGCTGTACGTCTCGGTACGTGCCACTCCGACGTAACTCTACCCCGAAATCCCACCCAAATCTCACCAGAGTCCGCGACAGTGTGGCTCTCTGGCGGGTCTCGTAACCGTTGACTACCGACGGGGCGCGCTCGGTGTGGTGCTCCGCGTAGGCAATACTACCTCTTCGAGGTGCCCGGTTACTGCTCGTCCGACGTGGACCGCTCGGGCGGCGGCCCGGGGGTGCGCCCGACGTACGCGCCGCGGTCGTGGACCCCCGAGTGTGGCGGTGGGAGCAGGACTTCGCCGTCCGGTCGCTCGGCGCGGAACGTCTCCCACGTCGTCACGCGCGAGGGACGGACGGGCAGCGTCGTCCCGGTCGCCGGCCCACAGATGGCCCGCGCGAGGATCTGACTCCAGTAGCTCCCGGTTGCGGTGTCGTACAACACGAGGTTGCCGCCCGCGCGGACGCCGACGCTCTCGCCGCCGGTGCGCTCGGCGCCGAACGTCCGGTTCCCCTGCTCTGCGGCCGCCACCTGGATGCGCTCGGGCTGCCAGAGTAGTCCCGAGACGGCGAAGGTGAGCGTTTCGCCAGCCACCGCGTGCTCCGCCGCCGTGGCGTTCTCGGTGTCTCCGCCGCTCTCGGTGTCCCCGCCGTTCTCGGTGTCGCCGCCGCCTCCACCGCTCTCGGTGCCCCCGCCGCTCCTGCCGCCCGTGGCGTCACTCGACGCCGGGACGCGCCGGTCGGCGACGACACCGCTGCGACAGATCGGACAGAACGTCACCAGCAGCGGTCCGCCGAAGGTGTCGTTCACGATCTCGTGTTCCGCGAGCACCTCCAGCGGGTAGGCGCGAGCGCGCCCGTCTCCGGTCTCGACGACGACGACCGTCTGTCGTGGGTCGATCCCACCCGACGATCCCGTCGCCGGTTCGTAGCGGTCCGAGATCCGGTGACTCGTCCAGTCGGGGGCGAACTGCGGGTCGACGAGCGCCTCCTTCCCCGGGTCCGCGACGACCGCCTCCGAACAGATCGTCGTCGGGACACCCTGTGCCGCGAGACTCCCGTCGTACGCGTCGCGGCGCTGCTCGTCACGCTCGCCACTCTCGTCACTCTCGGTCCGGCCGGTCCGACTGCCTCGCTCCGTCTGCGTAGCCCGGCCACTCCGCCCGCCGCGGCCGAACACGTCCAGACAGCCCGCGAGACTCCCGACACCGACGGCGAGTCCGGCGAGCGCGTCGCGGCGGTTCACGACTCTGCTACCGGCTCGGACCTGAAGAGTCGTCCACGGTCGTGCGTCGCTCGCGCCACGGAGCGGCCGCGAACGATCCGCGCGTCCACCGGAATCGGCCGCGTGACTCCGCGAGACAACACCCGAACGTAATCGGGTACGAGCACGAGCCACCACGAGAGGTTTTGTACCCGGGGGTCCGACGGACCCCCATGCGACTCCGCACCGCACTCAACGAGTTCAAACGCGATCCGTCGGACGGCGGCGCCGCCGACACGTCCACGGGCGCCTTCTCTGGCCGTGGGGATCGACTCGTCCACGTCGACCCCCGCGGTCGTCTCCGCGACTACTCGTACGCGCTGTCTGGGCTCTCCGGTCTCGACCGGTCTCGCTTCGGAATCGAGACGGCCGACCACACCTACTGGTTCGACGACCTCGACATCGTCCGGCAACACTACTACCGCGAGACCACCCTCGTGGAGACGGAGTACGACGCCGGCCGCTTCACCGTCCACCAGTACGACATCACCCTCGGACGCGCCCACGTCACCCACGTCGAACTCCGCGGCGCCGTGCCGCCGGAGGCGAGTCTGATCGCGTTCCTCACGCTCGCGCCGGAGGGCCGCGAGAGTCGCCTCGGCCGGCTGATCCACGAGGACGCCGGCCCCGAGGACAGTCGCGTGCTGGAGGTGTTCCACCGCGACGAACACGACTACGTCGCCGCCTCCACCGGGCTCGACGACGTGCGCGGACAGGTGCCCGAACGGTTCTACGAGATTCTCGACGACGACCCGGTCGAGTTCCCCTCGGAGTCGGCGCTGAACCGGTACGAGGACACCCACCTCTCCGGCGACGTGGTCGTCACCGCACCGCTGGAGGAAGCCGGCCGCGGCCGACGTACCTCGCTGGTGACGCAGTTGTCCGACCACACGGACGTGGACCGCGCGGACGCGCTGGGTGACCTGGCGAACTGCGTGACGGAGTTCGACTCGGCTCGTGCCTTGCGGACGGTCGCGGGCGAGCGCACGGAGGTGGACGTGCCCGACGACGTGGTCCGCGAGCGGACCGTCCGCAACGACCTCCGCGTGCTCGACTTACTGGAGTCGCCGTCCGGCGCACGGATCGCCGGCCCGGAGTTCGACCCGTTCTTCACCAACTCCGGCGGCTACGGCTACACCTGGTTCCGCGACGACGCGCGCATCTCGCAGCTCCTGCTCGGCTCCCAGCGGACGCTCGGACTGGACGTGACCGAGGAGTTGGTCCGGAGTGCGCGCTTCTACTGTGAGACACAGCGTCCAGACGGGACGTGGCCCCACCGCGTGTGGGCCGCCGACGGCTCGTTGGCCCCCGGGTGGGCGAACGGCCGGGTCGAGGGGCAGGCCGACTCGACGGAGTACCAGGCGGACCAGACGGCGACCGTCGTGCGGTTCCTCGCGACGTTGTTGGACGCCCGCGGCGACGAGTTGTCGCGCGAGGACCGCGACCGGATCCAGCGCACGGTCGCCGACGGGGTGCGGGCGCTGGACGACGACCTCGGGGCGGCCGGACTCCCGGTCGCGTGTCAGAACATCTGGGAGGACGCCGCCGGCCAGTTCACCCACACGGCGGCGACGTTCCTGGAGGCGTTCGCGGCGGTCGCGGACGCCCCCGTCGACGAGGTGACCGCCGGAATCGCCCGCGACGGGGCGGAACTCGTCGCCGGTAGCCTCCACCAGTTGTGGCTCCCCGAGCAGTGTGCCTACGCCGTCCGGCGGACGGACGACGGCCTCGACGACCGTCTCGACGGCGCGACACTCGCGTTGGCGGACGCGTTGGTCGTCGCGGAGGAGGTCGACGAGATCTCGCTCCCCGACCGCCTGCTCCCCCGCGTCGTGGCTCACACGGAGACGACGCTGTCGGGACTGTACCGCGACCCGGACGACGACCCGGTCGCCGGGTTGATCCGCTACGAGGGGGACCGCTGGCGCACCGGCGGCCAACACGCCGAGAAGGTGTGGTCGCTGACGACCGCGATGGGGGCCGTCGCCGCGGCGAAACTCGGTACGCTGCTGGAGGAGATCGCAGACGGCGCCGTCGCCTTCGAGGGCCACCTCGACGCCGCGGCGGCGCCCGACGGCGGGCGGGCGGAGGCCACCGCGGACTCGTCGGACGCGTCGGCAGACGCGGCGGAGCCGACCGACGCGAGTGAGACGACCGAGACGGAGGGGGCGACGAGCGACGAGTCGACCGGGACGTCCACTCCGCCAGACCGCGACCGCGGGCCACACGAGCGGGCGAGTGCGGACGCGGCGACGCTGTTCGCCTGGGCGAGCGATCTCTACGAGTCTATCGAGGACGAGGGGCCGCTGCCGACGGACGCGGGCTACCTCCCGGAGCAGGTGTTCGACGACGGGAGCGCCGACTCGGCGACGCCGCTGGGGTTCTCGCACGGCTACCGCCTGCAGGCGACGGCACTGCTGTCGGCCGCCGACGCCCTGCCGTCGAGCGCGAGCGAGACGGACAGCCCGCCGGAACGCCCGAAGTGGACGACCGGCGAGAAGTTCGCCGTTGGCACCGCCGCCGACCACACCACCGAGACGCCCTCGCGGGTGTGGTTCACCGCCACGGAGGGTACACTGACGGAGGTGCGGTTCCCGCGCGTCGACCTGATGAACCTCCGGACGCTGGACTTCGTGGTCGTCTGCGAGGACGACTCCTACACCGCGCGGAGTCACGTCGAGGGGTCGGCGGCGGCCGACGACACGGTCGAGCGACGTGTGGAACCGACCGCGGACGACGCCCTGGCGTTCGCCCACGAGATCGCGGAGACCGGCGACGGACGGGGCCACGAGTGGTCGCTGCGCGTCGAGTACGTCACGGACCCGGACCACGACGCGCTCCTCGCCGACGTGACCTTCGAGTCCGGCGACGACCACGCCTACGAACTGTACGCCGTCGCGGACACGGCACTCACGAACACCGGGACGGAGGACCGGGGTCTCCGCCTCGGGGAGCCGGGGAGTCACTACTTGGTCGCCCGCGACGCGGAGGCGTACACCGGCGAGACGGCCGACGACGTGGCCGACCAGCCGGTCGACCCCGCGGATCGGGCCGACACGGCCGACGAGCGGATGGCGGCCGGCGAACCGCTGTTGGTCGACGAGGACGGGGACCGCTACTCCGTCGCCGCGACGATGGCGACCGCCGGCCGGTTCGACTGGGCGACGGTCGGGCGTGCCGGCGGCGCGCTCGACGAGTTCTTCACCGACGGCGTCACGCCGACGACACGCGACTCGATCACGGACGAGCGGGTCGTGCTCGTCGGGCGGATGGGTACCGGCACCGCAGTTCGAGACACGCTCGCACTCGGGTTCGCTCGCCAGGCGGACGTGTCCGCGTCGCTGGGTGAGGCGGCGGGCGCACTCGCCGACGGGTTCGACGCCGTCCGCGAGCGCTACGTCGACACCTGGCGGTCGTTCCTCGCGGACAAGCCGCTCCCGGACGCCGTCGCCGACGAGGAGCGGCTGGCGAACCAGTACCGCTCGGCACTGATGACGCTGCGTGCCGTCGAAGACAAGACGTTCGTCGGCGCCTCCATCGCGTCGCCGTCCGTCCCCTGGGGCGACGCCGTCACCGCCGACGTGGAGAAGGGGTACGGCTACAACTTCGTCTGGTCGCGGGACCTCTACCAGGTGTTCACGGCCTTCGAGTTGGTCGACGACCTCGAGACCGCGGCCGACCAGGTGGCGTACGTCTACAACTACCAGCAGGACGAGCGCGGGTTCATCCCCCAGAACACGTACCTCAACGGGATCACCCGCTGGGGTGGCGAGCAGATGGACAACATCGCCTACCCGGCGGTGATGGCGTACCACCTCCACGAGCGGGGGCTGACGTTCGACGACGTGGCCTACGACTACGAGCACGTCCGCCGCTCTGCGAGTTACGTCGTCCGGAACGGCCCCGAGAGCGGCCAGGAACGCTGGGAGGAGGAGTCCGGCTACTCCCCGTCGACCATCGCCGCGGAGATCGCCGGACTCGTCGCCGCAAGCGAGTTGGCCGCCGCGACCGGCCACGACTCGGACGCGCTGGTGTACCGCGCGGTGGCGGACAGCTGGGCCAACCGCGTCGAGGAGTGGACCGCGACGACCACCGGGACGGACCGTCACACGGAGACGCCGTACTACCTCCGGGTGACCCGCGACGGCGACCCGGACGCGGGTCACCACCGGACGCTGGCGAACGGTGGGCCACGCTTGGACGAGCGGAACGTGATCGACGCCGGCTTCCTGGAGTTGGCGCGGCTCGGCATCCGGCCGTGGGACGACGACGTACTGGAGACCTCCCTCGACGTGGTGGACGACGAGATCCGCGTCGACCTGCCCGCGGGGGCGGCGTTCTACCGCTACAACGGCGACGGTTACGGCGAGGTCGAGCAGGGCGACATGGGTGCGCCGTGGTCCGTCGAGCAGCCGGGGAAGGGTCGCCTCTGGCCGATCCTCACCGGCGAGCGGGCGGAGTACGAACTCCGGCGCGACGAGCCGACGGACGAACTGGTCGCACCCGAGCGGGCGCTCTCGGCGATGGCGGAGTTCGCCAACTCCGGGCGGATGATCGCCGAGCAGGTGTGGGACCGCGAGGTGTCGACGGCCTACGACTGGGCGTACGGCGAGGGGACCGGCTCGGCGACGCCGCTGGCGTGGTCGATGGCCCAGTACGTCCGTCTCGCCCACGGGATCGACGCCGGACGGCCGGCGGAGACACCCGCGGCGGTCGAGGAGCGGTACGTCGACCGCGAACTGCACGCCCCCGACGAGAGCCCGGCGCTGCAGGTGGACACCAGCTTCCGCGGCAACGAGGTGGTCGTCAGCGGGAAGACGACCGGCGCTGCCGTCGCCGTCTCCACGCCGGCAGACGACGCGTACGTCGAGGTGACCGACGGCGCGTTCGAGGCGACCGTCGAGATCGGCTACGGCGAGAACGACGTCGTCGTCGCTGCCGCCGCCGACACGGCGCTCGACGAGGCGGGGACGACCGTGCGGCGGTTCTCCGTCTGATCGCGGTCACCGCAGCGTCGCGTCGGTGATCCGCGCGAGCCGTTCGGCCACGCCGTCGGTCAACTGCTCCTCTGTGACGCGCCACTGCCAGTTCCCCTCGACGGTGCCGGGGGTGTTGAACCGCGCCTCGCTCCCGAGGCCGAGGAGATCCTGTAGTGGGGCGATCGCCACCGCGGCGTTCGAGTTCCAGACCGCCTCGATCAGGTCCCAGTGGATCTCCTCGCCGTCCGTCCCGAGGTTGTAGTGGAGACAGTCCCGCTGCTCGGCCGGGAGGTCCTCGTAGTACCCGACGAACGTGTCCGTGTCGTGGGTCGAGGTGTAGCCGACGCTGTCCTCGGGGTAGTGCATCGGCTGGTAGCGGTCCCCCTCCGCACACCAGTCGGCGTACACCGGCACGCGCATCCCCGGGAACCCGAACCGGTCCCGCAGCGCCACGACGGACTCGTCGAGGAAGCCCAGGTCCTCCGCGAGGAACGGCAACTCGCCCAACTCCGCCTCCACCGTCTCGAAGAAGTCGACGCCGGGGGCGTCGCGCCACTCCCCGTCCGCCGGGTCGTCGCTGTCGCCGGGGATCGCCCAGTACTCGTCGAACCCCTTGAAGTGGTCGATGCGGGTCACGTCGACTAACTCGAACAGCCGGCGGAGGCGGCCGAGCCACCAGTCGTAGTCGCGGGCCGCGAGTTCGTCCCAGTCGTACAGTGGGTTCCCCCAACGCTGGCCGTCGTCGCCGGGGTTCGGCGGGACGCCCGCGACGGCCGTCGGCTCGCCGTCCTCGATCTGGAACGCCTCCGGCGACGCCCACACGTCTGCGGAGTCGAACGCGACGTAGATGGGGAGGTCGCCGACGATCTCGATCCCGCGTTCGTGGGCCGCGTCCGCGACGCGGCGCCACTGCCGGTCGAACAGCCACTGACAGAAGGCGTGGTACGCCACGTCGTCGGCGAACTCCTCGCGACGGCGCTCGACGGCTTCCTCGTCGTGTGCCCGGATCGGCTCGGGCCACTCCGTCCACGGCGCGCCGTCGAAGGCGCGCTTGCAGGCGACGAACAGCGCGTAGTCGTCGAGCCACGCGGCTTCGCGCTCGCGGAACCGGTCGAACGCCTCGCGGTCGCCGTCGGCTGGCGACTCGCGGAACCGCTCGAAGGCGGTCCGCAGGCGGTCGCGTTTGAACTCGCTCACGGCGTCGTAGCGCGTCTCGTCGGTGGCGACGCCGGCCGGCGGTTCGAGTTCGTCGTCCCCGAGGTAGCCCCGCTCGCCGAGTGGGTCGAGCGCGACGAGCAGTGGGTCCCCGGCGAATCCGGAGAGCGTCTGGTACGGGGAGTGGTACGCCCCGGCCGTCGTCGGACCGAGCGGACACACCTGCCACAGCGACTGGTCGGCCGCGTCGAGAAAGTCGAGGAAGGCGGTCGCGCCCGCGCCGAGGTCGCCGATGCCGTGTCGCCCCGGCAACGAGGTGACGTGACAGAACACGCCACTCTGTCGATCGAATCGCATACCGCACCGTTCTCCCGGCGGTGGTATGCCGTTTCCGGTCGCGACGGGGTTGGCGGCCGACTGGGGTTCGCGACCACTCGCCGGGGCACCCCCGACCGCCCGCCGTTCGCCCCGACGACCCCTCAGTCGCCCGCCGCCGCCCCGCCGGCACTCGCCGACTCGCTGGAGTCCGTCCCGGCGTCGCCGGCGCCGCCACCCAGCCGCAGGGACTCGCGGCCCTCGAACCCGGCCAGCCGGTGGACGATCAACAGCGAGACGCCGCCGCGGAACAGCAGGTTCGGGTACTGGACGAGCACCTGACTGACGACGATGTTCTGGATCAGTCCGGACAACAGCAGGAAGGCGTACACCACCAGCATCCCGAACAGGAACAGTTGGAGGTTGCGCGCCTTCCAGTGGAGCAGTCGCTGTCGTGCCGGGACGCGCTGGGCCGCGCGCCACACCGGGCGCAGGTACAGCGCGACGACGACGGGGTAGCCGCCGAGGATGCCGACGGCCGCCAGCGTCGCCAGCGTCGTGCCCGGTGCCGCGGCGTTGCCCAACGAGAACGCCACCCGCATCGTGACCGCGACGCCGGTCACCGCGGCGACGAGCCGGCGCGAAGCACCCGCCAACAGCGTCGTCCCGCCGTACAACACGGCGTAGGCGTACACGTCCAGCGCTGCCGTACTCACCCGGACGGCGTTGCCGTTCACGACCACACTCCCGCCACCGGTCGCCTGCCACAGCGAGTCGACGGTCGCCAGCGCCGCCAGCAGGACGAGCGGGTAGCAGTACCGCCGGAGGCTCGCGTCGACGCGTCTGACGCCGACCAGCAGCGCCAGGAGGACGACGGCGTACCCGACGGCGGCCGCCTGCAGCACCGTCGCCTGGTCCACCTGCAACGGGAGTAGTGTGGTAGTCACCGGTCGTCACCTCCCGCGGACGATCCGACCGAGCCGCTCGTCGGCCGCCCAGCCGTCGAGCTCCCGGTCGTCGAAGCCCCAGTCGTCGAATTTCCAGTCGTCGAAGCCCCAGTCGTCGGCTCCGTCGTGGCGGCGTCCGGCGCCACTCGCCCGTCGCCACTCGACCGTGTCTCGAAGTCGTCGAGCATCGTCCGGAGTTCGACGGTGTCGTCGACGAGGTCCTCGGCACGCGTCTCCAACTCGGCCATCGTCTCGGCTGTCGCCTCCGCGCGGGCCGCCAGCGACTGGGCCGCCTCGGCCGCCTCGGCGACCCGCTCGCGTACCTCGCTCACGGCGGCCGCGACCGACTCCGCGGCGGCCGCCCCGTCGTCAGTCGCCCGAGCGATCTCGTCGCTGGCGTCGTCGACCTCCGCGACGACCGCGGACAGCTCCCGGAACGTCTCGACGGCCTCCGAGACGGACTCGGTGCTCTCGGCGAGTCGTTCGCGGGTCGCGGCGGTCTCGTCGGTCACCTCGTCCACGTCCGCTCGTGTCTCGGCGACCGTCGCCTCGATCTCGGCGATGGCCGTCTGACTCTCCTCGGCGAGACTCCGCACCTCCTCGGCGACGACGCCGAAGCCGTCACCCTCCACGTCGACACGTGCGGCCTCGACGTTCGCGTTCAACGCGAGCACGTCCGTCTGTTCGGCCACGTCCGCGACGAGGTCCGTCGTCTCCTCCACGTCGGCCATCCGCTCGTCCAACTGCGCCACCAACTCGTCGAGCCGTTCCACGCGCGTCTCGACCGTCTCCATCGCCGCGACGGCCGCCTCGCTACGGTCCGCGCCGGTCGCCGCCACCTCGCCGCCTGCGGCGGCTCGGTCGGCCACCTCGTCGCTGGTCGCGGCGACCTCCTCGATCGTCGCAGACACGTCGCCCACGTCCTCCGCGACCGTCGCGAGTCTGTCCGCCGCGGCGGTCACGCCGTCGGCCGCGTCCCGGATCTCGGCGGCCAACTCGCGGTGGTCCCGCGCCGCCTGCGCCGCGTCCTCTGCCGTCGCGGTCGCCGTCTCCTCCACGTCGGCCGCGAACGTCCTGATCCGGTCGACGGTCGCCGAGAGGTCCGTCGCCATCGCCTCGTAGGCGTCCGCGATCCGCGCGACGGCGGCCTCGTCGGCGTCCGTGTCGAGTTCGTGCGTCAGGTCGCCGTCCGCCACGGCCTCCAGCGCCGCCCCGACCTCCTCGGCGGCCGCCAACAACGACTCCGTCTGCGCCTCGGCGTCGGCGCGGGCCGCCTCCGCCTCCTCGCGGGCTCGCTCGGACTCGTCGAAGGCGGTCCGTAGCGAGTCGCGCATCTCCGCGAGTGCGTCGCCCAACTCGCCGATCTCGTCGCTGCGCCGACTCCGTGGGTCCACGTCCAAGTCGCCGTCGCCGACCGCCTCCGCCGCGGCCGTCAGCCGACTCAACTCCGTCGCCACGTCGCCGCCGAGCACCACCCCGAGCACGCCGAGGTGGAGCACGGCGACGAAACAGACGGCGATCACGACCTCCGAGACTGGGACTCCGGCGCCGGTCCCGTACGCCGCGAACCCCGCGCCGAACAGGACCGTCGCCAGCGCCGCCACGGCGAGTGCGGCTCCCAACCGGTAGGTGTACTGCCGTCGAACGCGCCGTATCACGACTCTCCGTGTGCGACAGTGCCTCTTATCCGTGGCGGCTCGGACTCTCCAGCCAGTCTATCTAGTTAGACGACCGTCGGCTTCGGTACTCGTCTGTTAGAGTCGACTCACCAGTTCACCGCCGCCACACGACTCACCGCGAGCCCGGACCGCCAGCCAAGTCGTCTGCGCCCGGTGGGTCGTCGTCCTCGTCGTCGCGCTGTCCCGGTACACCGACGACGTGGTAGGAGACGAGCAACAGTGCCACCGACACGATCACCGCCAGCGTCGCGTCGTCGACGAGATCGACCGACGGGAGCGTCCCCGACCGGAGGAGGAGCCACGGGGCGGCCACCGCGGACAGCGCCGCCGCCCACCGACCGGGCCAAGGTGTCTCGACCGGTGGGTCCTCGCGGCCGACGAGGTTCGACAGCGTCCCTCCCACCAGCATCACCCCGAGTACGAGTGCCAGCTGGAGTGGCTGCGAGAGCGTCACCGGCCACCACCTCGCGACGACAGCGTCGACACGTTCTCCGGGTCCGTCGGTGACCGTCCGTGGGCGCCTCGCCGCGACGGGTGTGTGCGACGCCCGACGACGCCGCTCGTGTCTGTCGGTGACATCCGTCCGGCACTCAGGGGCCGACGGCTCTTAGCGGTTCTGGAGGTGACTCTCTCGGCGGCCACCGCGACGGTCGGCGGACCGACGGGGACGGGGAGCTCCGGAGGATGACACCACAGGAGACGAAGAGAGTGTCGAGGAGACGGAGAGACTGGGAAGTGGCGAGAGGAGGAGACGGAGAGACTGGGAAGTGGCGAGAGGAGGAGACGGAGAGACTGGGAAGTGGCGAGAGGAGGAGACGGAGAGACTGGGAAGTGGCGAGAGGAGGAGACGGGTGAGACACCGAAGACAGTGAGCGAGAGGGAACGAGCGTCGTCCGTCGACCGCGTCACCACAGGTCGCGACGACGGTCGTGCCCGTTCTGAGCACACAGTGGTAGCTGTTAACATTGTACGATACTTGGAGATCGCATGGTCTCAAACCTCCCAGTCGAGACCGAGCGACGCGGCGAGTACGTGATCTGGAACATGCGCGAGTGGGACGGAGACGACGAGGTACTCGGAGACCTGGAAGAGCGGTGGGTCGAGATACACACGGACTCGTCGATCGAGGGGTCCGTGGTCGTGTTGAACGACGATCTCCGTCTCGACTCCGGGTTCCAAGAGCACATCGAGACGCGGTAGTCGTCGCTGATCGAGCGCGCCGGTGTCGAGAAGATGGTGTGGGTCTCGGACGGGATCACTGCCCTGGCGGTGACGGCGAACCTCGAGGTAGACGGCCTGACTTCGGAGACCGCGGAGACGATCCCAGACGCGACGGAGTGGATCGAGACCGAGGCACCCGCCTGAGACTCGCGGCCGGCGGCAGTTTCGCCCCGGTCGGACGAGAAAGTTTTACCACTCCGGGGGAAACGGTCGGGTGTGAACGGTTCGTCGACCGAACGCCGTCTCCTCGTCGTGGGCCCCGACGACGTAGCGGCGCTCCTGCGAGAGGTAGCCGACCGCCGAGACACGCCGGGCTCCGTCGCCGTCGAGTCGAAGGCGGCTGCCGTCGGAGGGACCGACTACGGCGACACGTCCGGAGCGAGAGCGTCGGACGGTGCCGACGGGACGGACGAGGCAGCCGCGGTGCTCGTCGTCGCCGACGACCCCGCCGCGGTCGTCGACCGACTCTCGGAGGCGACGGGGCCGGTAGTCGTCGCGACGGACGACGAGACCACCGCCGGCGTCGAGTCGCTCCGAGCCGGCGCGACGGCGACGCTACCACGCGACGCACTCGCCGAGACACCCGAGACGGTACTCGACAGCCTACTCGAACTCGCCGCCACCGACGACGGCTCGCCTGCGAGAGCCGGCCGCACGGAGGGGAACGGCTGCACGGAGGGGAACGGCTGGACGGATGGGAACGGCTGCACGGATGGGGACGGCCGCACGGAGGGGGACGACACGCCGCCGAGTGACACCGAGACCGAGGACGGAGTGGCCGACGGGGTCGGGACCACCACGACGGCGACGGGAGCGGGCGACCGCCCGCTCGACCGCCGGTACGAGGTCGTCCTCGACGAGATGACGGACGTGGTCGCGGTCCACGACCCGGAGACGGGGGAGATCGTCGACGTCAACCAGGCGTTGTGTGAACTGGTGGGACGGGACCGCGAGTGGGTCCTCGAGGCCGGCGTCGACGGTGTCAGCGCGACCGACGAGGGGTACACCGTCGAGCGAGCGGTAGAGTTGTACCAGCGTGTCGTCACTTCCGGTGAGGAGGAGCGCGTCGAGTGGCGACTCGACCTCCCGGACGGGGAGCGGCGGACCCTCGCGGCACGAGTGACGCCGGTCGAGATCGACGGGGAGACGCTCGCGATGGCGGTGTGTCGCGACGTGACCGAACGCGAGCGGCGCGAGCGCCGCCTCCGCGAGGAACGCGAGAAGTACTCGACGCTGGTCGAACAGAGCACCGACGGGGTGACGGTCGTCCAAGACCGAGAGTTCGTGTTCGTCAACGACCGGTTCGCGGACGTGACCGGCTACGACCCCGAGTCGCTGGTGGGGGAGCCGCTGGAGTCGATCTTCGCCCCGGAGTACGAGTCGCTGGTGCGCGAGCGCTACCGCGAGCGCATCGGCGACGGCGACCCACCACGGCGGTACGACGTGGAGGTGGAGACACCCGACGGTGGCCGACGCGTGTTCGAACTCGCCGTCTCGGCGATCACTCACGAGGGAGAGCCAGCGACGCTGGCGAACTTCCGAGACGTGACCGACCGACGCGCCCGCGAGGCGGAGTTGGAACGTCGGGAGCGACAGTTCCAGCAGATCGCCGAGGCCGTCGACGAGGTGATCCACCTCGCGGAACCGGACCTCTCCGAGACCCACTACATCAGCCCCTCGTACGAGGACATCTGGGGGCAGAGCCCGGAGCGGATGTACGAGGACAGCTTCTCGTTCGAGGAGACACTCCACCCGGCGGACCGCGACGAGTTCCTCGGCCTGTTGCAGGACTGGATCGACTGTTGGACGGACCCCGACCGCCGCGGCCCGGACAGCCACGACTACGAGTACCGAGTCCGGCGCGACGACGGGAGTGTCCGGTGGATCGAGGGACGCGTGTACCCGATCCGCGCGGCCGACGACCCCTGCGAGGTGACGCGGATCGTCTCGCTGTCGCGTGACGTGACGGACGAGCGGGAGCGTCGCCAGACGGTGGAGTCGTTCCAGGAGGCGACCGGCGAGTTGACGACCGCGTCCACGCCGGAGGCGGCCTGTCGGACGGCCGTCGAGGCGACCGCGGACGTGTTCGGATTGGACGCTGCGGTCCACCTCCTCGACGACGAGACGGGGGACCTCGCTCCGACCGCCGCGGCGGGGTCGCTCGCACCCGCCGACGAGTTGCCCACTTGCGGCCCCGGCGATCCGGCGTGGCACGCCTTCGTCGACGAGGAGACGACGCGGATCGGCCTCCCGGACGGCGCGTCGTTCCCCGTCACGGACGGCGGTGGCGACGGGGACGAGGACCCCGACGCCGAGTCGGACGAGACGGAAATGGGAACCGAGACGGAGACGGGCAGCGAGACGGAGACGGGCAGCGAGACGGAAACGAGGGACGACGGCGCGACCACCGGCGTCGCGACGGGGCGGACCGCCGTGCTCGTCCCGCTGGCGAGTCACGGGGTGTTGTGTGTCGTCGGCGACGAGGGGGCGCCGTCGGCCGAGACCGCGAACCTCGTCGCGGCGACACTCGAGGCGGCGTTGAACCACATCGCCGGCGAACGGCGCCTGGCCTCCCAGCGGGCGGAGTTGGAGCGCCAGACACAGCGGGCCGAACAGTTGGAGCGCGTCGCGGAGCTGACGCGGCGCGTCGAGGCGGCGATCACCGAGCAGTCGGACCGCGTCGGCGTCGAGCGGGCGGTCTGCGAGCGGCTGGCCGAGATCGAGCCGTTCGCGGCCGCCTGGACCGCCTCCGCGAGGGGTGGCGGGGGAACCGGCACACTCTCACCGCGGGTGACAGCCGGCGTCGCCGACGAGACCGTCGCGCAGTGTCTCGCGGACGCGAGCGACGCGGACCCACACCCGGCGACGGCCGCCTCGAGGACCGGCGAGACGACGACGGAGACGGGGTTCGTCACAGCCGGGGGTGCCCCGTGGCGGCGCGCGCTCGTCAGGCGGGGGATCGAGGCAGTCTGTGCGGTCCCGCTCGTCTACGAGGGGATCACACACGGCGTGTTGGTGATCCAGGCGACGGAGGCGGACGCCTTCGACGGCCCCGCGGGTGACGCCGTCGATCAACTCGGTGCCTCCATCGGCTACGCGATCACCGCGGTCGAGCGCCGTCGAGCGCTGGAGTCCGACGAGACCGTCGAGTTGGAGTTTCGGGGTGACGCGACGGTGCCGTTCGCACGACTGGCTCGCGAGACTGGGCGAACTGTCAGACACGAGCGCACCGTCCGGCGACAGGACGGTTCGTTGACGGTCGTGTACACACTCCCCTCGGGAGAGACCGGGAGTGGCGGAGCCGACACCGGAGCGAGCGCCGCCACGGGGGACGACGAGTCGGACGTCGCGGCGGTCGCCGACCGCGTCTTCCCCGGCGAGACGACGGTGACGGTGGGCGAGGACGGCGGCGTGACGGTGGAGCGCGAGGGGACGACGTGGTTCGGTGCGACGGTCTCGGAGTACGGCGGCGTACTCCGCCGTGGGACGGCGCGCCCGGACGGGACGGAGTTGGTCGTCGAGTTGCCGACGGAGACGGACGTGCGGCGGTTCGTCGAGCGACTCGGCGACCGGTTGCCGGGGCTCTCGCTGTTCGCTCGCCGGGAACACGAGGCGAGTGCGGCGTCGGCGGACGGGGTCGCCAGACGACTCGCGGACCGACTCTCCGAGCGGCAGGCGGAGGCGTTGGAGACGGCCTACGAGATGGGCTACTTCGCGTGGCCCCGCGAGCACGAGGGCCGCGAGGTGGCGGCCGCGATGGACATCACCCAGCCGACGCTGAACCGGCACCTCCGCGAGGCGGAACGCAAGGTGTTCGACACGCTCCTCAACGGTGACGGCGGCGACGAGCGCGACGCCGACGCGTGAGCGTCTGCGGACCCGTCGGTTCGGGTTACCGGAGTCGCTCGGTCCATCCACCCCACTCAATCAGTGTAGTGTCGTGACCCTCTCCCACACCTCACTGTGTTGCCACAGAGGTGGAGTGGGGAGAGACGGTACGTGTGGATGCGACGGCAGGGCCACGGACCCGCGAGGTGCGGGTTCCCGGCGACCGCGAACGGGTGTCCTCCGCCCCGCCGACACCCCACCGCGCGTCGAGCCCCTCCCTCTCCCCCCGACTCGACGCGCCGGTCGCCGGGTCGCCTGCCCGTCGTCGTACCGTACCTCTCTCGGCCCTCCAGGCGGTCGCACGGTGACGCGCCGAGAGCCACTACTGCGTGTGGTCGAGCACACTCACTCGCCCCGAAGTCGTCGGAAACTCTCACTCGCCACGAAGTCGTCGGTACACCGACTCGAAATGGAGTCGACGAGAACACCGACTCGAAACGGAGTCGTCGAAACGTCTCACACTCGGCGAAAGTGTTGCGCCGGTCCGCGTGTTCAATACCCCCTGGGGCGTGGGCACAGTCGTCATGTTCGACACGGAGGATTCGTCGGCCACCCCGGCGGATCGAGTTCTCGGCGGGCACACTGCGTGACCGGACCGAGGTAGACGACGCACGGATCTTCGACACGACGCTGCGAGACGGGGAGCAGTCGCCGGGCACCTCGTTCTCGTACGACGACCAACGCGAGATCGCCGCGGCACTCGACGCCGCGGCGACGGACGTGATCGAGGCCGGCTTCCCGGTCAACTCCGACGCGGAGTTCCGCGCGGTCGCCGACGTGGCGAGCGCGGTCGACGCGGACGTGTGCGGACTCGCTCGCGTGGTCGACGACGACGTCGAGGCCGCGCTCGCGGCGGGTGTCGACGTGGTCCACGTGTTCTGTTCGACGAGTGACGTACAGCTCGCCGACTCGATGCACGCGACCAGAGCCGAGGCCGTCGAGCGCTCTGTCGCGGCCGTCGAGCGGGTGAAGGAGGCGGGCGTCGAGGTGATGTTCTCGCCGATGGACGCGACCCGCACGGAGCGGTCGTTCCTGATCGAGGTCGTGGAGGCGGTCACCGAGGCGGGTGTCGACTGGATCGACGTGCCGGACACCTGCGGTGTCGCCACGCCGGCCCGGTTCCGGGACCTGATCGAGACGGTCGCGAGCCACACGGACGCCCGGATCGACGTGCACACGCACGACGACTTCGGGATGGCGACGGCGACCGCGCTGGCCGGCTTCGAGGCGGGTGCCGACCAGGCGCAGGTGTCGGTCAACGGGATCGGCGAACGCGCCGGCAACGCCGCCTACGAGGAGGTCGTGATGGCGCTGGAGGGGTTGTACGGCGTCGACACCGGGATCGACACCCGGGCGCTGAGCGACCTCTCGGCGACGGTCGAACGGCACAGCGACGTGCGGGTGCCGGCGAACAAGCCCGTCGTCGGTGACAACGCGTTCGCCCACGAGAGCGGCATCCACGCCGCCGGCGTGATCGAGAACGCCGCCACGTTCGAGCCGGGGGTGATGGGCCCGGACACGGTCGGCACCGACCGCGAGCTGGTGCTCGGGAAACACACTGGCCGCCACGCCGTCCGCGAGCGCATGACGGAGATCGGCTTCGACCCGACCGACGAGCAGGTGGCGACGGTCACCAGCCGCGTCAAGGAGCGTGCCGCCGGCGACGAGCGGGTCACCGAGGCGGATCTGGTGGCGTTCGCCGAGGAGACCGGCGCGACACGGACCACGGAGTCCGTGTCCGAGGAGGAGCGTGTTCGCGGCGAGTGAGTCGCCCCGATCCGCGGTCGGGAGTCGGCGGGTACGGGAGACGAGCCACCCGGCGGTTCGGCCGCTGCCGGCTGGAAAACGTTGCCACGCCACGGGGATTTATCACTCCGACGGGGCGACGGGTGGGTGTGACCGCAGACGACACACGCAGACGAGCACGCTCCGGCGGCGCGAGCAGCGCCGCCCGGACGCTCGGTCGTGTCGTCGTAGGGGCCGCCTAGCCCCGCCCACACCCACCTCGATTCTCCGGCTCCAGATCGCCAGACGGCGACCCACTGCTCGCCCGACGCGACGACACACCGCTCGTGTCTCGCGACGACGCACTGCTCGCCCGACGCGACCCGTCGATCCGGGCGACCGTCTGGCCGCACGGACCACTCGAGTCACGCACCGACACGGCGGCGACCGACCGCCGAGCACCGCCGCAGTCGACCGACACGGCCGACGCGACACGACCGAGACGACAGCGACGATGTACACACGACGCACTGCGACGACGGACCGGCACAGTCGGACCACACCGCGTGGTCCGCGACCGACACGCGGCTCGTATCGCGGGGGTGAGCGATGACGGACGGGAGCCCCGGTGCGGCAGCGGCAGAGACGAGAGAGACCCGGGAGACCGCCGAGACGCCGGACCCACCCGAGACGGGAGGCGAACACGGAGGCGGCGAGACGAAGAGAGACGAACTCGACTCCGACGACACCGGAGCGCACGCGACGCCGACGACCGGTGCCGAGGCGGCGGTCGCGGCCCTCGAACGCGCCGGGGTCGACACACTGTTCGGCGTGCAGGGGGGTGCGATCATGCCCGTCTACGACGCCCTGTACGACACGGACGCACGACACGTCACGATGGCCCACGAGCAGGGGGCCGCCCACGCGGCCGACGCCTACGGGCAGGTGACGGGCGAGCCGGGTGTCTGCCTCGCCACCTCGGGGCCGGGCGCGACGAATCTCGTGACCGGCCTCGCGGACGCGGACATGGACTCGGACCCGCTGGTCGCGTTGACCGGGCAGGTGCCGACGGACCTCGTCGGGGGCGACGCGTTCCAGGAGACGGACACCGTCGGCGTCACGACGCCGGTGACGAAGGCGAACTACATGGCCACGGACCCCGACGCAGTCGGTGACACCGTCGACGAGGCGGTGTCGCTGGCGGCCGCGGGGCGACAGGGACCGACGCTGGTCGACCTCCCGAAGAACGTCACGCAGGCGGAGACCACCGAGTCGCCGACCGTGGACGACGACTCGACCTCCCCAGACGCGACCCCCGACGGCCCCACGCGGTCGCCGGAGTCGGAGGGACTCCCGAGTCCGCCGGACCCGGCGGTCGAGCGCGCCGCGCGGGCGCTGGCGGACGCCGAGCGACCGCTGTTGCTCGCCGGCGGCGGGGTGATCGCGGGCGAGGCGACGGCGCAGTTCCGCGAGCTGGCGCGGACCCACGAGGTCCCGGTCGTGACGACGATGCCAGGGATCGGCGCGTTCCCGGAGGACGACGAGTTGTGTCTCTCGTGGGCCGGGATGCACGGCACCGGGTACGCGAACGCCGCGATCACGCACTGTGACCTGCTGTTCGCGGTCGGGACGCGGTTCGACGACCGACTGACGGGTGACGTGTCCACCTTCGCGCCCGACGCCGAGGTGGTCCACGTCGACGTGGACCCGGCGGAGATCTCGAAGAACGTCCACGCCGACTACCCGCTGGTCGGGGACGCCGCGCGCGTGCTGTCGCGGGTCGCGGACGCACTCCCGGCGTCGCCGGACACCGAGGGGTGGCGCGAGCGGTGTGCCGAGTGGCGCGAACAGTACCCGCTGACCTACGCCGCACCGCCGGACGAGGCGATCAAACCGCAGTTCGTCGTGGAGGCGGTCGACGAGGCGACCCCCGAGGACACCATCGTCACCACCGGCGTCGGGCAACACCAGATGTGGGCGGCCCAGTACTGGACGTTCCGCGAGCCGCGCACGTTCGTCTCCTCGCACGGGCTCGGGACGATGGGGTACGGGCTCCCGGCCGCCGTCGGGGCGGCGACGGCCGCGCCGGACCGCGAGGTGGTGTGTTTCGACGGCGACGGCTCGTTCCTGATGACGTGTCAGGAGCTGTCGGTCGCGGTGCGCGAGGGGCTCGATCTCACCGTCTTCGTGCTCAACAACGAGGCGGTCGGGATGGTCCGCCAGTGGCAGGACGGCTTCTACGAGGGTCGCCGGATGGCCTCGGAGTACCCGTGGGTGCCGGACTTCGCCGCGCTCGCGGAGGCGTTCGGCGCCGAGGGGGTCCGACTGACGGAGTACGACGGCACCGCCGAGACGGTGCGGGCCGCGCTCGACACGGACGGGCCGGCGGTCGTGGACTGTCACGTCGACCCCGAGGAGAAGGTGTTCCCGATGGTCGCCGGCGGCGGCGCGAACGACGAGTTCGCCCTGACGGAGGACCACCTGTGACCGACGAGGAGACGCTGGGTGGCGTCCCGCTGTCCGCGACCCGTGCGGAGCCCGACCGCTCCGGCGACCGCCCCGCGGACGGGAGTCTCCCGGGACCGGCGCCCGACGAGCGCCCGGACCGCAGCGGCGCGCGGACGGACGAGGGCGTGCGGCTGGCGGACGCCGCGGCGACGGAACGGGGCCGCGAGCGGCGCACGCTGTCGGCGGTCGTCGACCACGACCCCGGCGTGCTCTCGGCCGTCGCGGGGCTGTTCTCGCGGCGGATGTTCAACATCGAGAGTCTCACCGTCGGCCCGACGGCGGACGACGCCTACGCCCGGATGACGATCGTCGTCGACGAGTCCGGCCCGGGGGTCGAACAGGCTCGCAAACAACTCGCCGGGCTGGAGTCGGTCCACACGGTCCGCGGACTGGCGGACCAGCCGATCGAGCGCGAGCTGGCGCTGGTGAAGGTGGACTGTACGGCGCCGGGCGAGGTGGAGGCGCTGGCGACGATGCACGACGCCGAGGTGGTCTCGGTGTCGCCGACGGCGGCGACGGTGCAGGTGACCGGCACGGAACGGGAGATCGACGACGCCGTCGCCGCGTTCGGCCGGTTCGGCGTCCGCGAGGTGTCCCGCACCGGCACGACCGCGCTGGGCCGCGGCGCCGAGACGGTGTTCGACGACGCCGACCACGGCGCCGCGCCGACGGACTTCGACCCCGACGGCACGACGGACCACACCGGGACACGCGACGAGACGGACACACGCGACGTCGAGACGGCGACGGAAGCCCGCGAGCCGAAGCGCGTGACCGGCGACGCTCCCGACGGTCCGCCGCCGACACCGGCGGACGAGGAGTGACGGATCGGCCGAGAACACACCACGACACGACACTCATGACGACACACGACACGGACGACACGACGGCAGACGCAACGCAGGCGACCGACACGCAGACGACGACCGGGACGAGCGGCGCGACCGACACGGAGATCTACTACGAGGCGGACGCGGACCCCTCGTCCCTCGCCGGCGAGACGGTCGCGGTGATCGGGTACGGCTCGCAGGGCCACGCCCACGCCCAGAACCTCGCGGACAGCGGGGTGGACGTGATCGTCGGCCTGCGCGAGGGGTCGAGTTCCCGCCCCGCGGCCCGGGAGGACGGACTCCGCGTGGAGACGCCGACGGCCGCCGCGAGGGAGGCCAGCGTCGTCTCGCTGCTCGTCCCCGACACCGCCCAACCGGACGTGTACGAGCGGATCGCGCCGGAACTGGACACCGGCGACACCCTCCAGTTCGCCCACGGGTTCAACGTCCACTACGACCAGATCGAACCACCCGAGGACGTGGACGTGACGATGGTCGCGCCGAAGGGCCCGGGCCACATCGTCCGGCGCGACTACCGCCGCGGCGAGGGGACACCCGGGCTGCTGGCGGTGTACCGCGACGCGACGGGCGAGGCACACGAGCGGGCGCTGGCGTACGCCGCCGGTATCGGGTGTACGCGAGCCGGCGTCGTGGAGACGACGTTCCGCGAGGAGACGGAGACGGACCTGTTCGGCGAGCAGGCGGTGTTGTGCGGCGGCGTCACGGAGCTGATCGAGGCCGGGTTCGAGACGCTCGTCGACGCCGGCTACAGCCCCGAGATGGCGTACTTCGAGTGTCTGAACGAACTGAAGCTCATCGTCGACCTCCTGTACGAGGGTGGCACCTCGGGGATGTGGGACTCCGTCTCCGACACGGCGGAGTACGGCGGGCTCACCCGCGGCGACGACGTGATCGACGAGGAGGTCCGCGAGAACATGGAGACGGTGCTGGAGGAGGTCCAGGACGGCACCTTCGCCCGCGAGTGGATCACGGAGAACCGGGCCGGGCGCCCGGCGTACGGGCAGCACCGCACCGCCGCCCGCGAACACGAGATCGAACGGGTCGGCGCGGAACTCCGCGAGTTGTTCGCGTGGAGCGACAACGCCGCTGCTCCGACGGACGGCGCGACCCAGACGCCCGGCGAGGCCGACGGGGAGGAGACCACGACGGGGACGCCCGACGACGCGGCGGACGGCGAGGACGACCAGACCCGAGACCCGCCGGAGGCGGACGCGGTATGAGCGAGGGCACACTGTACGACGAGGTGTGGGAGCGCCACAAGGTGGCCGAACTCCCCGACGGGCGCGACCAGTTGTTCGTCGGGCTCCACCTGGTCCACGAGGTGACGAGTCCGCAGGCGTTCGGGATGCTCCGCGAGCGAGACCTGGAAGTCGCCTTCCCGGAACGAACCGTCGCGACGACGGACCACGTCGTGCCGACGGCGACTACCGAACGCGACCGGCCGCTCGCCGACGACCAGGCGGAGACGATGCTGTCCGCGTTGGAGGAGAACGTCGCGGACGCCGGAGTGCGGTTCTTCGGACTGGGCGACGAGCGGCAGGGGATCACCCACGTCGTCGCCCCCGAACAGGGCCTCACACGTCCGGGGATGACCGTCGCGTGCGGCGACTCACACACGGCGACCCACGGGGCCGTGGGCGCCATCGGCGTCGGGATCGGCACCTCGCAGATCCGCGACGTGCTCGCCACTGGGTGTATCGCCGCCGAGAAGCGCGACGTGCGCCGGATCGAGGTGACCGGCTCGCTGGACGAGTGGGTGACGGCGAAGGACCTGATCGTCACCGTCATCCGCCGGCTGGGTGTCGACGGCGGCGTCGGCTACGTGTACGAGTACGGCGGCGAGGCGATCCGCGAGTTGGACGTGGAGAGTCGCCTCGCGCTGTGTAACATGTCCATCGAGGGCGGCGCGCGAGCGGGCTACGTCGAACCCGACGAGACGACCGTGGAGTACCTGCGTGGCCGCCCGTTCGCGCCGGAGGGCGAAGCCTTCGAGGAACGCGCCGCGGAGTGGCTGGCGCTGCAGAGCGACGACGACGCGACGTACGACGACGTGGTCGAGATCGACGCCGACGCGATCCAGCCGACGGTGACGTGGGGCACCACGCCGGCACAGGCCGTCGGGGTCGACGAACCGGTACCGGACCCCGCGGACCTGCCGGACGACGAGGCCGCGGCGGCTCGCGAGGCACAGGCACACACCGGCGCGACACCGGGCGAGCCGATGCGCGGGACGCCGGTCGACGTGGCGTTCCTCGGCACTTGCACGAACGGCCGTGCCTCCGACTTCCGTGCTGCGGCGCGCGTGTTGACCGGCGGCGACCCGGTCGTCCCGGCCGAGTCGGCGGGCGACGACGCGCGGGCGGCGAGCGACGGCGGTGTCGTCCGGCCGACGGTTCGTCACACCGTGCCGGACGACGTGCGCGCCGTCGCGGTGCCGGGGTCCGAGCGCGTCCGCGCCCGACTGGAGGCGGAGGGCGTCGACGAGGTGTTCCGGGCGGCCGGCTTCGAGTGGCGCCAGGCGGGCTGTTCGATGTGTCTGGCGATGAACGGTGACGAACTCGTCGGCGACGAGGTGTGCGTCTCCGCGTCGAACCGCAACTACGTCGGCCGACAGGGGTCGACGGCGGCGACGACGGTGTTGGCGAGTCCGGCGACGGTCGCCGCCAGCGCCGTGACCGGCGCGATCGTCGACCCGCGGGAGGTGGTGGCGTGACGGACGCGTCGGACGCGACCGCGCGTCCCGACCGCCCGACGAGCGGCAGTGCCGAGCGTCCGACGAGCGGCGAGTCGGTCGAGCACGTCGTCGGCCCGGGACTCCCACTGCCCGGCGACGACGTGGACACCGACCAGATCGTCCCGGCGCGGTTCCTCAAGGAGGTCACCTTCGACGACATGGGCGAGTACGTCTTCTACGACGAGCGCCGCGACGCGGACGGCCAGCTGGGCGACCACCCGTTCGACAGGCCGGAACACGCCGACGCGCGGGTGCTCGTCGTCGGCGACAACTTCGGCTGTGGCTCCTCGCGGGAACACGCGCCGCAGGCGCTGCTCCGGTGGGGCATCCGCGGGATCGTCGGCGTCTCCTTCGCCGAGATCTTCGCGGACAACTGCGCCGCGCTCGGTGTGCCGACCGTCACCGCCGACCGCGAGACCGTCGACGAGCTCCGCGAGTTCGTCGCCGCGAACCCGGACGCGCCGGTGCGGATCGACGTTCGGGCCGAACGGGTGACGTACGGCGACCACGCGGTCAGTGTCGAGATCGACGACGCCACCCGAAACGCCCTGCTCGACGGGCAGTGGGACACGACGGCGATGTTGCGTGCGAACCTCGAGACTGTCCGCGAGACCGCCGCGGAGCTGCCGTACGTCGACACTGTGAGCGACCCAGCCGGGAGTGGTGGTTCGTGACTGGGTTCGAGTCGCAGTCGGTGGACGGGGGATCGGCGGTGGCGAACGCCGATCCGACCGACTCGGACGACCGCCCGGCGGACGTGTTGGTCGTCGAGGGGGACGGGGTCGGCCGCGAGGTGGTGCCGGCGGCGGTGCGGGTCCTGGCGGCGACAGACGCAGCGCTGTCGTTCGAGACGGCCCGCGCGGGCGACGCGGTGGCGGCCGAGACCGGGCGCCCGCTCCCGGACACCGTGTACGACCGCGCGGCGGCGGCCGACGCCGTCCTGTTCGGCGCGGCCGGCGAGACGGCCGCGGACGTGATCCTCCCGCTGCGCGAGGCGGTCGGCTCCTTCGCCAACGTCCGCCCGGCCCGCGCCTACCCGGGCGTCGAGGCCCGCGCGCCGGAGACGGATCTCGTGATCGTCCGCGAGAACACGGAGGGCGTCTACAGCGGGATCGAGAATCGCGTCGCCGACGGGGTGACGACGCTGACGCGCGTGGTCACCGAGGCCGCCTCGCGGCGGATCGCGGAGTTCGCGTTCGCGTACGCCGCGGAACGGGACGCGCGGCTCACGGTCGCGCACAAGGCGAACGTGATGCGCGAGACGGACGGGCAGTTCCTCGACGCCGTCGCGGCGGTCGCCGCCGAGCGCGGACAGGGAGACGGAGACGCGGCAGCAGCGACGGGTGGAGGGAGTTCGGCGCGTCGGGACGACACGACGGGAGCCGACACGGCGACCGCCGACACGACGACCTACGACACGGCACTGATGGACGCGCTCGCGACGGAGTTGGTCCAGCACCCCGAGGCGTACGACGTGATCCTGACACCGAACCTCGCCGGGGACGTACTGTCGGACCTGGCGGCGGGACTCGTCGGGGGACTCGGACTGCTCCCGTCCGCGAACGTCGGCCGCGACGGGGGCCTGTTCGAGCCAGTCCACGGCACCGCGCCGGACATCGCGGGCGAGGGCGTCGCCAACCCGACGGCGACCATCCTCTCGGCGGCGATGCTGTTGGAGCACGTCGGCCAGCCCGGCGCCGCCGAGCGCGTCCGGAGTGCGATCCACGAGACGCTGGTCGAGGGGCCACACACGCCGGATCTCGGCGGCGACGCGAGCACCGAGGCGGTCACGGACGCGGTGGTGGAGCGACTGTGATCGGCGTGGAACGGAGTGTGCCACGGAGCACAGAACGGAACCGAGGCGGCGCCGACCCGGCGCCGACAGACGCGAGCGACCACGGAGACACCTGCGAGCATGAGTAGTCAAGACACGGACGGCGAGGCGAACGAGAGGGCGGATCGAGCGAGCGAACAGCGCACGGACCGGGCGACGGACCAGCGCGCAGACGGAGTGACGGACCAGCGCGCCGACCAGCGGCCGGATCGAGACACGACCGGGGACGCGCCACGGCCGCAGAAGGACCCGGACCTCCCGAGCGCGGCCGTGACCGAGGGCGCGGACCGCGCACCCCACCGCGCGATGTTCCGGGCGATGGGGTACGACGACGACGACCTCGCCGCGCCCATGGTCGGCGTCGCCAACCCCGCGGCGGACGTGACGCCGTGTAACGTCCACTTGGACGACGTGGCCGACGCCGCCGTCGCGGGGATCGAGGCGGCCGGCGGGATGCCCGTCGAGTTCGGGACGATCACCGTCAGCGACGCCATCTCGATGGGGACCGAGGGGATGAAGGCGTCGCTGATCTCGCGGGAGGTGATCGCCGACAGCGTGGAACTCGTCGCCTTCGCGGAGTCGCTGGACGCCTTGGTCACCGTCGCGGGTTGCGACAAGAACCTCCCCGGGATGATGCAGGCCGCCATCCGGACGGATCTGCCGACGGTGTTCTGTTACGGCGGGACCATCCTCCCGGGCGAGTTCGACGGCGACGACGTGACGATCCAGGACGTGTTCGAGGCGGTCGGTGCCCACGCGGAGGGTGACCTCTCCCGGGCCGAACTCGACGAGTTGGAACACCAGGCGTGTCCCGGCGCCGGGTCGTGTGCCGGGATGTACACCGCGAACACGATGGCGACCGTCTCGGAGGGACTGGGCCTCGCACCGCTCGGCTCCGCGACCGCACCGGCCGTGACAGAGGAACGGCTCGATGTCGCCCGGCGGGCCGGCGAGGCCGTGCTCCACTGTATCGAGACGGACCACACACCCTCGGACGTGCTCACGCGAGAGTCGTTCGAGAACGCCATCGCGCTCCAGGTGGCGGTCGGCGGCTCGACGAACGCCGTCTTACACCTGCTGGCGTTGGCCGCCGAGGCCGGCGTGGAGCTGGAGATCGGCGACTTCGACGAGATCTCGCGCCGGACGCCCCACGTCGCCAACCTCCGCCCTGGCGGGACGTACGTGATGGCGGACCTCCACCGACAGGGTGGTGTCCCGGTCGTGATCCGCCGCCTGATCCAAGCGGACCTGTTCCACGGCGACGCCCAGACGGTGACCGGCAACACGGTCCGCGAGGAGCTCGCCCGGCTCGACCTGCCGGCGGACGAAGCCGTCGACGAGTCCGTCGTCCGGCCGCTGGACGACCCGATCCACGAGGAGGGAGCGATCGTGATCTTGGACGGGAGTCTCGCGCCGGACGGGGCCGTGCTGAAGGTGACCGGCGACGACGAACTGTACCACCAGGGCCCCGCGCGGGTGTTCGAGGACGAGGAGTCCGCGATGGCGTGGGTCCAAGACGGCAACCTCCAGTCGGGCGACACGCTGATCGTCCGCAACGAGGGGCCACGCGGCGGGCCGGGGATGCGCGAGATGCTGGGTGTGACGGCGGCCGTCGTCGGGCAGGGCCACGAGGACGACGTGGCACTCCTGACCGACGGCCGGTTCTCGGGTGCCACGCGAGGACCGATGGTGGGGCACGTCGCTCCGGAGGCGGCCGCCGACGGCCCCATCGCGGCCGTGGAAGACGGCGACACCGTCACCGTCGACGTGCCGAACCGCCGGCTCGACGTGGGCCTCTCGGAGAGCGAGATCCAGCGCCGCCTCGCCGACCGAGAGCGCCCGGACCCCGACTACGAGACCGGCGTGCTCGCGAAGTACGGCCGCGCGTTCGGCTCGGCCGCCCACGGAGCGGTCACGGACCCGGGCGCGAAGCGGTAGTCTCGCGTCCGAACAGGGAGCGCGGGCGTCCGACAGACGGCTGTCGTGTGTCGGACACGAACGACCGAACCGACGAGGGTCTCCCGCGCGTCGAGTCGGCACCGACGAGCCGCCTCTCGGCGAACACTCGTGTGACGGTCGCTACGCTCCAGTTCTCTCCCCCGGTTGGGCGCCGACCCGTCGGGAGGATAGGTTTAACAACCCAGTTATCGTACGCGATTCTGTGCGCGACGGGGAGGGACGGTCCGACCGGTCACAGATCGGACTCGGGACGTTGCTCGTCTTCCTGGCGCTGATCGTCGTCGGGTCCGTCGCGGCCGGACTGTTGTTGCAGTCGGCCGGCGTCCTCGGGACGCGCGGCGAGGAGGCCGGGCGGGCCGCACAACAGCGGGTCAACGGCGGTGTCCTCGTCCACGGGAAGTTGGGCGAGGTGGACACCGACGGCGGTGGCGGCGTCACGACGGTCCAGTTACAACTCGGTCCCGCGCCGGGAGCGTCCGATCTCAACCTCACGCGGGCGACGGTCGTGTACGACGGGAGCAGGACCGCCGCACTCGGGTACACGGAGGGGTCGGCGGACGCAGTCTCCTTCTCGACGGTCGCGTTGCGCGGCGACGACACGGTGTTGACCGAGCAGAGCGACCGGATCGTCCTCACCATCGACGTGGCCGCCATCGAGACCGGCGACGGCGGGCTCGCCCGCGGTGAACGCGCCGAAGTCCGGATCACGACGCCGTACGGCGCGACGACGACGGTGGAGTTGTTCGTCCCCGATCCGCTCGGCTCGAGGGCGGTCGTCGAGTTGTCGGGCGGGCCGGGGTGACGGACTCCGGCCGCCACGCCGGGAGACGCAGCCTGCGGTCACTCGGACGCAGTCTCGTCGTCTCCGCTACCCGTCGACTCGCTCTCTTCGGTCTCCTCGTCTCCGGCGGTCGTCTGGCGCTCTGTGCGTCGCTCGCTGACGTGTTCCCACACTTCCGTACAGCCACAGCCGTCGTCCAACTCGTCGAGGTGGGATCTCGTCGCCTGTCGTTCACTGGACACGACGTGTGTCGACACGACGGGGAGACACTTCCGACTGGCGAGGATCACGGCGCCGCGAGAATCCGCGTCCGAAGCGGGTCGGGACCGCGGCGATCAGGTCAGCAGTTCCGTCACCAGCTCGACGAACGTCTCGTCGTCGGCGGCCGCGAGTTCCTCGTCGGCCAACAGCAGTCGGAGGCGTGGGCGACCCACGTCCGTCGGCACCTTCTCGGTGGTGAGGATGCCGTCGTCCTCCAGTTCCGTCTTCTCGCGCGAGAACGTCGCACGCGAGGCGAGCCCCACGTCCTCGCCCCAGTGACTGACGGTGTACAGCTGTGCCTCGTGACGTGCCGCGACGAGCAGCGACAGCGCGACGCCGTCGACCGGGTCGCCGGACGGACTGTGACCCGGTTCACCTAGCACCGCCGCGAAGTCGTCGGCGGCCGCCTCGCCGAGTTCCTCCGTCAGCGTCTCCAGCATCCGAGTACGACCCGGCGTCCGGAGGTCGAACGGCTCGGCGGTCTCGAACTGCTCGCCGTACGTCTCGTTGACGTCCGCGACGAACTCGTCGTCTTCTGCCGTCAACGCCGCCGCGTCCGTCGCGGTTCCGACGACGGCGAACACGTCGTCGTCCGTCACGAACAGGGTGTTCGACGTCGCCTCCGAGAGCGTGCGTACCTCCAACGTGCCGTCCTCGACGAGGTCGGCCGTGTCTGCCGCGACCGGGAAGTCGTCCCGAACCGCCTTCAGCACGGTCTCGGTCGCCAGTAGTCGAATCTGCGCTCCGACCTCCGTCGTCACCGCGTGTGCGACGACGGTCTCCAACAGCCGAACGTCCGGATCGACGATCAGCACCGGTCCCTCCGCGTCCCCCAACACCGACGCGACGACCGCCGATCTGTCGCCGACGTGATCGTACTCCGACATCTATCGTTCGGCTTCAGTAGGGTAGGGAATATAATATTGACGAGTCGTGTCTCTCGCTGAAATACATCTACGGGGGTTCGGAATTCGCACACACGCGGTGCGGTCGAACTCGATTCCACGCTGCAGGCCGTGTAGCCGACGACCCGTTCCACGCCGCCGGACGTGGAGACGACACTTGGGCTCTGTGTCACGGGGGTGGAGGTGACACTGGGTTCCGCGTCACGGGGGTGGAGGTGACACTGGGCTCCGCGTCACGGGGGTGGAGGTGACACCTGGGCTCTGCGTCACGGGGGTGGAGGTGACACCTGGGCTCCGCGTCACGGGAGGTGGAGGTGACACCTGGGCTCCGCGTCACGGGGGTGTCTGGTGAGGGTCACTCCTTACTCGCGACGAGGTGTTCCACGAGCGCCTCCTGGGTGTAGAGTCTGTTCTCCGCCTGCGTCCAGACGACGGACTGGGGCCCCTCCAACACCGCGTCGGTGATCTCTTCGCCACGGTGCGCGGGGAGGCAGTGGAGACAGACGGCGTCGTCGGCCGCCAGCGAGAGGAGGTCCGCGTCGAGCTGGAACCCACCCGTCTCGAACGCGGCGCGCTTGTCGCCGGCGGCGTCCTCGCCCATGCTGATCCACACGTCCGTGTAGACGGCGTCGGCACCGGCGACCGCGGACTCGGGGTCGCTCGTGACCGTCGGGGTCGGCCCGCCGTCGGCGACACTGGGCAGGCGGTCCAGGAACCCCTCGTCGAACCCGTGGGCCGCGGGCGTCGTGAGCGTGAGGTCGACGCCCAGCAGCGCACAGCCGACGGCGAGCGACCGCGCGACGTTGTTCGCGTCCCCGACCCACGTCACCGCGGCGTCGAGACCGACGGTCTGCTGGAGCGTCCGCAGATCCGCGAGTGTCTGACACGGGTGCGCGGCGTCGGTGAGCCCGTTCACGACCGGGACGGTCGCGTACTCGGCCAGCGTCTCGAGGTCCTCGTGGTCGAACAGCCGGGCGACGATCCCGTCGACGTACCCCGACAGCGCCCGCGCCGTGTCTCGGAGTGGTTCGCCGGCACCCAACTGGAGGTCGTCCGGGCCGAGGAACTGCGCGTGCCCCCCGAGGCGCGTCAGTCCCGTCTCGAAGGACACCCGCGTCCGCGTCGAGGGTTTCTCGAACAGCAACGCGACCGTTCGCTCAGACAGCGGCGAGTCGGACGGGTCCTCGGCGCGCACCGCCGCACGGTCGAGTAGTCGCTCGACTGTCCCCGCCGAGAGGTCGTCGACGTGGGTGAAGTGTGTCGGGTTGGTGGCGTCGTGAGGGCCGCTCGCCTCGTCTTGCTCCTCGTGTGTGGACCCAGGTGGCGTCGTGTCGTCAGGTGTGAGTGCAGTCATCTGTCGGATCGTGTGAGTGTGGTGTGTTCTCTAGGTGGTGTACGGTCGAGTCGGAGCGTCGGCGGGGTGAGGAGAGAGTCGGGGCGGAGGCCCCTATCGCAGTCGCTCGACGGCGGTCGCGGCGACGCCCGCCGCGCGGTCGAGTTCCGGGAGCGGCACCCGCTCGTCGGCGGTGTGGTCCAGCGCGGAGTCGCCGGGACCGTAGGTGACGACCGGCGCGTCCCACGCCGCCGCGAAGAGGTTCGCGTCGGCCGTCCCGGTCTTCCGGAGCAGCCGCACGTCGCCACCCGCGCCGCGGACGGCGACACGGAACGCCCGCGCCAACTCCGTCCGCGGACTGGCGGTCGTCGGCGGGATCGACTCCGTCCACGTCAGGTCACCGCGGTCGGTCTCGGCGGCGACACGGTCGCGGATCGCGTCCGGTGTCGTCGTCGGCGGCACGCGGAACTCCGCCGCGACGGTCGCGGCGACGGCGTGGCCGTCGTCGGTCGGCCCGCCGTCGATCCGCACGGGCGTCGCCGTCACCGACTCGAAGACGCTGCCGGGTGCCGTCTCCGCCGTGTCGCCGACGCTCTCCGACACGCGCCGCCACCAGTCCGTCGCGTGCTGGATCGCGTTCGGCTCCGGCCGCGAGGAGTGGACGGCGTCCGTCGTCACCTCGTAGCGCGCCCGGAGGAACCCGCGGTAGCCGAGCGTGACGGCGTCCCAGCCGGAGGGTTCGCCGTTCACGACGGCGGCAGGCGCGGGGCGGTCGTCGACGAGGTGCCGTGCGCCACGCGAGTCCGTCTCCTCGCCGACGACGCCGACGAACGACGCCCCCGTCTCGACGGCAGCGGCGGCCAGCGCGACCAGCGGCCCGGTCGCGTCGACCGATCCACGACCCCACAGTTCTGGGACCGTCTCTCGCGAGTCGTCGACCGCAGGATCGCCGCCCCAGCGGGCGTCCGCGACCGGCACGCGCTCGACGCGGACCGGCACTTCACCCGGGACGGTGTCGAGGTGCGACGTGAGCAACACGTCCTCGCCCGGCGCCGCGTCCGGTGCGGGTGCGCGGACGTTGCCGACCGCGTCGATCCGGACCGAGCGGTCCCGGTCCGCGAAGAACGCCGCGAGCCGGTCTGCGACTGCCTCTTCGTCGCCGGAGACGGAGGGTGTGGCGACGAGGTCGGCGAGCAGTTCGCGAGCCGGCGTCGTCAGTGCCGACTCGTCGACGGCGAGGGTGTCGGCCCCGGAGTCCGGCGTCTCGGTGCGGTCACTCTCGCGACCGGCTTCCGTCTCGCCGTCCCCATCGTCCCGACCGGTCTCCGCTGCCGTGGCGTCGGTGTCGGTCACGACAACACCTCCACGAGTGCGTCCACGATCCGGTCGGCGTGGTGCCGTTCGATCGTCAGCGGCGGGAGCAGGCGCACGACGGTGCGGCCCGCCGGGAGCGCCAACACCCGTTCGGAGAGTGCCAACTGCTTCAGGGTCCGGTTCGCGCCGCGGCGGACCTGCACGCCGAGCATCAGCCCGCGGCCGCGTACCTCGCGGATCGGGAGGTCGTGCGTCTCGGCGGCCGTCGTCAGCCGCTCGCGGAGGTACGCGCCCACGTCGGCGGCGTGACTCGCGAGACTCTCCTCAACGATCGTGTCGACGGTCGCGTCGGCCGCCGCACAGACGAGCGGGTTCCCCGAGAACGTCGAGCCGTGGTCGCCCGCACCCTCCGCGAGCCAGTCGGCACACAGTGTCGCCCCGAGCGGGAGTCCGGAGGCGACCCCCTTCGCCGTCGTCACCGCGTCCGGGACGATTCCGGCGTGTTCACAGGCCCAGAGATCCCCGGTGCGGCCCAGTCCCGTCTGGATCTCGTCACACACCAGCGCCGCGCCGCGCTCGGCGGTCACCTCGCGGGCCGTCTGGAGGTAGTCGTCGCTCGCCGGGTGGATACCGCCCTCCCCCTGGATCGGTTCGAGGAACACCGCGGCGGTGTCGTCGTCGACCGCGTCCGCGAGCGCCGCCTCGTCTCCGTACGGGACGAACTGCACCCCACGCGGGATCGGGTCGAACCCCGCGCGGTACTTCGGCTTCCACGTCAGCGACAGCGCGCCCATCGTCCGGCCGTGGAAGGCACCCTTCGCCGCGATCACCTTCGTCCGGCCGGTCGCGGAGCGCGCGAACTTCAGTGCCGCCTCGACCGCCTCGGTCCCGGAGTTACACAGCCACACCTTCGAGCAGTCGCCTGGGGCGAGCGCGCCGAGTCTCGCGTACGTCTCCGTCCGCGTCGGCGTCGGGTACGACGCCTGGACGTACAGCAACTCCTCGGCTTGGGTCTGCACGGCTTCGACGACTGCCGGGTGACAGTGTCCGATTGGCGCACAGGCGTACGCCGCGCCGGCGTCGAGGTACGCCGTCCCGTCGGCGTCGTGGAGGTGGACGCCGTCGCCGCCGACGATCTCCAGCGGCTTCTCCGAGAAGACGAACCCCTCGCCGTCCTCGCCCGCGGTCGCCTCGTCGGCACCCACCGCCGTCCCGCCGTCTGGAACGAGGCGGTCGCTAGCCTCACCACGGATCGACTCGCCGTCGTCCGTGTGTGGGGCACGGGTCACGACTCCACCTCCGCGGACTCGTCTGTCGTCTCGTCGGCGCTCGACTCGCCGGCACTGGATTCACCTGCACCGGCCTCGTCGACGACCGCCGCCCGGTCGACTCTGGTGCCGTCGCCGCCGAGCGCGGCGATCACCGGGTCGCGGACGTTCGCGTCGCCGATTACCACCGCGGGCGATCCGGCCGACAGCGCCGCCTCGGCCGCCATCACCTTGCGGGTCATGAACCCCTCTGCGGCCGCCTCCAGCGCGGCGAACGCCTCCCCCGTCTCCACGTGTTCGATCAGCGTCTCCGGGTTGTCGGGGTCGGCGTAGACGCCCCGCACGTCCGTCAGCGCGACGAGCGGCGCGTCCAGCGCCCCGGCGACGGACGCCGCGGCGCGGTCCGCGTCGGTGTTGACCGGCAGGAGGTCGCGAGTCTCGGTCGCGCCGTCGCCTGCCGTCGATCCGCCGTCGTCTCCCGCCGACCCGTCGTCGCCTGCCGCCGCATCCTCGTTCTCGGCCGCCGAGGCACGGTCTCCGGCTCTCGCACCTCCGCCCTCGTCCGTCGCGAGCATCGGGACGGTCACCACCGGGACGTGACCGGCGTCGAGTAGCGTCTCCAGCAGTTCCGTCCGGACGGACGCGATCCGGCCGGAGTGGTCGCCGCGTCTGATCTTCTTGCGGCCGTCCTCGACGACCCTGACCGTGCCGGTCCGCGGGCCGGTCAGCAGGCCGCCGTCGACACCGGAGAGGCCGACCGCGTCGACGTTCGCCTCGCGGAACTGCGTGACGAGATCCGTGTTCAGTTCACCGGCGAGCGTCATCGTGAACGCCCGCATCGTCTCGGCGTCGGTGAACCGGCCGGTGACGCCGTCCGGCGTCTCGACGTACTCCGGCTCGATCCCCAACTCCCCGAGCGTCTCGTCGACGGCCGTCGAGCCGCCGTGGACGACGACCACCCGGACGCCGTTGGCGACGAGGTGCGCCACGTCCGTCACCGCACCCGCGGGGTCGACCGCCGCCGCGCCGCCGATCTTGACGACCACCGTGTCCGGGTCGAGGCCGGCATCGCCCGTCTCGCCGCCGTCGGCCGCGAACCGGATCGTCCCGTCAGGTGCGCGGTGGACGCCAGGGTCCGAGGCCGTGTCGACGTGGCTGTGGTCCACCACGTCCGCTTCGTGGTCTCCCGTCACGGCGCACCCACCGGGTGGAGCCCGCGGTGTTCGAGGCCAGTCGTCTCGGGCAGGCCCAGGGCCACGTTCGCGGCGTGGACGGCCTGTCCGGCCGATCCCTTCACGAGGTTGTCGAGCGCGGCGAACACGATCACGCGACCCGCGTCGGGGTCGACCTCGAAGCCGACCTCCGCGCGGTTCGTCCCCGCGACGCTCTTCGGCTCGGGGTAGCGGTAGACGCCGCTCCCACCGGCGACGAGGTCGACGAACGGCTCGTCGTCGTAGGCGTCGCGGTACGCGTCCCACAGGTCTCGCTTCGAGACGGGGTCGACGAAGGTGTGACACGTCGCCGACGCACCGCGAGTCGTGTCGACCGCGTGGGCCGTGAACGCCGTCTCGATCCCCAGCAGGGACTCGATCTCGGCCTGGTGGCGGTGGCCGGTCGGCGCGTACGGGCGGACCACACCGGACCGCTCGGGGTGACTGGCGGCGCGGCCGCCGCCGGCACCACCCTCGCTGGAGCCGACCTTCACGTCGACGACGACGCGGTCGTCGGCCGTCAGGAGGTCCGCCTCGACCAGCGGCGCGAGGCCGAGCAACGTCGCCGTCGCGTTACAGCCGCCGGCGGCGATCAACTCCGCGCCGTGGAGCTGCTCGCGGGTCAACTCGGGGAGTCCGTAGACGGCGTCCTCTAGGTGGTCGGGGGCGGCGTGGCCGTCGTACCACTCGTCGTACGCCGTCTCGTCCGCGAGCCGGAAGTCCGCCGAGAGGTCGACGACGGTGTCGGCCACGTCGCGCAGCCGGTCGATCTGCTCCATCGTCACCCCGTGGGGTGTCGCGGCGAACAACACGTCCGTCGCCGCGAGGTCCGTCGGGTCGGAGAAGCGCACGTCGAGGTCGCGCAGGTTCGGGTGGACGCTCCCGAGCGAGCGGTTCTCGTACTCGCGCGAGGTGACGGCGTCGATCTCGAACTGCGGGTGATCCGCGAGGAGCCGACACAGCTCCCCGCCCGCGTACCCCGATCCGCCCAACACCGTCGCGTGGAACTGGTCGCTCTCGCTGGAGTGGCCGGTCGCGTCGTGGCTGTCGGCGTCGTCTGCTGCCCCTCCGGCCTTCGTGTCGTCGCTCTCCTCGTGATCGAGCGCCGTCATACGGTCGCCGTCACCTCCGTGTCCGTCTCCGCGTCGCCGTCCTCGGCCGTTGCCTGCGCCTCCAACCAGTCGACCACCGTGGCGGCTACGTCCACGTCGGTCGCCTCCGCGAGCGCCTCGAACTCGACGGTGTGGTTCACCTCGTGGACGGTGTACCCGTCGCCGGTCTCCATCAGGTCGACGCCGAGCAGCCCGCCGCCGACCGCCGTGGCGGCCTCGCTCGCCAGCGTGGCGGCCCGGTCGTCCAACTCGAACGCACTCGTCTCCGCGCCCCGCTTCGCGTTCGTGACCCAGTGGTCGCCCGATCGCGCCATCGCGGCGACGGGCTCCTCGCCGAGCACCAACACCCGCAGGTCCCGGCCGGGTTTCTCGACGAACTCCTGGACGTAGAACACGTCGTGCTCGTAGTGACCCAGCGTCGACTTGTGTTCGAGGACAGCCTCCGCGGCGGCACGCCCCTCCAGTTTCGCGAGCAGCCGGCCCCACGAGCCGACGACTGGCTTGAGCACGCACGGGTAGCCGAGCGACTCGACGGCGTCCAAGGCGCTGTCGGTGTCGAACGCCACCCGCGTCTCGGGTGTCGGGACGCCGGCCGCCGACAGCGCGAGGCTGGTCTCCACCTTGTCGGCACACACCCGTGCCGTGTCGGGGGTGTTCACCACCGGCAGGTCGTACGCCGCCGCGAACTGGGTGGTGTACAGCGACCGCGAGGTGGCGAGACAGCGGTCCAACACCAGGTCACAGTCCGACAGTGTGGCCGCCGCGTCGCCGGTCGAGAGCGTGTCTGTCGTCCCGTCGTCCGTCCCACCACTGCTCCCGTCGGTCGTCTCGCCGGTCGACTCGGCGGCACCTTTGCCGGTCGTCTCGGTGGTCGACGCGCCGCTCGTCTCGACGCTCGCGGCAGCCCCGTCGTCGACGCCGAAGGTGGTGCGGCGCACGTCGAGTTTCACGACCTCGTGGCCGCGGTCGCGGAGTTCGGTCAACAGCAGCTTCTCGCCCGTCCGAATCCGGGAGTAGAGGAGACCGAGCTTCACACTCACTCACCCCAGTCCTCGGCGAGTTCGGGCGCCTCGTCGAGGACCGGCGGCTCGGTGTCCAGCACCTCCAACTCGACGCCGCAGGTGGTGCAGTCGACGATCTCTCCGATCTCGTAGTCGTCGTGCAGGGTCAGTGTCGCCCCACACTCGACGCAGTCTGCCTCGGTCATCGCGTCTCCACCTCCGACGGGAGACTACTTCAATTTGTCGTATTCAATTAATGAAATAAACATGCAGAGGCGCCGCTGGCGGTGATATCGCGGTCGTCGTGCCACCGGTGACACCCTCGTCGTCGGGCCGTTCCCGGTCGCGAGTGCAGTCGTCCGAGCCCGCCCGTTCGCGGGTGTGGTCGTCCCGCCTCGCTCGGTCGCTGACGGGCTCGCCCGTCCTCGCCCGGTCGCAGGTGCAGTCGCCGTCGGTGGTGTGATAGTGTGTGCCCCTCTCGGGGCGGCGGCAGCGGGACGGCCGGCGCGGCCGGCGCCGGGAGTGCAGTCGCTCGCCGTCCTCGGACGAGCGCTCCGGCGTCGCTGGCGTCGCGGTCGGGACTGGCGAGTCCGCGCTTCTCCAACTCGCGCCGACACAGATCAGACATACCCGCTCACCTCCGCGTCGAGGGTCTCCGCAGCGGCGGCGAGTGCCTGCCGGCACGCCGCGATCGACTCGCGGTCGGCGACCAGCGCGGCCCGTGCCGCTTCGCGTTCCGCGGCTGTCGCCGACGGCGCGGGCCCGCCGGCAGAGTCGCGACTCGCCACACTCTCGACGGGGTCGAGCGCGGCGCGCAGTGTCGCCTCGTCGACCCGCGTGGTGGCGGGCTCGCCGACGACGGACTCGGTGGCCGCGTCGACGGCCGCGACGGCGGCGTCGGTGTCACCCTCCGCCAGCGCCACCTCCGCGTCGGCCGCCGCCGCGGCGACTGCCTCGTGGGCGTGCCGGAACGGGACGCCGGCCTGCGCCAACAGATCCGCGACACCCGTCGCCGTCGCGAACCCCTCGCCGGCCGCCGCCGCGAGCGCCTCCTCGTGCCACGTCGCGGTCGCGACGGCACCGGCGGCGACCTCCGTCGCCTCCGTGACGGCGTCGACCGTCTCCCAGGCGTGGGGTGTCGCGCGCTGCAGGTCGCGGTTGTACGCCCGCGGCAGCCCCTTCAACGTCGTGAGTAGCCCCGTCAGTCCGCCGACGGCGTCGCCAGCGGTCGCGCGGACCAACTCCAGCGTGTCGGGGTTCACCTTCTGGGGCATGATCGAGGAGGTCGAGGCGTACTCGTCGGCGGGCGTGAGCAACCCCCGATTTGCGAACAACAGCGTGTCCGCCGCGAGTCCCGACAGCGTGGTCGCCTGCGTCGCCAGCGTGGCGACCGTCTCGACGAGGAAGTCGCGGCCGGCGGCGGCGTCGGCGGCGTTGCGCACCACGCCGTCGAAGCCGAGCAACGCGGCGGTCCGCTCGCGGTCCACGTCGAAGGTCGTGCCAGCGAACGCGGCCGCGCCCAGTGGCGACCGGTTCGTCCGCGCGAACGCCGCCAGCAGCCGACTCGTGTCGCGTGCCACCGCGTTCTCGTAGGACAGCGCCCAGTGGGCGACCGTCGTCGGCTGTGCGGGCTGGAGGTGCGTGTACCCCGGCATCACCGTCTCGGCGTGTGACTCCGCCACCGAGAGCAGCGACTCGCGCAACCCGACGCTCGCCTCGGCCGCCGCGAGCAGGTCCTCGCGGAGCCGGTACCGGATACACGCAGCCACCTCGTCGTTGCGCGAGCGAGCGGTGTGCATCCGTCCGCCGTCGGGGCCGACGCGGTCGACCACCGCCGACTCGATCGCCTCGTGGACGTCCTCACCCTCGGGCAGGGCGTCGTGGCCGGCTGCCTCGACGGCGG
Source organism: Halobaculum sp. MBLA0147 (assembly GCF_041361345.1). Lineage (NCBI taxonomy): Archaea > Methanobacteriati > Methanobacteriota > Halobacteria > Halobacteriales > Haloferacaceae > Halonovum > Halonovum rutilum. The sequence goes on along the minus strand of NZ_JBGKAD010000003.1, from coordinate 168,135 downwards.
CGAGTGCGGTCAGGATCTCGCTCGCGACGCCCTCCGCGACGATTCCCTGTTCGGCGAGCATCACGACGTGTGCGCGGTCGACGGCGAGGTCGGCCGCGAAGATCCGCTCGTCGGCCGCGAGACTCGACAGGAACGACCGCGCGGGCCCACCGCGGAACCGCTCGCCGCGGACGACACTCCCCGTCGTGCTGGAGTCTTCCGCTGCCGCTCCGGCCTCCGCCGCCGTCGTCTCTGCGCCGGTCGAGTCCGCCCCGGACGCGTCGTGGGCCTCGTCGGTCACCGTGAGTCACTCCTCCGTCGTGTCGGTAGTGCCGTCGTCTTCCGTGGTGACGCCGCCACCGCCGTCGGCGGCGAGCGTCTGGTCGTCCGCCGTGTCGTCGGCCGCCACCCCGGCGCCGTTCGCGAGGCGACTCTGGAAGCCGTGGTACTTCGCGACGCCGGTGGCGTCGGCTTGTTCGATGTCGCCCACGGCCGCGGTGTCGAACGACGCCGCCGACGCGGAGTAGGTGGCGTACTCGGACTCGCGGCCGACCACGCGCGCCTGTCCACCCTCGAACCGGATCGTCACGGTGCCGGTGACGCGCTCGTTCGTCGCCGCCAGGAACGCCTCCAGTGCGTCCACGAGCGGCGCGTCGAGCAGCCCCTCGTAGGCCTTCTGGGCCCACTGCTGGTCGACGTGCGTCTTGAACTGGCGTTCCTCCTGGGTGAGGACGAGTCCCTCCAGTCCCTCGTGGGCGGCGAGTAACGTCGTCGCGGCGGGGTGTTCGTAGTTCTCGCGGACCTTCAGCCCGAGCATGCGGTCCTCCATCAGGTCCGACCGGCCGACGCCGTAGGAGCCGGCGAGTTCGTTCAGCGTCTCGATCAACGCGACGGGTGCGAGAGTCTCGCCGTCCAGCGAGACGGGTGTGCCGGCCTCGAAGCCGATCTCGACAGTCTCCGTGTCGCCGTCGGGGTCGTCCGTCCACGCGTAGATCTCCGTCCCGGGGACGTGCTCGGGGTGTTCGAGGTCCCCACCCTCGACGGAGCGCGACCAGAGGTTCGTGTCGATGGACCAGGTACCCTCGTCGCCACCTTCCACCGGGAGGTCGCGCTCGGCGGCGTAGTCGATCTCCCACTCGCGGGTGAGTCCCAACTCGCGGACCGGGGCGATCACCTCGAGGTCGCTCGTGCGCCACACTGCCTCGAAGCGGAGTTGATCGTTCCCCTTGCCGGTACAGCCGTGCGCGACCGCGTCGCAGTCCTCGTCTTCGGCGACCGCGAGGATCTCTGCGGCGATCACCGGGCGCGCCAGCGCGGTGCCGAGCGGGTACCCCTGGTAGGTGGCGTTCGCCTGGACCGCGTCGAGACACTGCTCGGCGAAGGCGGCTCGCGCGTCCACGACGTGGTGGTCCAACTCGAGTGCCTCGGCGGTCGCCTCCGCCTCCGCGAACTCCGCGGCGGGTTGCCCGACGTCTACCGTGACGCCGATCACCTCGTCGTAGCCGTACTCTTCTTCCAGCAGCGGGACACAGACGGTCGTGTCCAGCCCACCGCTGAACGCGAGCGCGACGCGATCTGTCATCGGTCGTGTCGACGGGGCCACACCGTATAAATTTGCTGATTGAAAAATTGTAATTTAATGATACACGGCACGCTAGCCGGTCGAGGTCTGGTCTCCGTCTGGAAGGGATGGTACGATCGGGCCTAACGGCCCGGTCGCGGTCGCACGGCTCGTGGGCCCCGTGAGAGAACGCTACGGGAGTCACCGTACGACATCGAGTGACATTCCGAAGTGGACGTACATAAATGGTGGTGCCGGCGCGAACGTTGCCGAGCGGTGGTGACGGTGGCTCGGTGGGGGCGAGTCGCGGGGCCGCAAGACCGAAGTGGGTGACCCCACCACCGTAGGGTCGTGACGCGAGCCAGACCGACGCGGTACGCACTCGGCGGGACGGCGGCGGCCGTCCTCGCGTTGGTGTTCCTCCTCCCACTCGCCGGGACGGTGGCGCTTTACTGCGGCTACCGCGTCCACGCCGCCGGCGAACGGGTGTACGGCGGGCTCGTCGCCGCCGCCGGCTCGGTACCGGTACTCCTGTGGCTCGGCGGTCTCGTTCCGATCGCGTGAGTGGATCGGTGACCCAGTCTCGACCGCGCGTGAGTGGATCGGCGGCCTCGTCTCGATCGCCCGAGAGCCACGACTCCCCCGCGACACCCGCGGTCCGAGACGGTCCCACTCGGCCGGTGCCCGCCGGCCGCCGTCTCGTCGTCGCACGGGTGTCGCCGCGCTCGACCCGGAGGCTCCCGACTCCGACCCGCTCGTGGCTACACGTCGTAGCTGGTCACGTCGCCGCCGCACTGCACACAGTTCTCGGCGTGCTCGTCGTGCGAGACACCGCAGTGTCGACACTCGACCACCGCCCGTGTACTCTCCGTTCCGACGAAGAGGCGCTTGATCTCCCCCAGCACGTGTCTACAGACACACGTCTCGGGGGAGTATCACGGCGCTAACTACACAGACCGTGTCGTGTGAGCGCCACTCACAGTGTCGCGGAATCGGCTGCGTTCACCGACGAGCTGCGTCGTCCCCGCCGACCCCTGCCGTCGCTCGCCCCGACCGGAGTAGGGTGGTGTCGGCTCTCGGCTCCCGGAGGGGTGAGGTGTCTGCACCTGGCGATCGAGAGGGTGAGGTCCCGGCCCGGAGCGACTCCGCTCGTGACGGACCCACCCGCGGACGCCGGGAGTCGGGTAAGGAGGAGGTGACCCGCGTCGACGGTGTCGGCGACACCGACGCAGGTGGGCGTCGCACTCGTTGAGACGGCCGTCGCCGCGAGTACCGGCGACGGGTGGCGACTGGCCTGGGGACACGACTGCGGCATCGGACACCGAACGGTCGGTGCAGCGGGTGGGTCGCATCTGCAATCGACGGTGGAAACATTGACTAGGTTTCTCTTGCAACGGGAGACCACATGGCGACCGCAGTCAAAATGGACGAAGAGACGAAGTCCCAGTTAGAGGAACTCCAAGCGGAGATCAAACTCAAGACCGGAGAGAAGGTCACACAACAGGAGTTGCTGGCGCGCCTCGTCCAGTCTGCCGTCGACTCCCGTAGTGAGTTCGTCGACTCGTTTCGAGACGTCTCGACGAGTCTCTCCGACGCGGAGTTCGAGGCGTTCGACAGTGGAACCGTCTCCTCCGGCGTGGAGACGGACGAAGCAGACATCGACGACATCCTCTACGGATGAGTGTCTTCGTCGACACCGGCGTCTTTTACGCACACCACGACACGGACGCGTCGCGACACGAGACGGCCGCCGACGCGTTGCGTGTCGTCCTCCAGAGCGACCAGTACGGATGGATCACGACATCGGACTACGTGTACGACGAAGTTGTGACTCTCACCCAGCGACGGACCGGCGATCGAGAAGCCGGACTGGAAGTCGGAAGACGGCTCCGTGGTGACGGGTACCCAGACGCGATCGAACTGTTGCACACGTCTCGGTCCGTCTTCGACGACGCGGTCGCGATCCAGGAGACGTACGACGATCAGACACTGAGTTTCACCGACGCCGTGACGGTAGCGACCGTCGAGTACCACGATCTCGACACGGTTCTCAGCTTCGACGACGACTTCGACGGCGTCACCGATCGGCTCTCACCGGCGACCGTCGTCGACGGGTGAGAGGTCGCGGTTTCGACGGTCACACCACGGTCGCACACGGCCCGACGAGGACCCGTCCGACCACTCCGCCACCTCGACACCCTCACCGCTCGCCGCGCCACCGTAACGACTTCTCGTTCAGTTCGATCACCGCGGGACGGCCCTCCGAGAGCATCCGGTCCGCGATGTCGACCGCCCGTTCCAACTCGGCCCGCGAGAGCCGCTCGTAGGCCGGCGAGCCGTCGACGTGGGCGTACCACTCGTCGCCGAACACGTTGTCCAACACGACACGTGCGAAGCAGTGGTCTTCGTGGATCGGCCAGTCGCCGGCCGCTCGCGCCCGCGCCGGGAGGCGGTCCTCGACCCGTTCCAGGTACGCCTCGCGGAGCGGTCCGAGGTCGTCCCCGCCGAGTGTCCGTTGGCCCATCGGGACTCGGTTCGAACGCGAGCCGATTGAGCCTGTCGGCGCGGAGATCACCGACAGAAGCGGGACGACGGCTGGCAGCCCGGGCCGACGAGGGTCAGAGATCGCCGCGGATCACGTCTGCGACCCGCTCGCGGTCGAAGAGGCGCTCCTCGGCGGGAATCTCCGGGTACGGCTCGCCGTCCACGTAGCCCGGCCACTCGCCGAACTGGTCGGGGTAGAGTTGCTTCGCCGTCATCTCAGTCTGGAACAGTTCGAGGATCGGCCCCTGGCGCCGCGCACCCTGTGCGTACACCCGGCCCGTCTCGACGGCGGTGAGTTCACTCGCGACCTCGTGATCGGCCAGTCGCGACCGGATCTCGCCGAGGTCGAAGTAGCCCGTCATCGGTCCCAAGACGAGCAACACGTCCGGGTCGGCCTCCAGCAAGGTCTCGTAGTCGAGGGTGACGTTCCGGCCGTCGTCGCCGTACCCCTCGCCGACGGCCTCGGCGAGTGCGTCCGTCACGCCCATCGGGCGCGTGTGGGCGGCGTAGTACCCCGGGTGGTTCAGCTTGTACCCCCACGCCTTCTCCTCCTCTGCGGCGAACAACACCAGCGCCGCCGTCGGTCGCTCGCTCTCCGGCGGGAGGTCCGTGGCGATCCGCTCGCGGAGGCTCTCCCGGACGGCGGCCAACGCCTCGTACCGGTCGGTCGCTCGGAACAGTCGTGCGATCTCCGCGAAGATCTCCCACAGCGTGTAGTACTCGTACCGATCGCGCCAGCCAGTCGGAGGCTGTTCGTGCGTCCCACTGAGGGTGTTCCCGACCCACGGGGCGACGGTGTCTGCCACCTCGCGAACGTCGTCGTCGTCCCACCCGTCGGCGGTCGCGACCTTCGCCGGGTCGGCGACGTGCACGTCGCTGTCGAGTTCGTACAGCTTCTCCTTCGTCGGCGGCCACGAGGAGTAGAGTCCCTCCCAGTCGACGGAGACACCCTCCAGGTGGTGCAGGAACTTCTCGTACAGCGACTGGTGGTACTCCGGCGCGTGCACGGCGTTGATGTCGTCGCCACGACCGAGCGCGACCAGCATGTCGGCGTGGTGCCCGAGGATGGTGAACACCTCCTCCGGCACCTCCTCGAAGGAGACCTCGCCGGCCGGCGCCAACGACACCGAGTACCCGTCGTCCGGTGTCGCGGTCTCCGTCTCCGTCTTCGACGCCGTCGGCGCCTCCGTGTCCGGTTCAGTTCCCGTCGGTGTCTCGGTCGCCGACTGCTCCGCACAGCCGGCGAGCAGGCCGCTACCGACGACTGCGCCCCCGTACTTCACGTACTCTCTGCGTGTTGGTGCCTCCTCGCCGGCTGGCTCTCGTGCCATGTGTTTTAGGCCAGCCTAAACAGTTGAAGTGGGTTTCGAACTTCCGCCGGAACCCAGCGACGGCGTCGGGATCGGTGGGTCACCGGAGTGGTGTCACTCTCGGTTCAGCCGTCCCCGGCCGCCCGCTCGGCCTCGATCTCGCGTGCCCGTTCGAGGACCAGGTCGTCGTCGAGGTGGGCGAGCAGCCGGCGGTGGGCGCGCTCGGTGCGGCTGGCGACCTCCGCCTCGCCGATCTGTTGGGCCTGCTGGCGCTCCGCGAGGTCGCGTGCCAGTTCCCGGACCGCCTCCTCGTCGCGGTCCTCTGGTGCGGCCTCCAGGTGCCAACCGGTCGCCGTCTCCAGCCACTCTTCGCCCTCGTAGCGTCCCTGTTGGACGACCCAGTCCGTGTAGTCGGCCGACCCCGGCCAGATGTTCTCCGCCTCGCGGCGGTACGCCTCGACGAGGGCGACGCCGACGCGGGCGCCGTGGCCGACGGCGACGGCGATCTGGCTCTCGACTCCCGCGGTCGGGCCGGCGAGCCACAACCCGTCGACGGGTGTCTCCCCGCGCTCCCCGGCCAACTCCGGATCGAGCCACGTCTCGCCACCGTCCGACTCGAAGTGCTCGCCGAGTACACTCTCGAGGTAGCTCACGTCGTACGTCGAGGCGGCGACGACCCGGTCTGCCGTGTACGTGCCCCCTTGCGTCTCGACGCGGAACCCGGCGTCCGTCTCGGTGAGTTCCGTCACCATGTCGTCGACGACGGTTCCGCCGACTCGCTCGACGTGAGCGTGCATCGTCCGGTACAGCGTCGCCACGTCGATGCCGCCGGGGAACCCGAGGTAGTTCTCGACGAACGCACACTGCTGGAGCGAGGAGTGGCCCCGGTCCAGTACGAGCGTGTCGAGGTCGTACCTGGCGGTGAAGACGGCCGCCGAACAGCCCGCCGGCCCCCCGCCGACGACGAGCACGTCCGGGTCCGACTGTGCCGTCGGCATCGCTCGATCAGTCGTCCCCGGTGATCACGTCTGCGACCGCCTGCGGGTCGAACAACTCGCCCAGGTCGCCGGTGTTGCCCGGCTCCGGCGGCTGGCCGAACAGGTCCGGGTAGAACTGCTTGGCCGTGAGTTCCGTCTGGAAGATGTTGATGATCGGCCCCTGGAAGGCGTCGCCGCCGGCGTAGAGCCGGTCGTTCTGTACCGCCGTCAACTGGCTCCCGACCGGGTGGTCCTCCAGCGCGAAGAACGCCTCCGTCGCCTCGTCGGGGTTCTGCCAGTCGGAGAAGTGGACCAACACGTCCGGGTCCACCTCCAGCATCGCCTCCATCCCGATCAGTGCGCTGTCGGACCACCCGCTGCGCGGGCCGCTCGGGAGCTCCGCGAGCGCGTCGTTCGCACCCAGCGGCCGCGTGTGGGCGTTCTGGAACCCGGGCGCGTTCAGGTGGTACACCCAGAACGACTCCTTCTCGCGGTCGTACCAGACGACACCCACCTCCGGGCGCTCCGACTCCGGCGGCAGTTCCGCCTGGATGTCCTCCAGCATTCCGTCGCGGATCGCCTTCAGCCGCTCACCACGCTCCGGCACCTGGTAGACACGGGCGTACTTGTCGACGAGTTCCCAGATGGAGTAGAACTGGTAGTTCGAGGCGGATTCGGGGGCGACGTTCGTCCGACTGTGGTAGTTGGCGAAGAACGGGGCGACGTTCGACGACAACTCCTCGACGTCCGCCTCGTCGAACGACGACCAACTGGAGAACCAGACCGGGTCGATGTGGTGAACGTCGGCTTCGAGTTCGTAGAAGATCTCCTTGTCGACCCCGTCGTCGTAGATCTGCGTCAGGTCGTCGGTGTCCAGCGAGACCCCCGGCAGTTCGTCGTAGTAAGTGGCGCTGTAGTTCTCCGGGAACCCGAGCGACTGGATCGCGTCCGCCTGTCCGAGTGACACGAGGATGTCCGCGTCGTGGTTGGAGTAGACGACCGCCTCCTCCGGGACGGCGTCGAACTCGACGCTGCCGACCGGCGACAACTCTACCGACCAACTCTCGTCGGTCGCCGTGGGGGTCTCGGTCTCTCCCTCCGTCTCTGTCGGTGTCGGCGTTTCGGTCGCGGTGGCCGTCTCCGTCGTCGTCTCACCCGCGCCGGACTCCGACTGCCCCGCACAGCCGGCGAGGAGCCCACCACCGACGACTGCGCCGCCGTACTTCACGTACTCTCTGCGTGTTCGCGTCGTCTCGTCTCGTGGCTCGTCTGCCATACGATTTAGGCGAACCTAAAACGTACAAGACCGTTTCGATCCGTCGGGTCGGCCGTCACTCGCGTCCGTCGGGTCGGGGGCGCAGCGGGTCGATCCGGGGGCCGCGTGGGGTGTGTTCGACCTCGGCTTCGACGTCGAACACCTCCGCGAGCAGCGACTCGGTGACGACGGACTCCGGCGGGCCACGCGCCTGGATCTCCCCGTCACGCAACGCCACCATCTCGTCGGCGAGGCGTGCCGCCTGCTGGATGTCGTGGAGGACCACCACGACGGTGATGTCGCTCTCCTCGCGGAGCGTCTCGACGATCTCCATCACCTCCAGTTGGTGGTGTAAGTCGAGGAACGTCGTCGGCTCGTCGAGCAAGAGCACGTCGGTGTCCTGGGCGAGCACCATCGCGATCCAGGCGAGTTGTTTCTGCCCCCCGCTGAGACTCCCCACCTCGCGGTCGCGGAGGTGGCCACAGCCGGCCAACTCGACGGCGCGGTCGATGGCTCGCTCGTCCTCGGCGGTCGTGTGCTCGAAGAACCCGCGGTGTGGATACCGCCCGTGGTAGACGAGATCCTCGACGGTGATGCTGTCGGGGGCGGTGCTCTCCTGTGAGAGCAGCCCCAGCGTCCGAGCGAGTTCCTTCTCGTCGAACGACTGGACCGAGCGCCCGTCTACGAGGACCGACCCCGCGTCGGGTTCCAGTTGGTCGGCGAGGCCCTTCAGCAGGGTACTCTTCCCGGAGCCGTTCGGTCCGACGAGTGCCGTCACCGCGCCCGCCTCGGCCGTGATCGACTCCCCGTCGACCACCGGCCCGTCGCCGGTCGGGTACGACAACACGAGGTCCTCTCCGGCGAGGCGACCGCCGGGACGCTCGCTCGGCGGATCGTCGTCGGTCTGTCCCGAACTGTGTCCGTCTGGACCGTCCGAACTGTGCCCGTTCTCCCGTGGATCGCCGGTTCGTTGTCGTGCCATCAGATCTCACCCATCTGTTCCTGTTTGCGCATCAGGTAGAGGAAGTACGGTCCACCGACGAGGCCCGTGACGATCCCGACGGGGATCTGGACGGGGTCGAACGCGAGGCGGGCCCCGACGTCGGCGGCGACCATCAGCGCCGGCCCGGCGAACACGCAGCCGACGACGAGCTTCTTGTAGTCGCTCCCGACGACTGTCCGGACCATGTGCGGGACGATCAGTCCGACGAAGCCGACGATCCCCGCGACGGCGATGCTCGCGGCCGCGGCCAACACCGCCACGCCCGACAGCGCGAACCGGACCCGCTCGACGTTCATCCCGAGGGAACTCGCGGTCTCCTCGCCGAGCAAGAGGACGTTCAACTGGCGGGAGCTGACAAGTGCGAGTCCGATCGCCAGGACGGTCCACGGCAGTGCCATCCGGACTTGTTCCCAGTCGGTCCCGGTCAACGAGCCGGTCGTCCAGGCGATGGCGGACTGGACGACGCCGATGTCGTCGGCGAAGAAGAACAGTCCCGTCTGGAGACTCCCGAAGACGGTCCCGACGATCACACCCGCCAGCACCAATCGAACCGGCGAGGTGCCGTTCTTCCACGCGATGACGTAGACGATCAGGAACGCGACCGCCCCGCCGACGGCGGCGACGATCGGCAGGACCGCCGACAGCCCCGAGAAGACGACGAGCGTCAACAGGATCGCCAGCCCGGCGCCCGACGAGACGCCGAGGACGAACGGACTGGCGAGTTCGTTGCGCGTCACCGCCTGGAAGATCGCGCCGGAGACGGCGAGGTTCGTCCCCACGAACACGCCGACCAGCACGCGCGGGAGGCGGATGTTCCAGACGATCAGGCTGCGTTTGTTCATCTCGGGCAGTTCGCCGCCGAGCAGGAACGCCTCCCACGCCTGCGCGGACAACAGCACGTTCGGGTCGAAGACGGCCCGCCACGCCTCGAGGATACTCATCGAGAACGCGCCGAAGCTCACCTGGACGAGCCCCCCGCCGACGGTGACGAGGAGGCTCCCGACGACGAGCGTGAGCAGCGAGCCGTCGATCCAGCCGAGCCACCGCTCGCGCCGACTCGGCTGCTCCGGATCGGACGCCGTCTCGGTCGCCATCTATCCGAGCACCCCCACGGTACCGGCGCCGTGTCTCTCACACCGGACACTGTCCCACATCCGGCAGTGCTCCTCGACGACGACCCAGCCGTCGTCCCCCACACTGCACCGTCGTGTCGGCCTCACCAGTCGACCGGTGTCCTCTGTCACACGGTTTAGGCGTTCCTAAAGCGTACAAGTACCTTCCGACCACACGGCGGATTGGCCGGAAGAAACCGACGGTCGCACGCTCGGGGGCCGGCCGGGCGGACGGTCACACGACGCCGGACCCGGGAGCAGTCGCTGGCGTCACGCCGCGAGTCAGCGTGGAGCGCCACACCCCGGACACGTCGGCGGTCCGCCGTTGGGCAGCGTCAATCCACAACTCGGACACTCCTCGCCGTCTGGGGCGGTCATCTCGGCGACGACCGCCTCGGTGCCCTCGCGGACGGAGGCGACCGTGCCCACGCTGGCTGTCGACGACTCGGACGGCTCGGAGGACTCACTCGCCTCGGCCGTCTCCGACGATCCGGCCGGCGCCCCGTGACGTCGCGACCGACAGAAGCCGAGGCGGTCGGTGAGGAACGACGGCGGGTCGTCGTCGCTCGGGACGACGTCGAGGTCGGGCACCGACGTGAGTCCCGCCTCCGATCCGGCCAACAGCCCGAGGGCCTCTGCCGCCCGTCCGCGGACGTACGGGTCCTCGTCTGGCTCCTCCGCTGCCAGTCGGTCCCGGAGCGCCGACTCGGCCTCGTCGAGGCGTTCGGGGTACTCACAGCCGATCACGACGAGCGCCGTACAGAGGTGGTAGCGCACGAGGTCGGCGTCGTCCCCGAGGTGGTCGGCCAGCGACGCGACCTGGTGGCGGAGGCGACTCGGGTCCCCGAGTGCGACGTGGGCCAGCGCCTTCGCCAGTTTCTCGCGCACCTCACGCTGGTCGAACGACAACCCGACCCGGAGGTCCGCCAGCGTCGCCGGGTCCGCCACCGCGTCCGGCCGCTCGACGGCGACGTACCCCAACGCCTCCGCACACCGCGCCCGGACGTAGTAGAACGCCGTCTCGTCGGCCAACCGAGCTGCCAGCGTGTCGACGACCGGGACCACGCCGTCGGGGTCGTGTTCGGCGACGGCGACCAGTGTCTTCGCGGTCGTCAACCGGACGGCGCGCTCCTCGTCGGTCAGGAACGCCGCGAGTGGCTCCGCCAGTCCGTCGAGACTGGTCGGGTCCTCGTCGGCGACCTCCCGCACGGCCCGGAGGATCCGCTTGCGAGTGTCGGCGTCGGCGTCCGCGAGCCGGTCGAGATACGCGACCGTCTCGTCGTGGGTCCCCGCTCGGATGCTGTCGCGGAGACGGCCCGGCGTCGGTCGCTGGTTCGGGTCACTCATCGGTGGTGATCGTCGTCGTGCGGTTCGCTCACCGGGCGTTTCAATGCGGTGGTTCCCGTGGCCGATGATTCGCTCGTCACCCGTGGCTGTGTCGTCCTCGGTCTCCGGAGAACTACACCCCGTGCTCGCTCCCGCCACCGGCGCTCTCATCAACGTCCGGCTCGACTGGCGGCTCCCACAGGCGGATCAGGGCCGCACAGACGACCAGAATACCACCGGCGACGGCGAGCGCGAACAGCGGCGAGACGGCGTCCGAGAGGACACCGCTGCCGAGCTGGAACGGGACGACCGCCAGCCCGCTGACCATCGCCATCCCGCTGAGAACCGTCGCGCGGCCGAGGGTCGCGACCCGATCGTTGACGTACTGCCCGGCGAACGTGCGGGTCACGTCCGAGAGGCCACGCACCACCACGAACGTCGGCAGCGCCAGCACGGGGAGGAAGTACATTCCCACCAACGCCCCGCCGACGACGAACGGGAGCCACAAGAACCAGGTTCGGAGACCGATCCGGTCGCGGATCGCCCCGGCGCAGTAGCTCACGCCCGCCCCGACGAGGCTGTACACGGCGTAGAACACTCCGAGCAGTGACTCGACGCGCGACGCCGGGACGCCGAACCCGAGGACGACGGTCTCGAAGATCGGCTGGAGGAACACGAACACGAGGTACGTCACCGCCGCGTAGAGGACGTAGTAGTAGAGCACGAACGCACGGAGGGTCCGTCCCGAGACCGTCTCCCGGACGATCGAGAGCGCCCGAGGGAAGGTCAGGGCCGTCGTCTCGGCGTCCTCGTAGCTCGCCGGTTCGTCGACGGTGACGAGGACGACCGCCCCGACCGCCGTGACCGCTGCGGCGACGAACCACGGGTACGACAGGTCGAGGCTACCGAGGTAGCCCCCGGTGATTGCGGCGCCCGCCCCGACCGCCAGCGAGACGGACTCACCGCGCCCTCGCACTCGTGCGAACTCGTCGTCGGAGTCGTCGTCGGTGAGCGTGTCGTACAGCCACGCGTCTTCGCTCCCCGACCGGAAGTTGTACCCCGTCGACCAGCAGACGTACAGCACCACGAGCGACGCGAAGGAACCGGCCAGTCCGATCCCGACCAACGTCACCGAGACCAGCACCGTGCCGATCAGGAGACTGTTGCGGCGACCGACGCGATCGCCGACGTAGCCGGTCGGGATCTCGCCGAGCACCGTGGTCAGGTTGTACGTCGCCTCGAGGATCGCGATCTCCGTGAACCCCAGTCCCCGCGAGATGAAGAAGAGGTACATGATCGGGCGGTAGAACTCCACCGCCTCCGTCGACTTGTAGAGGTAGTACTGCAGGACACTCACCGACGGGAGACGCGACCGGACGGCCGAACGTCGAGACGCCACACCGGTGGTGGCTATCGAGGCGACATGACCGTTGTCTTATGCGTGTCTCGGGTTTTCGTAATACTTGCACCGAAAGGAGTGGTACGGCGGGTCGGGGGCGACGCGACGACGTCTCCTCGGGAGGGTCGAGTCGGACGACGACGACGTCACCGCGCCGAATCTCGGGGCCGTCACTCACCCGTCAAGTTCCGACCACGCTTCGTCCGAAGTGCAGTCCCACTCGTCCGCGAGACTACCCGCGCTTTCAGACGCCTCACGGTGCGCGGCGGCCAGTTCCGCCTCGTCGGGAGTCTCGGACTCGACCTCGACGACGGCCACCGTGACCCGTTTGTTCGCGTACTCGGTGCCGAGATACACCCGGCCCCGGTCGTCGGTCTCGTTCGTCTGGAGTTCGTCGGCATCGATCTTCATCCCGTTAGCCATTGTTGCCCACGAGCACGTGTGCCCTCCTCACCGTCACCCATCTTCGTAGCCACCCAGATCACCGTCCCGGAAGGTGGTGTCTGGTTGGAACCACCCTACTCGGCCCGATCGGACTCGATCGACACTGCACGTCACGGATGTACTGACAGGATGTGGTCTCTCCCCCTGCGAGAACACCATTCTCTATCGCCCTATACGGTTTACAAACGCCGAATATCCGGGTTCGACGACGCTACGGCGGGGGCAGAAGGGATACGTGACGACGAGCAGCACTCACTGTTAATGTGAAAAGACACAGTGTAGTGTGACCGAGACCGTACCGGTAGGGGGAGCCGACACTGCACGAGAGAGAGGGTCCCCGAGGCACCCACGTTCGTTCACGTCGCGAGCTGCTGGAGCAGCCGTGTGACGTAGGGGCTGTTCTCCCAGCTTCGGTGCTCGCCGATGGCCGTGATCAGCTTCCGTGCCACCTCGAGGTCCATGTGTCCGTTCCTGGCGTAGTCGGCGACGAACCGGGGAGTCGGGACGACCCGAGGGCCCTGGAGAACGGCGTGGATCAACGGGAAGTTGGTCCCACCGAACTCGTCCGTGAGAAACCCGTCGACGGGAACGGCGTTCGCGAGGACGACCCCGTCGGTCTCACCCTCGTCGAGACCGAACGCCGGTCGTGAGTCTGGCGTCTCGTCTCGTTCGTACGGGTCTTCGACGGCGTAGTGCTCCCGAGCGTCGAGTACGTTGCTCGCGGCTGCGGCGTGGATGTCCCGGTACTCTGCGATGTCGCGGAGTTCTGTGACCACCTCTCGTGGCACCGTCACATCACACGAGGTGAGGAAGATCCGAAGTGGGTCGGGGAGGTCGGTTCCGACGGCGTCGTCCGCACGGGGGACGGCGAGACTGACGAGACCACTGGTGTCGGCGACGACGGTTCGAAGTCGCCGGTCGGTCATCCGTCGTCTGCGGTATCGACCGTCGTCGGATCGCCGTCGTAGATGTCGACCGCGGCTGCGGGGTCGATGTCGAGCGGTTCTTCGTCGAGATCACGCTTGAGAAGTCGGAGTCGCTGAGCGGCCTCGGTACCGACCAACTGTTGGGCTGTCTCGAAGTCGAGCCGATCGTCGTAGTACTTCTGTGCGACGAGTTCCCGAAACGTCTCACTCTCCGCTGTCTCCTCCACGTACTCGCGAATCGCCTCGACGAGCAGCTCCGTCCGATCTGTATCGAACAACTCCGCGATAGCGTCCAAACGGTCGACGAGGTACTCCGGCGACTGGAAGTGAACCCGCCGAGGATCGTCACTCGCACTCATTCGATGTGCAACTCTTGCACACGGCGGTATAATCGTTCCGCCGCACGACTCCTCCCGGGCGGTTCAGACTGCGAGTGATACTCTACGGCACCCAGAGAGGGAGCGAGATCAGTTCGACGACCCGGTCGTCCGGAGTCACTCCCTGCCCGTCCGACTCGCGTCGGCGGAGACGGCGAGGAGCGTGCGGAGTCGGTCGTGGCGCTCGCGACCACTCCCACGGTTGCGGGTGCCGTGCCCCAACTGGAGCAGCAGTGACCCGTCGACGCGCGATGTCTCGACACGGACGGCGAACGTCTGGTCCGTGCCCGACAGGTCCGACCCGGACCACGACACCGACGCGACATCGTCGACGGCCGCGAAGGGCACGACGACGGTCCGCTCGCGCGAGCGGGCGTCGTCGAGGGAGAACTGCTGAGGATCGAGTCGCCCCCCGAACAGTCGCCGGAGTGTCGACCCGGCGTGGTCGTCGACCGCTCCCGCGTACCCACTCGTGACGGGTCCAGTCCCCGCACCACAGACGAGTTCCGTGTCCGTGAGGAACAGCCGACCCTCGACGAGTGTCTCCGGTTCGGATCGAGTCGTCTCGGTCGTCGTGAAGTAACCGGGCGTACTCGTCGTCACAGGAGACTCACCACCGCGAGAAGCGTCACGATCCAGGGCGAACACAACAGCAGGACGAACACCCAGTTGGTCGAGCCGTCCAGTGACTCGCGGTTCGCGCGGAGGTACCCGACGTTCTGGACGTTCGCCGACCAGAGGAGCCCGACGAGGTCACCCACCACCGGGACGACAGAGACCGCGAACTCGACCGTGAGTACCACCGACATCCACAGTAAGGTCCGCGTCGGCGCACCGAGTCGCAGTCCGTGGTACACCAACGACAGGGCGACGAGGAACATCAGCCCGTCACCGGCGCCCGGCAGCAGCCCGACGATCGAGGAGACACCGACTCGTGTGTTCGTCAGCGGGATCCGGAACTCCTCGTCGAGCCACACCGCACGCCGCTCCAACTCGTCCAGGCGTTCGTCGATCGCGGTCGTCCGCTCGAACGCCTCGCGCGCCGCGTCGGGTGTGGGGGCGTCCGGGTCCGCGACGGCCGTGGTCGCTTCGGCGGCGGCGTCCGTCCCGGCAGACTGGGCGGTCCGCGAGGCTGGCTCCGACGGGGTCTCCGCCACGCCGTTCGTGTCGGTCCCCGGAGACGCGTGGGTCTCGTCACCTCTCGTGTCGGACTGCGACGCGTGTTCCGTCTCGTCGTCGTCCGTGTCGGCCTCAGGCACCCGTTCGCGCTCGTGACTGGTCGACGACGGCGACTGGGACTCGCTCGTGGACTCGGAACCAGGTGACGCGGGGTCGTGGGGTGATTCGGCGCCACCCGACGACGTAGAAGCGCCGGGTGACGACGTGTCGACGGACTCGCCGGACCGACTGACGGCGTCGTCGTCCGACCCATCACCGTGCCGTGAGTCGGGGGGCGACCGACTGGACGGCGACTCGGGCCCGCTCGTCGTCTCGTCGGGCGACCCGCCACCGAGCAGGTCGATCCCACGTTCGCTCGCGGACTCCGCACCGTCTCCCCAGGGATCGTCCGTAGTCACGTCGCCCGTCGGGTCGTGTTCGGAGTTCGGTGTGTCGTCGGGGCCCTCTACGTCACCCGGGTGATCGACGACCACACCGGACCGTGTCAGGCGGACAGTGATCCCGTTCGGGTCCGTCCCGGCGTCGACCTCGACGACGGCCCAGTGCTCGTCGGTCGACACCTCGAGGTCGAACCGGTCGTCGGGGGTCTCTCCCCAGACGAACGCTCCCCGTGGCTCGACGGTCCGCTCCGTCGTGTCGCCGCCGATGGGCCCGATCTCGACCACGCGTCGCTCGTCGGTCCCGTTCTCCACGCTGATCCCGCCGCCCGACCCCGTTCCGGCGGATCGCGACATACGCCCGGTATCCGACGCCCGAGGGGAAAACGTACCGGTCCGACGGCGTTCCGACGGGTCTCGTCGTCACGAGTCGGATCTGCAGAACGACACGGAGTGCGCGGAATCCCGAGCAGTCAAGCCACTCCGGCGAGAACGGGCGGGCGTGACACTCCCGACAGCACGAGCCCGGGCGTACCTGTTGGGTGCGTTGACGGGTGCGTTCGCGGCACTGTCGATCGTCGGCGAAGACCGACGGCGAGCCCTGTTCGGCACGCTGTCGCTCGTCTGTGGAGCGATGGCGGTCGCCTACGAGGAGCGGGCCGACCGAATGACTGGGATGTCGGCACCCGACGCGGACGCCGCCGGCGACGAGCAGACGGACCGCGTCGAGGCGGTCGACGACTGAGCCGTCCGCCGAGTTCGGTTCGGTCTCCGACCTCCCGACCGAGGACACAGCCGCGGGAGCGGCCCTCTCCGCCGCCTTCGTCCGATCCGGTCCCCACTCGCTGGCGTGACCACCTCACACGGTGTCGTCTCGTTTCGCCGACAGTCGGGTGGTCGCCGGCACAGTGTTTTAGTCGGGGGGTTCCGACACTGCCGGTCGGCGCTCACAGATGGTCCCCCGAACCCGAACCGCTCGTGGCCGGCGTCCGACGGTCACGACACACGGCCTCGAGACGACGGAGCGGCGAGCCACTCGCGAGACGACGCGACCGAAGACGGTGAGACGACCGACGAGACGACACACCGTGACGGCGGTAGCTGTCGGAGAGAGACGATGACGCGACGGTGGTGGCTCCTCCGTCGTGCACTCCTCTCGTTCGTCGCGCTGTGGGCCGTCGTCTCCGTCGCCTTCGCGTTCGTCGCGCTCACGGACGACCCCAACGAGGGGCTGATCAGGTTCGAGGCTGCGCAGACGGCACTCGCGGGCGGCGAGAACGTCTCGGCGGCCGTCGAGGAGGCTCTCCGCGGCTACCGCGAGGCGCGGAACCTCGACGAGCCGGTGTTGGACCGGTACCTCGCCTGGATGCAGAGCGTAGCGACGCTGAACCTCGGCGTCTCCTACCGCACCGGGCAGTTCGTCACCCCGCTCGTCGCCCGACGGCTCGTGATCACGCTCCAGTACACACTCCCGGGGCTCGCGGTCGCGGTACTCGGAGGGACCGTCGTCGGCACGTACGCCGGGCTCGAAGACGACGACTCTCTCTCGCGAGTGGCGACGCTGGTGTCGTACACGACCTACGCCGTCCCGAACTTCTGGATCGCCAGCGTCGTCTTGTCGGTCGCGGTGTGGGAGTTCGGCATCCTCACACTGACCGGCTACGAGTTGGACCGTGGTCTGTGGGCGAGGAAGAACCTCGAGAAACTGGTGCTCCCCGCACTGTTGCTCGGGACCGGACTGATCGCGACGCTGGCGCGGTACGTCCGGACGAGAGTGCTCGACACCCGCGACGAGACGTTCGTCAAGGTGGTGCGTGCGAAGGGAGCGAGTCGGCCCCGGGTCGCGCGACACGTCCTCCGGGTGGCCGCGCTCCCGCTCCTCTCGCTGGTGCTCTCGAACCTGCTCGGGGTGTTGGTGTTGGGTGTCGTCGTGATCGAGTTCGTCTTCGACGTGCCCGGGTTCGGACTCCTCACCCTCCGGTCGGTCCAGAACCGGGACCTACCGGTGATCGTCGGTGTCACGCTCGTCGTCGCGGCCACCGGCGTCCTCGGCACCTTCCTCAAAGACGTCGCGACGACGCGTCTCGACCCCCGGATCGACGAGTAGTCCACACGCTCGAGCGGGGTCTCGTCGACCGGCACCTCGTCTGTGCCACCGCGCCACGAGGAGCGGTCGTCTCCGCCCGGGCCACCACAACAGTTATCCGACGAGACGGGAACCGACCGGGCGGTATGGTCCCCAGGTGTGACTCTCGCGGTGACGACCGTCGGTGTTCGACCGGCGGCGAGACGTGAACCGAGACGAGACGGAGCGTCGCGAGCGCGGCGCGCCGGCGACGCACTCCGACGCTCCCGACGCCAGTGGAAGCGACGACCAGGGTGAGAGAGAGGGCGGCACGGCCGGGAGTGGCGGGAGAACGGAGGGGAGCGACGACGAGGCGACCGAGAGAGACGGCAGCGCGCCGCGGACCGACGGCGGAGAGCCGGACGCCGACACGACGACAGCGTCGGGGTCCACCTCGCTGGACGCGGTCACGTTCGACGGAGACGGGCGAGCCCCGATCTACCCGGGGCGTCGTGGACTGGCACTCTTCACGTGTCTCGCCGTCGTCGGTGCCGCGTTCGCGGTCGACTACGCGGCGCCACCGGACGCGACACCACTGTTCGGGGCCGACCCGACACAGACGGACTGGCTGTTCGTCCCCGCGCTCGTCTGTCTCGGGGCCGTCGTCGTCCCGGTCGTGACGGACCCGGACCGCCGGACGCGAGTGCTCGAGACCTGTCGAGCGCGACCGGCCGTCGGGGTCGCGACGGCGTACCTCGTCGCGTTCGTCGGACTCGGCCTCGTCGGGCCGTCGTTGGTGGCCGACGTGACGAGCGACCTCGCACGATCGAACCAACCGCCGCTGGGGTTCACCGCCCCCGCGTCGGTCGTCACCGGTTGTGTCGGGACACTGACAGACGCCGGGTGTCCGGGGACACTGCAGTCCCCGCTCGGGACGAACAGACAGGGCATCCCGATGTCCGTCGTGATCGTGCGCGGGATGCGTGTGAGTCTCCAGGTCGCGGTCGTCGTCGGGGTGTTGGTGGTGCCGGTCGCGGCGGTCGTGGGGACGCTGGCAGGGTACGTCGGTGGGTGGGTCGACACGCTCGCGATGCGGTACGTCGACGTCCAGCAGACGGTTCCGGCGTTCCTCGTGTACATCGTCCTCACGTACGCGCTCGGACAGAGTCTGTTCCTGCTCGTCCTCGTGTTCGGGTTGACGAGTTGGGGTGGGGTCGCGCGCGTCGTCCGCGACGAGGTGGTCCAGTTGCGCGAGACGTCGTTCGTCGACGCCGCAGTCGTCCACGGCGTCGGTCACGTCCGGCTCGTCGTCCGACACGTCCTCCCGAACCTCGGCGGGACGGTCGCCACGGCGGTCACACAACGGATTCCGGCGATCCTCTTCGCCGAGGCGGCGATCTCGTTCCTCCTGTTGAACGACACGAGCGTCCCGTCGTGGGGACTCTCGATCTCGCAGGGGTTCCGCGCACAGGCACCGTTCCTCGACATCTGGTGGGTCTCGACGGTTCCGGTCGCCTTCCTCGCGGGAACCGTCGTCGCGGTGACCGTGGTCGGCGACGCACTCCGGGACGCGCTTGACGCACAGACCACCCTCTGAGGATCGCAGCCCCCTGCGGGGGTGACGGTCGACCGCGAGCTCACTTCGGCGGCCGCAGTCGGTAGTACCGGCGGTTGAGGTCGTACATGTACCCCTCGCGCATCGTCTTGAGGACGGCGTACGAGACCGCCCCGGTGAGGATCGGCAGCAGGAACGTCAGATCGAACAACAGCGTCGGGTCCATCGGGACGAGGTTCTTCGCGGAGTAGACGGCCAGCGTGAACGCGAACGTCGTCCCGCCGACACCGACCGCCGCCCAGAACGGCTGTTCGACGGGGCGTCGCGCCGACCCCTTGTTGAGGAACGGGACGACCGCTATGGCACCGACGACGATGACGTTGGTCAACACGCCGAACATCCGGTCGGACATCAGCTTCGAACCGTCGAGGATCGACAGCTCGGGGTTGAGCGGACCGAGCTTCAACAGCCCGAACGACCAGTAGAGGTACCAGTCTGGCAGGATGATCTCCGGCGTGTCCTGTGCGTTCGCGGGTGCACCGATGTGTGGCGGCAGCGTCGCCGCCAGGAACAGCAGGATGCCGACGAAGAAACACCCGATCGCGAGGTTCCGCACGACCTCGTGGGGCCACGTCGGGAACGCCAACACGTCCCGTTCGACGTAGTCCGACTCTCGCCGGAGGTCCTCGTCCTCCCGGCGAGAGCGTTCGAAGTACTCGTAGGTGAGTCGCGAGAGTCCCTGCGTGCGCTCTTTGCGCTCGCGCCAGGTGGGTGTCTCGTCGTCCGGTGCGACGACTCCGGTGCCGCCGCCGTCCGTCCGTGGCGGCGTCCGGTCGTCGTCCGGCGACGACGCTCGCGGGCTGTTCTCGGCTCCGTCCGTGTCCGCCTCGTCTGTCTCTGTCATCGTGTGATCGTGTCTGACTCCGGGGTCGTCGTGGCTCGCTCGGCCACGACGCCAGACCACTCGTGAGACTGGCGTCGGGTCCTCGAGCGCTCGCCGACACCTCGGAGGGCTCGTGGTCGAACTCCTCTCCGAACACCGACAGGTGACCACTCAGTGGACGGGGAGGTGTAAACGCTCGCAGGAGACGGTTCCTGTAAGAGCTATTACCACTCTCCCGTCCCGGACCGAGCCGGTTCACAACACACAAACCCGCTGGCGCGAGAGAGCCGACCAGTGGCGTTCGAGACACCCTCTCCGTCGGAACTGGCCGACGTGTTCGGGCTCCTCGCGAACGACCTCCGGGTAGCGGTCGTCCGCGAGCTGTGGCTCGCGTTCCCGGACCCACTGTCCTTTTCTGCGTTGCGGGAGCGCGTGGGTGGGCCGGACTCGGGGACGTTCAACTACCACCTGAACGAGTTGCAACCCGCGTTCGTCGAGTCGGTCGAAGACCGCTACACGCTGACGTACGCCGGGCGACAGGTGGTCGGAGTCGCCGTCTCGGGCCGGCTGGACGGCCGGGACGGGCCGACCGTCGACGCGACGCCGGCGGGCGAGTGTCTCTCCTGTCCGGCGACCACCGAACTCCGCTACGAGGCGGGTGTGGCGACCGTGGCGTGTCCGGAGTGTGGCCTCCTGGCCGCGGAGACGGCCGTGCCGCCGGCGGTGATCCAGTCGGCAGAGCGAGACCCTGCAGAGCGGGAGTCCTCACGGCGAGAGTCGGTCGTACGCGTCGTCAGTGACCACCTCCGCCGGACCGCCGAACGGCTCGCGCGGGGCTTCTGCACGCACTGTGATGGGCGCGTCGACGCGACGCTCGTCGGCGACACCGACGACGAGGCCGTCGCGCACCGCCGCGAGCTGGGGGTGCGGTTCGACTGTCGCGTCTGTGGTGCGGAGCCACGTCTGAACGTCGGCGCCGTCCTCCTCGCCGATCCAGCCGTCGTCTCGCTGCTGACCGACGCGGGTGTCGACCTGCGGGAACGCTACGCGTGGGAACTCGCACCGCTCCTCGACCCGGAGTCGGCACGAACGACGAACGAGGGTGACGAGTCGCGACTCCGAGTGACGTTCGCGGTCGACGACGAGCGACTGGTCGTGACCGTCGACGACACTGCGTCGGTGGTCGAGACGGAGCGGGTGTGACGGGCCAGTCGGCGGGTACTCTTAGGAGACACCTCGTAACGAGCGTCGTGGACGGCCCACCGGTCGGAGACCGACGAGACTGAAGTGAGGCCGGACGTTCGGAGGCGCACGGATGGACCACAGGACGGTCGGATCGGTGGTCGCCCTCGTCGGGTTCCACGCGACGTTGGTGGTCGCCGCCCTGCTGTCGGAGAGCGCCCTGACAGTCGCACTGTTGCTCGTCGTCGACGTGGTGGTCGGCGTCGCCAGAGTGCTGTTCGAGCGGGCCGCGGCCGGGCGACCGGCGGCGGAGCCACCGGCGTCGGACCCCTACGGTATCCTCGAGTCGTTGTACGACACGGTCCGTGATCGGCGGGGATCGGTCCGACTCCACCCCCGACTACCGGCGGTCTCCCCGCGCAACCTCCCGTACGTCGTCGAACAGTGGAGTGTGCTCCTCGCACTGCTCCCCGTCGTCGTGTTCACACTGACGGTCTCGGAGCCGTTGGAGGGGGGACTGGGACTCGCGCTGGTTCCGGGGCTCATCCTGATCGCGACGAGACACTCGCTGGTGATCCGGGCCTGGACGGCGACCGGACGGTACGCGGCGGCGTCGCCACGGACCGTGCGTCGGGGGCGAGAGCTCCTCGTCTCGGGGGTGTTGGGGTGTGTCGCCGTGGTGGTCCTCGCCGCCGCACCGCCGACGGCGGCAGACGTGACCGCGGCGACGGTGATCGCCGTCGGGGTCCGACACCCGTTCGACTGGTACGACTGTGGGATTCGCCCGTGGCCGTTCGGTCACGACCTGGCCGACGAGAGCGCGGACGAGTCGACGGGTGACGAGCGCGAATCGGACGACGGCGGCCGGTGTGTCCCCGACGACGGAGCGACCGGAGAGAGAGACGAGACTCCGATCGGGTCGTTCCCGGTCGATCGCACGGTCGCACGGCGACTCGCGGTGAACACCGGGATCACCTACACGGTCGTCGTGGGGGTGTTCCTGGCGGCACTGCTCGGCGGGATGGGACTCGTCGTCTCCGGATCGCTCAGCGTCGCGGTCGACGGCGTGCTCGTCGGTGTCGTCGCCGGTCCGGTGGTCGGCTTCCCGACCGGAGCCGTCTGCCGGTGGCTCGGGACCGCCAACGACGAGCTCAGACTCTACGAAGATCACGTGGTCGCGTACGACACGCTCACCGCGGAGGTACAGTGGTGCCTCTCGCTGGCCGACGTGTCGAACGTTGAGACGACCGACCGATCCGTCGGGCGGCGACTGCTGGGAGTGATCGAGACGGTGCCCTTCGACCGCGACGTCGTGCAGGTCGACACGCGAGACGGGACGACACGACGCGTCGCCCCGTTGATCGACCCGGCGGGGTTCGTCCGTGCGGTCGACGAGAGACGCGGGTAACCAGGACCCTCGACACAGTGATCCCACGTTCGGCAGACCACCGCGCACGGCCGACTTCGGTGTACGGGGTGCTACGAGGCGAGTATCACGAGCCCCACCGAGAGTACTCCTCTGCTGCCTCCAGACGAATCTACACTTCGCACACGGGGGGTCCGAACCGTGTCGGAGCCGGACCGACCGCTCACTCGGTGGCGTCGGTCCGCGGACCGAGCGCGTCGTCGTCGGGCTCGTGACCGGCGTCGTCCGTGTGCCCTTCGCCGGGAGACGCCGACACACTCGTCGCGTCGGCTCGGTCCGGGTCCGCCCCCAACCCGAGGGCACTCGGGTCGGCGTCGGCGACGGTGGGAATCGAGCGCAGTCGCCCGGAGACGGCGAACGCGAGGCCGAGCGTCGCGATCGCCACCGCCTGCCCGAGGATCAACCCGCGGACGCCGACGACGCCCGCCGCGGCACCACCGACGACGGAGCCGATCGGCATCGCGACGGAGGTGCCGCTCTTCAGCAGCGATGAGACCCGTCCGAGCAGGTCGTCCGCGACGACGGACTGGACCAGCGACTGGAAGGTGACGTTGAACAGTCCCATCGGCACCAGCGCGACGACGACGAGCGCGAGGACGGCCGGGAACCAGTCGACGAACGCGACCGCAACGAACCCCACACCGGTCACCAACGGACAGACGACGGCGAGTTCGCCGAACGGCCTGTCCGGGAGGACACCGGCTGCGGCGGTGCCGGCGAGGTTCCCGACCGCGAACGCGGCCATCAGGAACCCGTACGACTGCGCACCGGAGAACTCCGCCGCGAACGCCGGGAGTACCGCCATCGTCGCCGCCGAGGTGAAGTTCACCACCAGCGCGCCGACGACGACGGGGACCAACACGGACCCACGGAGGTACTGCGCGCCCGACCGGAGTTCGTCCGCGTACCCGGCCCAGTCGAAGCCGTCGGCCTCGGCTGCTCCCGTGGTCTCGTCCGGGCCGCTCTCGTCTGCGTCCACGTCGGTGTCGGTCGATCCCTCCGCGACGTCGCTCTCGGCCGAGCGGCCGTCCACCTCGGTCTCGGCCGTCTCCTCGTCCCCGTCGAGTCGCAGCCCGAGGAACAGCAGCGCGGCGACGCCGAAGGTGACGGCGTCGAGCGCGTACAGCGCGACGGCACCCGTCAGCGCAACGAGCACCCCCGAGAGCGCGTTGAACACGCCGTTCGCCGCGCCGGCGGTCGTGGCGAACAGCGAGTTCGCACGCGTCAGCCGGTCGTCGTCGACCACGAGTGGCAGCGCGGCCGTCTGCGCCGGACCGGTGAACTGGTCGACGGCGGCCAGCACCGGCATCACGAGCAAGACGACCCAGACGGACAGCGTCCCCGTCAGGGACGCGAGCGGCACCGCGAGCACCAACACCGCCTGCACGGCCTGGACGACGACCAACACACGCCGGAGGTCCCAACGGTCGACGAGCGGCCCGACGAGGAACCCCAGCGCCGACGGCGCCTGCGTGAGGAACGCCGCGACGCCGGTGAACAACGGGTCTCTCGTCAACTCCCAGACGAGCCACATCGCCGCGATCGCGTACAGACTGTCGCCCGCGTTCGTCGTCAGTCGACCGACGAACAGTCGCCTGAACTCCCGATTGGATCTGAGCAGTGACACGAGAGAGACCAGCCGCGCGATCGCCGTAAGTGTAAGCCGAATTACACTTCTGTCGAGCGCGGGACAGAATCGGGTTTCTGTCGGACGTGTGGTAGGTCGAGCGGTGTGGGAGAGGTCGCGTCGGTGGAGTCGACCGGTGGCCGACGGAGTCGGGTCGGAGTGGCGACTACTCCTCGGCGGCGGGGCCAGTGAGGATGTCGGCCCCCGTCAGCGGGTCGTCGTCGTCGGGATCGTAGAAGTCAGCGTCGGTCTCGCGGCGCCGTTTCGGCGTCTCGTACGGTGCGCGGGTGGACGCCTCTCGACGCCCGCCGTTCGTCGTCGTGCTCGTGGACGTTCCGTCGGTGGCCGGCCCGTCGTCGGTCGGCGTCCGGTCACCCACCGCTCCGTCGTCGGCTGCCGAGCGACCGCCCACCGCTCCGTCGTCGTCGAACAGTTCGCCGGCGATCACGTCCCGCGTGTGGTAGTTCCCTGGCAGTCCCTGATGCACGGTGACACTGTACGTGCTCGGGCCACCTGAATGGTGGGTGTGACGCCGTCGTCGACCGAGTCTGTATAGTTAGCCCCGGCTGTGCGAGGTCACTCGGTTGTGAGCATCGGGACCCATGCGGGTGGCGGTCCCAGTAGTAGTCACGATGTCGACGCGCCCCACCACCGAGACGAGATCCGACGCGACAGCACCCGAGCCGACGCCGTCCGCGACGAGAGAGGCCGGCCCGTCGGTAAGAGAGACGACCGGCCAGACGGACCCCACCGACGAGTCCACGAGTCACTACGGCGAGTTGAAGACGGGACTCGAGGAGAGCGAACGGCAGTTCGCTGCCCTCGACGGCCACCTCTCGGACGTGTCGACGCAGTTCGAGAGTCTGACGGCGGAGCTCTCGCAGTTCGGCGACGACTGATCGACAACGACCGACAGACGACAGACCCGCTGGCGCTCGTCCCCTCGGCACTCGCTCGCTGGACCCACGTGGACGCTCGCGCCTTCCACACTCGCTCGCTGCCGCCCCTCGCTGGCGCTGGTACCCTCCACCTTCGTTCCA
The DNA here is from genome assembly GCF_041361345.1 of Halobaculum sp. MBLA0147. Classification (NCBI taxonomy): domain Archaea; kingdom Methanobacteriati; phylum Methanobacteriota; class Halobacteria; order Halobacteriales; family Haloferacaceae; genus Halonovum; species Halonovum rutilum. Next base: position 142,588 of record NZ_JBGKAD010000003.1, on the reverse strand, counting down.
CCTCCGTCCCCGCCGACGTGTCCTCCTCCGACCGGTCTCGACGGACACCGGCGTCACTCGGGTCCGGCCGCCGTGGGGTCCACGGCAGTTGGTCACCGACCGGAAGCGACAGGCCGAAGCCCCGTCGCGCCCAGGCAACTGTGTGTCGCTCCCCGACCGGCTCGCGAGTGTACTCCGTGCGACAGTCGCCGCCGTCTTCGGACTCCTCCGTCCCGCGGGCCGTGCCGTCGTCTCGCTGTTGGACCGGACCGGCGTCGTCGCCGAGGAGCGCCTCCGCGAGACACTCTCGCTGTCGTGGCCACGCATCGTCACCGGCTTCGCGATCATGTCCAAACGGACGGTCGACCTCGCCGTCGTCGGTGTCGCGGTCGGCGCCGAGGCGGTCGCGGGCCTGACACTCGCCAACGCCTTCTGGACGCTCGGGAAGTTCGCGTTCATCGGGTTCGCCGGCGGTACCATCGCCCTCGTCTCCCAACACTTCGGCGGCGACGACCGCGAACGCGCGGGTGAGGTCGTCGCCGCGAGTCTCGTCCTCGCGGCCGGGGCGGCCGTCCCCGTCGCGGTCGCGTACAACGTCTTCGCGACGCCGCTGGTGACGCTCGTCGGCGGCGGGCAGGCGGCGACTGGCTTCGGGGCGACCTACCTCGCGATCGTCGCACCGGGGATCGTCTTCGAGGCGGTGAACCTCGTCGCCTCGCGGACCTACGCCGGCGTCGGCGACACCGTCACCCCGATGGCCGTCCGTGCGGCCGGCGCGGTGCTCAACGTCCTCGCCAGCGTCGGGCTCGTGTTCGGACTCGACCTCGGCGTCGTGGGGGCCGCGATCGGCACCACCGTCTCGACCGGGATCGTCACCGGGGTGTTCGCGTGGGGGCTCGGCGGGCGCTCGTACTACCGCGGACGCGGCGCCAGTCCGCTCCCGGTGGGCCGGACCACGCGTCCCGACGGCGCGCTGGTGCGAGAGCTGTTCCGCGTCGCGACGCCGCTGGTCGCTCGCCGCGTCGTGCAGGGCGTCTTCGTCTTCCCACTGCTCGCGCTGGCTGCGACGTTCGGCCCGGTCGTGCTCGCGGCGGTCGGCGTCGCGCGGCAGGTCCGACAGCTGCTCAACAGTTTCAGTTGGGGGTTCTCCATCGCCGCCTCGACGCTGGTCGGCCAGGCACTGGGTGCCGGCGAGGAGACGCGTGCCGTCGCCTACGGACGCGACATCACGACGCTCTCGGCGGTGGTGTACGCGCTGTCGGCGGCCGTCGTCGGCCTCCTCGCGACGCCCGTCGCCTCGGTGTTCGTCGACGGGGAGGCGGTCGCCGCGACCGCGGTGTTCGTCGCCGTCGCGGCGCTCAGTGCGCTCCCGTTGGGTGTCGACGGCTCCGTCACCGGGACGCTGCGTGGCGCGGGCGACACGCGGGTGCCGTTCCTCGCCACCCTCGCAGGCCTCTACCTCGTCGCGCTCCCCCTGGCGTACCTCGGGACGGAGACGGCGCTGGGTGTCGTCGGACTCTACCTCGCCGTACTCGCCGAGACGCTCGTCCCGATGGTCGTCAACGTCGCGCGGTTCCGCACGGGCGCGTGGCTCGCCGTCGGGCGCGAGCTCGGGCCAGACGCGGAGCCGGACCCTGGCGAGCCAGACCCGACGGACTGAGCACCGAGGCGCCGGTGGCGGAGCGGAGGACCGTCGCCGTCACTCACCGCGAGTTGGCCACGGGCGGGGCGCCGGTGTGGCCGCGTGTGCTCGCCGACGGCGCGTCGGCAGTCTCCGAGGTGACCAGTGTCGTCAGCGACTCCCGGAGGGTGTCCGTCTGCCGTGCGAGTGTCCCGAGTTCGGTGACGATCGACTGTGCCTCGTCGGTCTGTCGTGTGGCCACCGTCGCGATCTCCCGGACGCTCTCGGTGGTCCGCTCGCTCGCCGTCTGCACCTCGTCGACGATCGTGACCGTCTCCTCGGTGCTCGCCGCCTGGTCGTCCGTCGCACGACTGATCTCGGTCACACCGCCGGTCGTCCGCTCTGCCTGGTCGGCGAGGTCGTCGAACTGGTCGCCGGCCGCCGAGACGGCCGTCTCGGCGTCGTCGGCGTGCGTGGCGGTCCGTCGAGCCGTCTCTGTGACCGCCTCCGTCTGTGCCTGTGCGCTCGCGATCAGTGACTCGATCTCGCCGGTCGCCTCCCGCGTCTCCTCGGCGAGTTGTTTCACCTCGTCGGCGACCACCGAGAACCCGTCGCTGCCGTCGGTGTCGGCCCGTGCAGCCTCGATGTTGGCGTTCAGCGCGAGCAGGTTCGTCTGCTCGGCGATCTCCCCGATCATGGCCGTGATCTCGCCGATCTCGGCCATCCGGTCGTCCAGCGTCTCGACGGCGGTGACGGTCTCGGTCGCGGTCTCGCGGACCGCACCGGCGGCTTCGACCGCGTCGTCGACGGCGTTCCGGCCGTCGTCGGCCGTCTCGACCATCCGCGTCGCGGTGGTCTCGACCTCCGTCGCCGAGGAGGCCACCTCCTCGATGGTCGCCGAGAGCGTGTTCATCTCGTCGGCGACCTCGACGAGTCGGTCCCGTTGGTCCGTGACTCGGCGCTCCACGTCGTCGACGGTCCCACCGACGTCTTCGCTCGTCGTCTCGACGGTCGTCGCCGCGGTCGTCGCCGACTCGGAACTCTCCGCCACCGCCTCGGCGAACGACTGGACCTCGGTCACGGTGTCTTCCATCTCCGCGAGCATCTGGTTGATCGAGTTTGCGACGGCTCGCATCGCGTCGTCGTCGACGTCCGGGTCGAGTCGGACGGTCAAGTCGCCGTCTGCCGCCTCCGCGATGGTCCCCCGGTACTGCTCGGCGGTGGTCTCGAGCTCCTGTTTCAACGCGGCGATCTCCGCCTCGCGACGTTCCGCCTCCGCCTGGGCGGCCTCGGCGTCCGTCACCAGTTCGCGCTGGCGTTCCGCCTCCGCGAGTTGGTCGCTCGCCTCGCGACGCGACCGTTCGATCGACTGCCAGTTCGAGAGTTCGGAGACGGCGAGCAGCGACACGAACAGGCCGTGGATCCCACCCCAGACCCACGGGTTGGCCGCTCCGGCGGCGTGGTTGTAGACGCGCGAGGCGTCGAGAACCGTCGCGAAGGCCCCGTGACCCAAGACGACGTACCCGATCCCCGCGGCGAACGGGAGCCAGTCCTCGTAGCTCGCCAGCACGCCGACGGCGACGAAGAAGTGGAAGTGCGCCTCGATGTATCCGCCCGAGAACTGGACGAGCATCATCGACGCGAGCATCCAGCCGAACGCGGACAGAAGCGTCCGCACCCGGCGTCGTGGCCGACCGCTCCACGCGACCGCGATCGTCGCGGCGAACACCGCGAGTTCCGTGCCGACGATCCAGAGCGGCGTCACGGGGATCGTCGCCTCCGTCACCGGCATCGTGCCGCTGAACAGTCCCAGCGCGGCGAGGACCGGAACGTGGGCCGCGAGAGCGAGCAGGATCTTCCGGTGGCGACCGCGCCACATCTCCTCGCCCATCGACCGACCGTCGGGAACGTCCCGGAGGAAGCGCCGCAATCGGCCCTCCGAGCCCCCGGCAGTATTGTTCTGTGTGTTCATTTTCGTGGTCACAGACACGGGGACGGTACTAACGACTGTCGGGGTGGCCCTACTCTCGTGTGAAATAACAACACGTCCGGGCGGAGGACGAACGGGGATTCCACACCGTCGACGACCGTCTCCGACCGCTCAACTGTCGCGCGCCAGTCGTTCGAGGCCGACGAGCACGCCGGCACCGACGACGACGAGCAGGACGGCGACGACCAACAGCGTCGAGGTGACGCTCACGAGCGGGTCCAACGAGTTCCGCAGCGAGTTCCACGCCTTCACCGGCACCGTCCGCGTGTCCCGCCCCGAGAGGAACAGCGTCATCACGAACTCCTGGAGGCTGACCACGAACGCGACCAGCGCCGCCGCGGCGAGGCCGGCACGGACGTTCGGGACGACGACCTCGCGGAAGGCGCGGGGGCGAGTCGCCCCGAGGTCGAGCGCGGCGTCGCGCACCGACCAGTCGAACCGCGCGAACGTCGCCCGCACGACGGAGTAGGTGAGCGGCGTCGCCCACAGCGAGTGTGCCAACACCAGCGTCGGGAGTCGCTGTTGGAGTCCGAACTCGCTGAAGAACACCAACAGCGTCACGCCCAACACGACCCCCGGGACGAGCAGCGGGAGCACCGCGAGCGCGCTGACGACCGCCGACAGGTCGTCGTCGAGTCGCCGTACACCCAGTGCCGCGAGGACGCCCAGCGTCGTCGCGAACAGTGTCGTCCCGGTCGCGACGACCAGACTGTTGCGGATCGCACGCGTCCACGCCTCGCTCGCGAGCAGTTCCCCGTACCAGCGCGCGGACAGTGCCTCCGGCGGGAACGTCACCGCACCCGTGGCGTCGAACGAGGAGGCGACGACGACGAGGATGGGCGCCAGTAGGAACGCGAACACGACCAGGTACGCCAGCCGGAACAGCCACGTCCCCGCCGTCCGTCGGAGCCGCGAGACGACGGGCGAGTCCGGCCGGCCGGACTGGCTTCGATCTCGGGTCGCGGTTCCGCCGTCGGTGAGTCCGTCGCGGTCAGACACCGGTGTCCACCCCCGAGCGGGAGAGCGCCAGCCAGGTGACGACGAGCGCGAGGAAGACGGTGGCGGTGACGACCAGCCCCAACGCGGCCGCGACCGGCCAGTCGAACTGTTGCAACAGGAAGTCGGAGACGGCGATCCCCGCGGTGCGTTCGCTCCCGGAGCCGATCAACAGCGGCGCGGCGTAGGCGCCGATGCTCCAGGTGAAGCTGATCACGCCGCCGACGAGTAAGCCGGGCACGACGTGTGGCACGACGACCGCCCGGACGGTCCGAATCGGACCGGCACCCAGGTCGCGAGCCGCCTCCAGCAGCGACTCGTCGATCGTCGCCAGTACGGAGTACACCGCCAACACGGAGTACGGGACGATCACGTACAGTTGTCCCAGCAGCGCACCGACGCCGTTGTTGACGAGCAACAGCGGCTCGGCGAGCAGGCCGCTCCCGACCAACAGGTCGTTGACGAGACCGTTCGGGGAGTACACCAACACCGCCGCGAACAGCTTCACGACGATGGCGGTGAACATCGACACCAGTACCCCGGCGGTGAGCACCACCCGCAACGCCCCGTCGGCGCGCCACATCGCGTAGGCGTACAGCAGTGAGACGGCCAACGAGACCACGGTCGCGACGACGGCGAACCCGAGCGTGAACGCGAACAGTTCGTGGACGTTGCTCGCGGTCGCGAGGTAGGTGAAACTCTCCACGGACCACGACCCCTCGACGTACGCCTGTGCGGTGGCGCGCTCCGAGAGGGCGATCCGCAGGAGGTAGCCGAACGGCACGACGAACACCGCCAGGTCGAACAGCAACAGCGGGACGACGAGCAGGGTCGCGGAGCGGTCGTCGACCGCACGCCGGAGTCGGCCGGGGGTCGCACCCGCGAGACTCACCGCAACCGCCTCCCGTCGCCGTCGAAGTAGTTCACCGCGCCGCCCGCGGCACCCACGCCGACAGTGTCACCCTCCGCGACGCCGAGCGGCCGGTCGATCCCGCGCTCCGTGACCAGCGTCGCCTCGCCGACGCGCACCTCGTAGCGCACCCGCGAACCGCGGTGGAGGCGCCGCGTCACCTCGCCGGTCGTCCGCAGCGGCGGCGGGTCGGTCTCGCCGCCGTCGGTCGTCGCCCCGTCGTCCGCCACCGCGCGCTCGCGGCGGGTGTCGGCGTCCGCGTCATCGGCGCGGGCATCCGCCTCTCCGTCGGCACTCCGCTCGGCGGCTCCGTCGGCGGTCGTCTCGGCGGCTCCGCCAGCTTCACCGGCCCAGAGGCGGCCGCCGCGATCCGCCGGGTCCGCCGACAGCGACAACCGCTCCGGCCGGATCGAGGCGGTCACCGCCTCCTCGGAGTCGAGACTGCGCGTCCCGGTGGGCGCGTACAGCGGCTCTCCGAGTGGGGTCGCCAGCGCGACTCGGTCCGCGGGCGGGTCGCCGTCGCGAGCGACGGTACACGAGAGGAAGTTCGTCGTCCCGAGGAACGACTCGACGAAACGGTGGTCCGGGTCCGTGTACACCGCCGCCGGCGGTCCGGACTGGACGATCCGGCCCTCGTTGACGATGGCGATCCGGTCGGCGAGGGTGAACGCCTCGTCTTGGTCGTGGGTGACGTACAGCATCGTCGTCCCCAACTCCGCCTGGATCTCGGCGATCTCCAACTGCATCGCCTCGCGGAGCTTCCGGTCGAGGTTCGACAGCGGCTCGTCGAGCAACAACAGCTCCGGGTCCACGGCCAACGAACGCGCCAACGCCACGCGCTGTTTCTGCCCGCCAGACAGCTGGTCCGGGTGGTCGTCGGCGTGTCCGGCCATCTCGACCAACTCCAACATCTCGCGAGCCCTGTCGTGACGCGTCGCCGTGTCGACGCCGTCCATCGCGAGTCCGAAGGCGACGTTCTCCAGTACCGTCTTGTTCGGGAACAACGCCCAGTCTTGGAACACCATCGAGGTGGCCCGCTCGTTGGGCGCGAGCCCGGTCACGTCGCGGCCGTCGATCCGCACCGCGCCCGCGTCGGGTGTCTCGAACCCCGCGACTGTCCGCAGCGTCGTCGACTTCCCGCAGCCGGACGGTCCGAGCAGACAGACGAGTTCCCCCGCGTCGACCGACAGCGAGAGGTCGTCGACCGCCCGCACGTCGCCGAACTCGCGGACGACGCCGTCGAGTTCGAGCACCGGATCGCGACCGCCCGTCCCCCCGCTCATACCTCGGATTTGAGTTCGTTGAACCGCTCGTTGAGACTCTCGGCGTACTGTGCCACGTCCGCCCACTCCAGGAAGGACACGTCGGCCAGCGCCTCGTTGTCCAGCGGGACGTTCTCCTCCGTCGCGGACGGGTAGTCCGTCTCGGGGTTGACCATCCCCATGTTGAAGTTCTGGGCGTAGGTCGTCTGCATCTCCGCCGACAGCATGAAGTCGAGGAAGTCGTGGGCCATCTCGCCGCGACTCGTCCCCCGGACGAGGTGGTAGTCGTCGATGTAGCCGGTCGTCCGTTCGGGGACGTGGAGCCCGATGTCGAAGGAGTCCGTCGACTGCCGTTTCTTCAGCGAGTACGCGAAGAAGTACTGCCCCAGGGTGGCGACACCCTGCGAGATCGCCGTCCACATGTCCTGGGCACCGGTGTAGAACGTCGCGGTGTCGATCTCGCGGAGCGTCTCGAAGATGGCGTCGTGGCCCTCCGGGCTGTACAGTTCCTCGTCGAACGGCATCTCCTCGGAGACGATCGAGGCCATCTGCAGCGAGTTGGTGAAGTACGACCCCGGGAGGGCGGCGTCCTCGGCCTCCGTCGTGAGGTCGCTCCACTCGCCTGGGTCGAAGCCGATGGCCGCCTCGTCGTAGGCGTAACACATCACGCCGTACGCCAGCGGGACGGAGATGGGGTCCTCCCGCAGCAAGTTCTGCTTGATGACCCCGGCGTTGTCCAACTGGTCGAAGTCGATCTGCTCCCACAGGTCCGACTGGAGTCCGATGTAGTGTGCCCGGTCGCCGGTGACAGTGAGGTCGTACGGCGGGCTGTCGGCGGGTGCGGCGCGGATCTTCGCGAGGATCTCGGACCACCCCGGCACGATCTCGAGGGTGCCGCCCGTCTTCTCCTCGTAGGCCGGCTTGATCTCCTCTTCGAACACCGTCGCGTTCGTCCCGCTCCACGTCGAGAACCGGAGCGTCTTGTTGCGGAACGGCTGGGCGGAGTCGACGGTGCCGGTCGTCGTGCCGCCACCTGCACCTCCGTCGTCCCCGCCGCCGCTGGAGCCACCCAGACACCCGCTCAACCCGGCGATGCCGGCGCCGGTGGCTCCGAGTACTGCTCGTCGCGTCGTGCGTCCACGGTCGTCCCCGTGTTCGGACATCGACTGTTCCAAGAGCGCCGTCGGTTAGTATCTGGCGCCCGCTCGGACTGCCGTCTGTCGCCGTCTCGTGGCGTGTGAACGGTGATCACGGCTCCGGCGCTCGTGGCGACGGAACGCCACTCCCCGGCCGCGGCAGTGAGTGACGCGATCTCCTCGCGCCGACCGCGAGGATAGGTGGAGACTTGTCCGCGGAGCCCGAACTGTGGTCGTGTTCGACCTGTTCGCGTACGTCAACTGCAGCCACTCGCCGACCGTCGAGGACGCCTGGCGGCTGTCCGACCACGAGCAGGCGGACGGCTACCGCGATCTCGGGTTCTGGACGGAGCTCGCCGGACTGTTGGACGACGAGTTCGCGGGGCTGTTCTTCGCCGACGCGTACAACGTCGCCGACCGCTACCGCGGGAGTGTCGCCCCGACGGTGCGCCGCGGCGAGCAGTTCCCGGAGAACGACCCGCTCCCGCTGGTGTCTGCACTCGCGGCGGCGACGGAGTCGCTGGGGCTCGTCGCGACCGCCTCCACGTCGCTGTACCCGCCGTACTTGCTGGCGAAGAAGCTCTCGACGCTGGACGACCTCACCGACGGGCGACTCGGCTGGAACGTCGTCACCTCCGCCGGCCGCCTGGAGTTCGAGAACGTCCTCGGCCACCAGTTGGGCCACGACGAGCGCTACGACCGCGCCGACGAGTTCCTCCAGGTCGTCCGCGCGCTCTGGGAGGCGTCGTGGGACGACGACGCCGTCGTCCGCGACGCGTCGACCGGTACCTACGCCGACCCGGACGCGGTGTCGTTCGTCGACCACGAGGGCGAGCAGTTCTCCGTCCCCGGCCCGCACATGACCGCGCCGACGCCACAGCGGACGCCCGTGTTGTTCCAGGCGGGCCAGTCGGATCGCGGGCGGACGTTCGCGGCGCGTCACGGCGAGGCGCTGTTCTCGTTCTCGCTGTCGCGGGCGGGGTTCGCGGACTACGCCGCCGACGTTCGCGAGCGGGTCGAGACCGCCGGACGCGACCCCGACGACGTGCGGCTCTACCCGGCGGTGACGCCGTACGTCGCCCCGACGCGGGCGGCGGCCGAGGCGGAGCGCGACCGCGTGTTGGACGCCATCGAGCCGGAGACGGGGTTGGTGCGCCTCTCGAACCACTTCGATCACGACTACTCGCAGTACGATCTCGACGATCCACTGGAGGCGATCGACGCGAGCGGCATCCGGGGCGCGTTGCGGGTGTTCCTCGACGACGACCGCGAGTGGACCGTCGGGGAGGCGGCCGTGCGCTACGCGCGCTACCCGACGGCGGAGCTGGTCGGGACACCGGAGGCGGTCGCCGACGAGTTGGAGCGGTGGCAGGCTGCGGGCGCGGATGGCGTCGTCGTCACCGCGCCGGTCGTCCCCGGAACGTTCGCCGACGTGGTCGAACACCTCCTGCCGGAGCTCCGCGAGCGCGGGCTGACGCCCGACGGCTACGACGCCGACGAGACGCTCAGGAGCCGCCTGTTCGGACGCGACCGGCCGCGGTGAACCGACGGGAGAGACACGCGACGAGCCGCCGACTGCGCCGCCTCGGACCCCGTCGTCTCACACCTCGTCGTCACACACCACACCACCCCGCATCTCGTCGTCACACACCACACCACCCCGCATCTCGTCACCCCACGCCTCCCCACGTCACACCTCGTCGCCGAACAACAGTCGGTCGACCGACAGCGGGCCGGCACCGGTGACGAGCAGCGCGGAGGTGAGTCCGAACAGCGAGACGTGTGCGAGCACTGGGTCGTCCGGGAGCCCGAACAGCGTCGTCGTGAACAGCAGGAACGCGATCGACGCGGAGGCACGGGTGAGCGTCCCGGTGATCAACAGCAGTCCGACGGCGAGTTCGGTCACCCCGGCACCGGCGACCCACATCTCCGGCGCGACGGGGACGACCGCCGTCAGGTCATACTTCTCGACGACGAGTAACGCGTCCTGTGGCTGCATCAGCTTCTCGACGAGTCCGAGGTAGACGAACTGTACACCCAGTGCCAGTCGGACTGCGGGCCCCGCGAACCGCGCCGCGCCGGTCCGTCCGACCAGATCCGCCAGCGGGTCGCCGCCGACACCCAGACGGTTGAGGAGGGTCCCGTCCGTGACGCGGAGCCGCCGGAAGAGGCCGTCCGCGCTCGGCTGGCCGCTCCCGACGAGTGCGATGGCGAGGAAGCCGCCGACGTACTCCAGCGCGAGCAGCGGGACCGGCCACGCGACGACGAGCACCCAGCCGTAGACGACCAGCCCCACGACGCCGACCCACCGCGTCGCGAGGCCGAACAGCAACAGGAAGCCGAGTCCGATCTGGAGCAGTCGCAGCGAGGTCTGGACCTCCGGCGTGAAGAGGTAGCCGGTGAACCCCGCGCCGACGAGCGGGAGGCCGACGGAGAGCCGGAACATCCACGGGAGGTACGGGCGGTACGACTGCATCGTCCGGCGCGCGACGCGGAGGTCGTGTGCGAACGGCCGGAACCGGGCGTAACTCCCGACCCCGACGGCGGCGGCGAGGCCACCGGCACCGAACAGCGCCAGGTTCCCGGGCGTCGACAACACGCCGACGAGGAACGTGACGGGGTTGCTCAGTTCGCCGGTGCCGTCCGTGACGTAGTCGACGTGAGCCGTGGCGAGTCCGACGAGCCACACCGCGGCGAGGCAGAGACCCACGAGCCGCCCGGCTTGTCCAGCGTAGCCAGCGTATCCGGTGTGGCTGGCGACACCACGGGAGTCGGGGGGCGACCGACGAGGCGAGTCCGAGTTCACGTGACGACTCCGGGCTCCAGGGGCAAGTCAGTTCCCGTCCGTGCGAACTTGACGGGGACCTGGCCGAGCGTTTCGTGGGGCTCTTTCCGCTCCGTCGTCACTCGGTGGTCGTGAACCCGAGCGAGGATCTCCCGGTGTCGCGGTGGACGCTGGTCGCCGTCGCGGCGCTTGCGATGGGTGCCGTTGGCACCTACCAGTTCGTCTGGTCGTCCGTGCGGCTCCCACTGGGGGCGCGACTCGGCACCGGGGAGACGGCGCTCGGCACAGTCTTCACAGTCTTCCTCGTGTTCCAGTCCGGCTCGCAGTTCCCGGCCGGGTGGGTGCGTGACCGCTACGGCCCCCGCGTCCCGCTGCTCGTCGGGACCCCGCTGTTGGCGATCGGCTACGCGGGCACCGCCCTCGCCGAGTCGCTCCCGTTCGTCTACGCCGCCTACGCACTCGGTGGAATCGGGAGCGGCGTCGTCTACACCGTCGCCGTCAACACCCCGGTGAAGTGGTTCACGGAGCGGCGCGGACTCGCGACCGGGGTGGTGACGATGGCGTACAGCGGCGTGAGTTTCCTCGCGATTCCGCTCGTCCGCCGCGGTGTCGAGACGGCGCTGACCGAGACGCTGATCGTCCTCGGTGTCGGCGTCGCGCTGGCGGCACTGCTGGCGGCCGTCGTCGTCCGCGACCCGCCAGCGAGTGCGTTGGACGGCGGCGGAGCGGGCGAGGCCGACGGGGAGTCGGAACCGGACGGCGACGGAGCCGACGACGTACCGGCCGACGCCGGCGGCCACCGAGGCGAGAGAGACGGCGATACGCCGGAGCCAGACGCCGGCGTCGAGTCCCCTGCGGCGGGGACCTACGAGTGGCGCGAGACGGTACGGACGTGGCAGTTCTGGTTGCTGTACGCGGTGATGATCGTCGTCAACGGCGTCGGGCTGATGCTGATCGGCAAGGTGGTCGCGTACGCCGACGCGCTGGAGCTGCCGGCGGCGGTCGCCACTGCCGGCGCCTCCGTCGTCGCGGCGGCGGACGCGGCTGGGATCGTCACCGTCGGCGGCGTCTCGGACCGGCTCGGACGTGTGCGGACCGTCTCGGCGTCGCTCGTCCTCTCCGGCGTCGCGCTCGTCGCCGCCACGGTCGCCGGGGCGGCCGCCGCCGCGTGGCCGTTCGCGGCGCTGGTCGGCGCCGCCGCCCTGTTCCGGAGTCCCGCCTTCTCCGTGTTCCCGAGTCTGATCGGGGAGTACTACGGCCAGCGACGCTCCTCCGAGAACTACGCGCTGTTGTACACCGGGAAGGTGTGGGGGAGCGTGTTCGGCGGCACCGTCGCGAGTCTGCTCGTCGTCTCGCTCGGGTGGACGACCTCCTTCCGGATCTCGGGGGTCGTCCTCGCCGTCGCCGGTCTCGCCACCGCACTCCTGCGCCCGCCGGAGTGACCGACGACGCCGCGGGAAAACTCGAGTTCGCACCGTTTCTCCAGTCGACCCGCCGTCGTCCTCGGTCACGCCGTGTCGTGACCACCAAGTGAGTGCCGTCCCTCCGTCGGGTCGTGACAGCCACGACCGAGTCCGAAGACGCGGCGCTCGTGACCGGGGCGTCGAGTGGAATCGGGGCGGCACTGGCGCTGGAGGTCGCCGCCGACGGCTACGATCTGGTGCTCACGGCCCGCCGCGAGGCGAAACTCGAAGCCGTCGCGAGCGAGGCACGCGAGCAGTACGGCGTCGCCGCGACGGTGCTCCCCCAGGACCTCGCCGAGCCGGACGGCGCCGCGTCGCTGGCCGACCGCGTCGCCGCCACGGACCACCGGATCGACCGCCTGATAAACAGCGCCGGCTTCCCGACCTACGGCCCGGCGACGGAGACCGATCCGGAGACTGCCCGCGACCAGGTCACCGTGAACGCGACGGCGCTGACGGAGTTGACCGTACGACTCGCGGCGCCGATGGCCGAGCGCAGACACGGCGGCGTCGTCAACGTCGGATCGGCGGCGGGCTACTACCCCGCGCCACGGACCGCCGTCTACGCGGCGAGCAAGGCGTACGTCAACCACTTCTCGCGAGCCGTCGCGGCGGAACTAGAACCGCTCGGCGTCACCGTCTCCGTCGTCTGTCCGACCGCCGTCGACACGGAGTTCGTCGAACGCGGCGGGATGGCCGAGAGTGGCGTCGACGACGGCCTCACTCACGACCCGGTCGACGTGGCGCGGACGACGTGGAACGGGCACCTGGACGGCGAGCGCGTGATCTTCCCGGACTTGAAGGACAGACTCGTCGGGTTCACACCGCGGCTGCTCCCCCACCGCGTCGTCACCTCGTTGGGCGGGAGCGCGTTCGACGACGGAACCTTCCCGTTCCTCGCGGACGAGTGAGTCGGGAGCAGGCGGTAGCGGGCGGGAGTCGTGTCTCGGGGATCGGGAGGGATTCTCGACAGCACTCCCGACCCGTTCCGTCTCCTCGGGGACAGTTTCCACCCGTCTCGTCACCCCGTCGGTGACACTGACTCGGTTGCGCCGATCGGCGTGTGCTCTCACCGCCCACGTCCACCCGGTCCTACTCCCTGAGGTTCGTCACGTCCATCAGATCCGTGAGGACTCGTGTCTCGAAGTCGCCGTCGGCGACGACGAGTTCGTCACCGGTAGATCGCGCAGTCGCAGCGACGAGGAGATCACGCGTAGCCATACGTTCACCGTCGTCCATCAGCTGGTCTTGCATCCGGCCCGCCTCCAGTGCCACCTGCTCGTCGAGGTCGAGCGCCCGGACACCACCGAACTCCGCCCGGACCGCGTCTACGTCGGTGGTTCCGGAGCCGACTTCACCGTCGACGACCTCGAACACGCACAGCGACGAGGTGAGGTAGGGCTGGCCGCGGTCTTCGACGTACTCGACGACCTCCGGCACGCCCTCGAGCATGTCGATGACGATCGACGAGTCGAGGAACGTCACTGCTCGAAACTCTCCCGAGATCGCCGTACGGCATCACGCGCACGATCCGCCCGCTCTGCACCCCACGCACCGACGTCGATCGGCTGCTCACTCTGGGCGAGCCGTTCGAGTAACTCGTCGAACGTCTCTTCGTCCCGCTTGAGACGCTCCAGCATCCGTTTCGTGTCGTCGGAGACGCGGATCGACGTGCTCACGTGTATGCGGTGTGCATACGAGGATAATTAGCTTTCGACGAGTCGTCTGCAGTGCCGATGGCGGAGTGGACGATGACCGGGGAATCGGTCCGTTTCTTTGCCACACGGCCCCCGGCCGCGTCGTCAGTCGCCGCGACAGTCGCTCGACTTCACGATGATCTGTTCGTCGCCGTGGAATCTGATCGAGAGGTACGCGCCGCCGTCGCGGGCGCGACACGAGAGTGTGACGGGTTTCCGTGCCGTCGCCGTCTCGGTCTCCACCTCGACGACGAACGTCTGTCGCGTCCGGATCGCGTCGAACCCGAGCCGGAGTTCGTCCGTGTCGGCACCGTCGTCGTCCGCGCTCGTGCCGGCGACCTCGTCGGTGGTCGTGACGATCCGTTCGCCCCCTCGGGACAGCGACAGTTCGTAGGGGACCGCCCGCTCACGCGAGTTCAACACCTCCACGCGGAGGGTCGTCTCCACGCCGCCGGTGCAACCGGCGAGTCCGATCGCTCCGCCGACGGCAGCGAGTATCGCTCTCCTGTGCACGGAGTCGACTGCCCTCCGGTAGATCAAGTACTTTCTGCTCGCCACTCGTTTCACTCTTCGATCCAGTTACTGCGTTCAAGCAGGTCGTGTCCGACTTCGACACGAGGGAGACAGCCCCGTCGAGCCGCAGTGTCGTCACTCCGATCCGGCCGTGCCCGGCGAGCCGACGGAGCGCTCGTACCGTTCCGGACGCTCGCGAGCGGCCGCTCGGCCGACAAAGTCGTCGCCCACGAGGGTCGTATCCACGACGATCACCGCTCGGCGAGTCGCTCGATCCGGTCGGCCGACTCCGCCTCGAGGTCCGCGCGAACCGCCGCGAGTCCCGCCGCCGCGTCGTCGGCGTCCGCCTCCTCGAACGCCCCGAACCCCGTCCACCTGTCGCGCAGCGCCAGCCGCCGGATCACCGCCTCGTAGCTCTCGTCGTCCCGTTTCAGTGTGTCGAGCAGTCGCTTCGTCTCCGCCGAGAGCCCGATGATCGTACTGGACACGTCGACACGTTCGTCCACACTCGACGAGAACCTGTCGCCGAGCACCGGAACTGGACGAACACACCCGATTCCGGTGGAGCCAAGTCGCATGCGGCGAGAGGGTAGTGTGTGAGCGACGTAGACCCGTACGATCCGACCGCCGAGGAGGGACCGACCGCACCGCGGTCGCTGTTGTTCGCCGTGATCGTGGGGTACGGCGTCGCGACCGTGTTGACCGTCACCGGGCCCCGGTGGGCCGCCGCCGTCGCCGTCGCCGCCGCGACGCTCGTCGGCGGCTACGCCGTCTACCGCGCGTTCGGGTAGTTCGGGGCCGCAGCGAGATCCGAGTCCGCCTCGATCCGATCCTGCCGCCGATCCAGCTCCCCACGCCGGTCCGACCCGCCACAGCGGTCCGATCCCGATGGCCCCCGATCCGACACTGGCCGGCTCCGACCGGCTTTTCCCGGTGCCGCCCGAGGATCCGTGCGTGAGAGCAGCAGTCTACCACGGCCCCGGCGACATCCGCGTCGAGGAGGTCCCGAAACCGGAGATCGAGGAACCGACGGACGCCATCGTGAAGGTGACCCACACGGCTGTGTGTGGGTCGGACCTGTGGTTCTACGAGGGCGACAGCGACCGGGACGCCGGCTCGCGCGTGGGCCACGAGCCGATGGGGGTCGTTGAGGAGGTCGGCGACGACGTGACACGCGTCCAGCCGGGGGACCGGGTGTTGGCACCGTTCCGGATCAGTTGTGGCCAGTGTGAGTTCTGTCGGAAGGGACTCCACACCTCGTGTGTGAACGGCGACGGGTGGAGCGGCGACAACGGCGGCGGGCAGGGCGAGTACGTCCGGTCGCGCCACGCCGACGGGACGCTCGTCCGCGTGCCGGACCGCTACGCCGACGACGAGGAGACGCTGCGGTCCCTACTCCCCCTGACGGACGTGATGGGGACGGGTCACCACGCCGCCGTCTCCGCGGGTGTCGAGGCAGGCGACGACTGTGTCGTGATCGGCGACGGCGCGGTCGGACTGTGTGGCGTCCTCGCCGCGCGGCGACTCGGCGCGCGCCGGATCGTCGCCGTCGGCCACCACGAGGACCGCCTCGAACTCGCCGAAGAGTTCGGCGCGACGGACATCGTCGTCGGCGGCGGCGACACGGACGACGGGGAGGCCGCGCTGGCGGCGACCGACGGCGGCGTCGACCACGTACTGGAGTGTGTCGGAGCCGCCTCCGCGATGGAGACCGCGACGACAGTCTGCCGCCCCGGCGGGACGATCGGCTACGTCGGCGTTCCCCACGGGATGAGCGAGGGACTGGACCTGTTCGACTTCTTCGGGCCGAACATCACGCTCGCCGGCGGCGTCGCGCCGGTCCGCGCGTACGCCGAGGAGCTGATGGCGGACGTGCTCGGCGGCACCCTCGATCCAGCGCCGATCTTCACCGAGACCGTCGACTTGGATGGCGTGCCGGACGGCTACGAGGCGATGTCGAACCGCGAGGCGATCAAGGTGCTCGTGAAGCCCTGGGACTGACACGAGAGGGCCGAACCCGAGAGGTACCGCTCCCGACGGCATTGCACGCCAAGTGAACTACCGGCGGTCGCCCGTCGGGTACTCGCGGAGTGAGACTCGGGTCACACCGGTGTGTGAATCTGGGAAGTGATCCTTCAGGAGCACTCGTACTACCCTCGCTCCGTCGAGATCGGGACGGGTGTGGTTCTACAGGCTGATAACGAGCCCCAAAGAGCCTTTAGGTGTGTTGTGGATAGTTCACACGGAGGCTACGAGACGATGACACTCGTTCGGGACCGGTACGGCGCGAAGCTCGCGACCGGGTACCTCGGCGTCGGGGCGGTGATCCTGGCGACCGGGGTCGTGACGGACAGCGTCGCCGCGACGGTGTTGGCGGGGCTGGTCGGACTCCTGGTACTCGGGTCGATCACCGGGACGACGACACTGGCGACGCTGCGGTTCCTCGAACGCCGGACGGCGGCGATCGCCGACGGCGAGTTAGAGACACGCGTCGAGACGACACGTAGCGACGAGTTCGGACGGACGGCGGCGTCGGTCGAGCGGATGCGTCAGACGCTGGCCGACCGGATCGAGGCGGCCGAGCGGGCCCGCGAGGAGGCGCAAGCGGCACGCGAGGAGGCCGACGAGATCGCCGCACAACATCAGGCCATCGCCGAACAGTACGCGGAGACGATGGCCGCCGCGGCGACGGGTGACCTCTCACAGCGCGTCGACGTGACCAGCGTCGACGCCACGACGGAGTCGACCGCGATGGAGGTGATCGGCGAGCAGTTCAACGCCACCGTCGACGAGCTGGAGGACGCACTCGGCGACGTGTCTGGTTTCGCCGACACGGTCGCGGACGGCTCGGCCGAGGTGCGAGTCGCCGCCGAGCAGATCGACGAGGAGGCTGGGGCGGTCGCCGACGCGACGCGCGAGACGCTGTCGGCGGTCGACGACCAACGCGAGCAACTGGAGGAGGCGACCGCGGAGATGAACGACCTCTCGGCGACCGCCGAGGAGATCGCGGCGACCACGGACGAGGTGGCACGCGACGCCGAGTCCGCCGCGGACGCGGCGACGGAGGCGCAGGAGGCGGCGACGACCGCCATCGAGACGGTCGAGACCGTCCAACGAGAGATGGCCGACGCCGTCCAGCGGATCGAGCGCGTCGACGAGCGCACCGCCGAGATCACGGAGGTCGTGGAGATCATCGCCGACATCGCCGACCAGACGAACATGCTGGCGTTGAACGCCTCCATCGAGGCTGCACGCGCCGGCGGCGACGGCGGCGGTGGCGGCGACGCGGGCGACGGGTTCGCCGTCGTCGCCGACGAGGTGAAGAGTCTCGCCGAGGAGACCGGCGAGCAGGCGGACGCCATCGGCGAGACGATCGACGAGTTGCGCGAGGAGACGCGGGCGGCGACGGACCAGATCGCGACCACCAACGAGTCACTCACCGAGGGTGTCGAGACGACCCGCGAGGCGGTCACCCAGATCGAGACGATCTCCGAGTCCGTCGCCCGGATCGACGACGGCGTCGGCGAGATCAGCGGTGCGACGGACGAACAGGCGGAGACGACCCAACGGCTCACCACGAAGGTCGACCGCGTCGCCGCCGTCGGCGACCAGGTGAGTGACGCGACCGAGGACATCGTCTCGGCGACCGAAGTGGCGGGCGACGCGGTCGCAGACGTGATCACCCGCTCGGAGGAGTTCGAGACGCAGACGGAGCAGTTGGCCGACCGTCTCGACGCCTTCGAGGTGGACGCCGAGGCAGTGAGTGACGGACCGGACGAGGGCGGTGGCAGCGCACCGGGTAGGGGTCCAGACGACACCCCCGCGCCGAGTTCGGGCGGACCGGACGCAGTGGTGCGGTCCGACGGGGGTGAGCGCTCGTGGTGACCGCACAGACCGTCGCGCTGGCGGTCGGTGCTGTCGGGATGCTCGTCGGGGTCGGGATCTGGTGGCGCCTCTGGACCGCCGACGACACCGACCGCGAGGCGGGGCAGTTCGCGTGGCTGCTCGTGATCCCCGGTGCCGCCGCGGTGGCGTACGCGCTGATGGCCGCGGGTGTGGGGACGATCACGGTCTCGGGTGTCGCAGTTCCCGTGCCGCGGTACGTCGACTGGCTGGTGACGACGCCGGTGTTGATCGGCTACGTCGCCTACGTGGCTGGGGCGTCGCGGCGGGCGATCGCGGCCACGGTCGCGGTCGACGCGGCGATGATCGTGATCGGCTTCGCCGGCGTGTTGACGACCGGGACGCTCAGAGTCGTCGCCTTCGCACTCTCGTCGCTGTGTTACGTCGGGCTGTTGTACGCACTGTACGGCGTGTTCCCGGCGTCGGCGCGGGCACAGTCAGGTGAGCGGGAGCGGCTGTTCGAGGTGCTACAGAACCACGTCGGGCTACTGTGGGTCGCGTACCCGGTGGTCTGGGCTGCCGGGCCGCTCGGGTTCGGCTACGTCGAGACACTCGGCGTGACCCTGCTCGTCACGTTCATGGACGTGATGGCGAAGACACCGTACGTCTACTTCGCGGCCGTCCACCGGCGCGCCTTCCTCGACGAGGCGACGGACGGCACACCGGACGGGCGAGTGGCCGTCGACACGCCGACAGACGAGAGTCGCGAGGTGGACGTGGCCGACGGCGACGGCGTCACGACGGCGGACTGAGACGACGCCAGGGGCACCGAGTCCAGCCCGACCTCGATTCCTTCTCGGCTCACGGCCCTGCGCCCGGTCCGACCTCGACACGGGCTCGACCCGGATCACCGTCCGAGTGCCGCGTACGTCGCCCGCACCCTGTCGCGTGAGAGTTCGACGGCGCGGACGACCACGACCCGAGCGGCCGGCGAGACGGCCGCCACGACCAGCAGGTAGACGAAGAGGGCAGCGAGCGCGCCCGTCGACGCCGCGAGGGCGCCGCCACCGCCGAGAGTGGTCGTCACGGCAGCCGTCGCCGCCGAGGCGAAGAACGCCGCCGCGCCGCCGAGCAGGAACGCACCCGCGACACGAGCGTCGAACGGGAGCCACCCGAACACGCGGTACGTGTACGCCGCGACGCCGACGCTCACCACGAGGTTCATCGTGACGTACCCCAGCGCCCCCGCGAGTGCGCCCGTCGCGGCCGGCCCCGGCACACCCGCCCCGAGCACGCTCGCGAGCGTCGTCGCCACCGTCTGTGCGGGACTGGTCGGCACGGCACCCACGGGGACGAGCCACCCGGCGGCGAGTGCGGGTCTCGCGAGCAGCGCCGTCGGCGGCACCGCGACCGCGAGTCCGACGACCTTCGTCACGACGCCCGTCCCGGGTCTGTCGACACCCTCCAGGGCGTGTGTCGCCAGCGTCCACCCGGCACGGAGCACGTTCACCGCCCCGACGAGGAGGATCGTCGCCGAGAACGCCGCGACGGCCTCCGGGAAGGCGAGCCGCGCCACGCGTTCGGCGTTCGCGAGCACGTACGCCAACACCAGGAACGTGCCGCCGGTGCCCCCGGTCACCATCGCGTCGAGGTACGCGTACTCCGTGCGCCCGGCCGACCAGTCGCCGCTCACCTTCGTGAGCAGCGGCGAGGAGAGCGCGAACGCCACCGTCGCGCCGAAGTCGGCGAAGCGGTCGGCCGCCTCGTAGACGCCGACGGCGACGGGTGTCCCGACGACGCCGAGCACGTACACCGGCATGTTGTACGCCACCTTGTCGATCACCTGGTCAACGACGCTCCACTGCGTGAACGACCACGCTCGGCGGAGTTCCTCGCGACCGGGCACCGACGGGACGACGCCGACGAGAACCGCCGCCGGGACGTTCGTGAGGAGCCTGACGACGACGGTGAGCCACAACAACGCCGCGGCGCTGTCGATCACGGCCGCGAAGACGACGACCGTCGACAGCCGGATCGCCTGCTCGGCGCCACCGAGCCACGACTGGTAGCTCGGGTAGCCGACCGCCCCCAACAGCGCCTTCACGGTGTCCGACAGCACCGCCGTCGCGCCGGCCGCCACCGCGGGGAGGAACAGCGCCGCCGTGAACAGACTCCCGCGGCCGAGCACGGGCAGGGTCACCCACCCGAGAAGCGCCAGGCCGGCGACGTAGCCGACGCCCGTCGACAGTGCGAGCCCGAAGTACGCACCCACGTCGGTGCCGCGCTCGCTGCCGCGCTTCTGGAGCGTGCGCGCGACGCCGGTGACCGGGCGGACGAGCAGACCGAGCGCGAGCGTGACGAACAGGTAGCGCCCGGCGGCCGCCGGCCCCGCGCCGACGGCGTAGACGACGCCGCTGATTGCGTAGAGGCCACTGGACACCAGCGTCCCCGGCACCGTGCGGAGCGAACTATCGAGCAGGTTCAGTTCGTCCCCGCTGCGTCGTGTCACCATCCGTGAGATCCTCGTCGTCTCCCGTGGTCTCTCCTCCGCCGTCCGGGCGCCGTCGCGGGATCACGCCACCGCGTCGTGACCGCTCGACGCCGAGTCACTGCACCGCAGCCGTCCGTCTCGGAGTTCGGTCGTCCGCGCCGTTGAACCTGTGGGCGAGTCGGTCGACCCGCGAACGAGCCGTCCCACCCGCGAACGACCTGTCCTACCCGTGAACGATCTGTCCGACTCGTGGACGAGCCGCCCGGCCGCTGGCGACGCCCGACTCAGCGCTTCCCGAGCGCCTCCTCGAAGACGCGCTCGGCGCGTTCCCAGCCGTGGTTGCGGTCGACGATGGGATCGGCGTAGTCCGGGGCGGCCTCGGCCCGCTCGTCGGCCGACAGCGTCGGCCAGTCGACGATCGTGCGGGGGTCGACGCCGCGTAGTTCCGGAACGTACTCCGTCACGTAGTCGGCGCCCTCGTCGTACTTGCCCATCTGAGAGACGGGGTCGAAGATCCGCACGTCGACGGAGTCGGTCCCCGTCGAGGCGATCCACTGCCAACTGCCGGCGTTCGACGCCGGGTCGTGATCGACCAACTGTTTCCGGAAGTACCGCGCGCCCAGTCGCCAGTCGATCAGGAGGTGTTTCGTCAGGAAGGAGGCGACGACCTGCCGCGGGCGGTTGTGGACGTACCCCTCGCGGTCGAGTTGCCGCATCCCGGCGTCGACGAGCGGGTACCCCGTCTCGCCGCGCTTCCACGCCTCGAAGTCGGCGGCCGCGTCTTCCCCCTCGCGCCAGTCGATCTCGTTCGGGATCGACTTCCAGTTCGTGTCGGCCAACTCCGGGAGGTAGTACAGCAGGTGGTACATGTGCTCGCGCCACGACAGCTCGTAGCGGTACTTGTCGACGTTCTTCCGCTCGGCCCCGTGGACGGCGTCGTACGTGTCGGAGGCGTCTGCCCACAGCTCTCTGACGCCGATCATCCCCGCCGCGAGGTACGGCGACATCCGGGAGACGCTCGTCGTCGGCCGCTCGACGGCCGCCGCCATGTCGTCGCGCTCGTCGTTGTAGGTGTAGATTCCCCGATCCAGGAAGTCGTCGAACCGCTCGCGTGCCGCCTCGTAACCCGCCGCCGGCAACTCGATATCGGCGTCCAGCTCCGGGACACTCGTCTCGTCGTCCAGCGAGGCGAAACTGTCCGTGTCGGGGTCCCACGGGGACGGTTTCGGCACCTGCTCCCAGTCGGAGTGGAACGCGCCGTGCGTCGGGTAGCGGTCGTCGAGTCGGCCCGGTGAGACGAGGACGTGGTCGGTGCGGTCGTCGCTGTCGATGCCGCGACCGGCGAGTTCGTCGCGGACCGCCTCGGCGCGGGCGCGTCGCTCCGGCGTGTAGTGAGTGTTCCAGACGACGCGGTCGGCGTCGAGTCCGTCAGCGACGGTCGGGACGACCTCGCTCGCGTCGCCCGACCGCACCACGAGGTCGCTCCCGATGGAGCGGTAGCGGCGCTTCAACTCCCGGACGCCCGCGAGGAAGAAGGCTCGTTGGCGCTTGCCGACCTCACTCAGTACGTCGCCGTCGACGACGAAGAGGGGGACGACGGTGCCGTCGCGGGCCGCGATACTCAACCCCTTGTTGTCGGGGATCCGCAGGTCGCGTCGGTGCCAGAAGACTTGCACGGGTAGTCCACGAGCGGGAGCCTGTTCGGGGTTTCGGTCTCCGTGCCGCGCGAGACGGCCGCCCGGTCCCGGAGCCACACAGAGCTACGGAGAGACCGCGGCCGCGGTCCCGTCGACGTCGCCGTTCCGCCGGGAGACTCACCGCGGCGTTGATGTCGTCGGGGGCCGAGAGACGTGTGATGGCGGGCAACACCGACTTGGGGAGTTTCGGCGACACGCCGGCCGACGACGCGCCGGGCGAGGCACGCGTCTGTACGGTGGCGACACAGACGGACACGTTCGAGCGCTGTCGCGAGGGGTTCTACCCGTCGCCGCAGTCGTACGACCGAACCCGGGAGTCGTTCGAGTGGATGGCGTTCTACCGCACTGCACCCACCTCGGCGATCACCCACTACGCTCGCGTCACCGAGCGGACCGTTGAGGACCGCGACGAGCCCGGGACGATGGACGAGACGGACTGGGAGGAACTGATCGACCCGTTCTCGGAGGAACGACGGGTGACCGTGTTCCACCTCGGCGAGCTGGTCCCGCTGGAGAACCCCGTCGCCAACGACGCGAACGGGGTCAGAGGTGCGTGGTACCACACGGTCGACGACCTGCGAGCGGCCGACACGGTCTCCGACCTCGCCGCGCGTGCCGGCGAGACGCGGTGAGACCGGTCGGACGACGGCCCGAGACAGCACACGACGCGACCGCCGAGTGACGCGTCCCGAGACACCACACAAGGCTTACCACAAGAGTCGACACAGACTCGCCCGTGATTCCCGCCACGCTGCGAGCCCTCCCGACACGGGTCGGACTCGGGTCCGGAGCCGACCGCACGCGGCGACTCCTCCCACTCGTCGCACTCGCTGGACTGCTGTTGCTCACGGGGTGTTCCGCCCCCGGGAGCGTCTCGCTCGACATCGTCGAGTCGGACGCCGACCTCGCGGAGTCGCACCTGACACACTCGCCGACGGAGGCGACGCGGGACGACGACGCCGAGGCACGCCGAGCGGTGCGTGCCGTCACACGCGAGGAGGCCGTCGTCGTCGAGGATCGACGGTACCAGCCGATCGGTACCGAGCGACCGGTCCGCATCGACGGTGTAGTGTACCGACTGAACGCCACGGTCGTCGACAGCCGCGAGGTGCCACGCGTCGAGGTGGGCGTCGACTACGACCCGGCGGACGACGCGGCTGGCCGAACTGTCCAGTTCGACGCTCTCCCCGAGCGTGATCGCGAGGTGTTGGCGACCGTGATCGACCCGGACTACGGACGCCGGACCGACGGCTACGAGGTGAACGAGAGTCTCCCGTACGAGCGGCCCGAGCGGTCGGCACTGCTCGACGGCCCGCTGTTCGTCGCGTACGAGGGCGAACGGTACCGCGTCGCCGCGACGCGGCGCGGGACCACGACACTCGAAGACTTCCGGTACACAGCCGAGCGCGTCGCGACGACGGCCGCGTACGGAGAGCGCGTCCGCCAGACCCACGAGTTCCGACTGCAGGGGCTGGACGGCAACGAGACGGCGATCCTCGAGAGCGCACGCGAGGAGACGTACTACCCCGACTCGGACGACGACGCCGGCTTCCAGGCGCTCGTCGACCGGTTCACCGCCCGTGACGAGGACGCGGTCCGACGAGAGGAGTCGTACGGCAACTGGATCGTCGAGTGGCGCGGCGAGACGTACTGGGTGAGTCTCCGGTTCACCGGGTTCGAGACGGCAGCCTGAGGCGGGGTCGTCGGATGCCGGTCGGCAGACCGCTCGTGGTCTCGCGCACGGAGGACTCTTGTCTCCGCCACCCGTCGTGTGGGTATGACACGTTGGACGGCAGCAGACGTGCCGCCGCTGGACGGAGCCGTCGTCGTCGTGACGGGGGCCAACAGCGGGCTGGGGTACGAGGGGACGGCGGTGTTCGCGGACGCCGGCGCGACGGTCGTGATGGCCTGTCGGAGCACCGAGCGTGGCGAGCGCGCCGCACGAGAGATCGCCGCCGACCACGCCGACGTGCGAGTGGTCGACGGCGAGACTTCCACGGCGGGCGACCGGACGGACGAAGTGTCGGACGGCGCGTCGAGCGACGAGTCGACGACCGACCACGCGGCCGGCGGTCGACTGGACGTCCGAGAGTGTGACCTCGCGTCGCTCGACTCCGTCGCGGCGTTCGCCGAGGCGGTGCGGGCGGACTACGACGGAGTGGACGTGCTCTGTAACAACGCCGGGCTGATGGCGATTCCGCGCCGCGAGACCGAGGACGGCTTCGAGATGCAACTCGGCGTCAACCACTTCGGCCACTTCGCGCTCACGGCGCGACTGTTCCCGGCACTCGTCGCGGCCGGGGAGGCTGACGGCGGTGTCGGCCCCGCGGGCGTCGGCGACGGGCCGGCACGGGTGGTGACGCAGTCGTCTGGCGCACACGAGCAGGGGCAGATGGACTTCGAGGACCTCCACTGGGAGCGGGGCGACTACTCGAAGTGGGGTGCCTACGGCCGGAGTAAACTCGCGAACCTGCTGTTCGCGTACGAACTCGACCGCCGCCTGTCCGACGCCGACCTGCCGGTCCGCAGCGTCGCCTGTCACCCGGGGTACGCTGCGACCAACCTCCAACTCCGCACCGGCGAAGCGAGTCGGATTCCGGGGGCGAAACTGGGGATGAAGCTCGCGAACGCGGTGTTGGGACAGGACGCCGCCACTGGTGCGCTCCCGATGGTGTACGCCGCGGTCGCAGACGTAGCGGGCGGTGCCTACGTCGGGCCGGACGGCTTCGCGAACATGCGCGGGTACCCGACCGTCCAGCAGTCGAACGCCGCCTCGCGCGACGAGACCGACGCGCGTCGTCTCTGGGAGATCTCGCTGGAGGCGACCGGCGTCTCCTTCCCCTTCGACGAGGTTGCAGTCGCCGGCGCCGAGTGAGACGGGTGCGGGGCCGGCACTGGAGATTCGAACTACTTCAATCTTCTCCCGAGTGGGCGAGCCGACAGAGGTCGGAGCCGTTTGATAGGGGTGGGGACCCTCGGTCGAGGTGTGACACGACGTGTGACCAGACGCCGCCTGCTCGCCGGTGGTGCCGCCGCTGCCGTGACGGCACTGGCCGGGTGCAGCGGCGCGACGCCGTTCGTGGGACAGCGCCTCGAAGAGACGACGACCCTCTCGGTCGAGACCCTCTCGGCGGTGACCGCCGAGGTACAGACGGGCGACGTGACCGTCGAGACCGCCGACCGGGACGACGTGCGCCTGGAGATCGTCCGCGAGTCGAGTTCCGCCGACGTGGACGTGTCGAAGCTGGAGCTCCGGACCGAGCGGAGCGACGGGACGCTCTCGCTCCGCTCGGAGTGGACCGGCGGCGACACGACGTTCGGTGGACGCCCGTCGATGGATCTGACACTCACCGTTCCCGACTCGCTGGCGGTGCGGCACCTGGAGTCACAGACGGGTGACGTTACGGCCACGGACACGTCGGGTGACCTGCGAGCGGAGACACAGACCGGCGACGTGGACGTCGACGGCGTCGGCGGCACCGTGGTCGCGGTGGCACAGACCGGCGACGTGTCCGTCACCGAACCCGGGGCACTCGGGGGAGCCGAGACGCAGACCGGCGACGCGACCGTCGACGTGCCCGCACTGGACGGCGACTGCGAGGTCTCGTGTCAGACCGGCGACGTGGATGTCGCGGTCTCGGCGGATCTCGACGCCGACCTGGTGGTCGAGACTGGGACCGGCGACGCCTCCGTCTCCGGACTGGATCTCGTGGACGCGACTCGCGAGGACGACCGCGTCACCGGGCGACTCGGCGAGGGCGGACCCGACCTCACCGTCGAGTCACAGACCGGCGACGCGACCGTCGAACCGCTGTGAGCGGCGAGCGGTCGGCGTTCCACCCTCCACTCACCCCCGCCGACGCTCCACCCTCCACTCACCCCCGCCGACGCTCCACCCTCCACTCACCCCCGCCGACGCTCCACCCTCTCCGCTCGCTCCTCCGCTGGCACTCTTGCCTCCACGTTCCGCTGTCGACGCCACTCACTCCTCGCCGATCTCTGTGCAGACTCGAGTCCTCGTCCCGTGTCAGACGCCGTCGAGCGAGTAGAGGATCGACACCAGTCCGACGACGTTGGCCGAGAGAACACCCAGCAGTGTCGCGGCGTCGGACAGCCCCGTCAGCGGTGCCACCCCGTAGTTGACGAGGAACGGCAACACGGTCAGACTGGCGACGCCGACGGCGAGGAACCGCATCGTGTCGCTGTCGTTGCGCACCGCACCGCGGTACGCCAGCCACGCGACCGCGCCACCGGCGACAGCCGTCACCGCCGCGGTCGCGAACAGCACGGTCTCAGGGGCGACCATACACCACCCCCAGAATCACCAGCAGTCCCACCAGTTGACTCGCCGTCGCCGCGGTCGCCCGCGTGGTCGCCGGCACGTCGCCGGCGTTCGTCGCGACCAACCGGATCAGGATCGGCACCGTCGTCAACAACACCAAGCCGACACCGAGCAGGAGCATCCCCGTTCCACCGCCCTCTCGGTAGCCGCGGTAGAGTCTGACCGCGAGGTACAGCGACAGGACCGTCGCGAGGAACAGCGCAGCCAACGCCGCGACGACCACCGTCGGGCTCCCACCGGTCGCCGTCTGGAGCGGCAGCGAGCGCGGGACCGGGACGGACGGAACCGGGACCGGAGCAGACGGGACCGGGACCGGAGCAGACGGGACCGGGACCGGAGCAGACGGGACCGGGACCGGAGCAGACGGGACCGGAACCGGAGCGGACGGGACTGCCGACTGACTCACGGGTGTCATTTGAACCCCTCGAACAGTCTGGTGAAGCGGTCTGCGGGCTCTTCGCGGCGTTCCACCTGGACGTCGAACCCGTCGTCTTCCTCCAGGCGGACCGTGACGGCCTCCAAGTTCGCCGCGTAGCTCTTGTAGTGGTGGCCGTCCGGGTCCAGCTCCTGGCGGTCCTCGACGAACTCCACGTCCTCGAGCTGTTCCAGCCGGCGGTAGATCGTCGACCGGTCGGCTCCGCAGTCGTCGCTGATCGTCTTCACCGACTTCGCCTCCTCGCGGGTGGCCTCGAGGATCGCCCAGACGTAGTCGTCGCTCAACAGGTCGACGACCGCCTTCTCCTCGTCGCCACCGTCGTCTGCCATCGTCACACTCGTCCGATCCAGCGGACAAGAAGGTGGTGATCCGACCACTCCACGGCGAGAGCACGTAGACGACGGCACCGGCGACTCGAACGAGACGGGCGCGACGGACGCAGCGTGCTGGAGGTGGTACACACGAGTCGCCGTTCGGGCCCCCAGTACCTGACCCTCCTGGCCGTGTGTCGGGACGACAGATCGCCACCAACGTTTATTACGAGCCACGGGCCACACCGAGACAGATGCGTACCGTCGACGCCCGTCCGGGGGCCCTCCTCCGCTCCGTGGTGAGCGCACCGGTCCGTCCGCAGACGTACAAGAACCTCCTCTACCTCGCGTTGGCGTTCCCGCTGGGGATCGCGTACCTGGTGTTCGCCTCAGTCGGGTACACGCTGGGAGCCACCGCCGCGATCTTCGTCGTCGGGATTCCGGTGCTGGCGCTGGTGGTTCTCTGTTCGCTGGCACTGGCCGGGTTCGAGCGACGACTCGCACGACTCCTCCTGGGTGTGGACCTCCCGGACGGACCGGGGCTGGAGGGTGACACGCGCCGCGAACAGGTGAAGACGGTCGCGACGGACCTCCGAACGTGGCTCTCGGTGCTGTACCTACCGACGAAGTTCGTCGTCGGGACGGCCGCCTTCGTCGTCATCGTCACCGTGTTCACCACGGGGTTGGCGATGTTGTTCACGCCGTTCTACTACGACACACCCGGGCTGTACGTCGGGTTCGTCACCGACCGGCCGGTCGAACTCCACCCGGCGCTGTACGTCGGCTGGAACAACCTCCTCGTCGGCGTCGAGACGGTGGTCAGTGTCGGGAGTTACCGCGTCACGACGCTCGCGGAGTCGCTCGTCGTCGCGGCCGGCGGCCTCGTCTTGTGTCTGTTCGGGTTGGCGATCGTCAACGCGATGGCGTGGGTGACCGGGTGGTACACGACGCTGATGCTCCGCGACGGGTTCGACGTAGTCAGAGCCGTTCGCGGGAGTTGAGACCCCGGACGGCTCTCACCGTCGGCGAAGAGGAGGTGGGAGAGAGAAGAGCCACCCTCAGTCGTCCGTCCCCGCCACCGCAGTCGTGCCGCCGCTCGCGACCGCCTCGTGGTCGCCGGTGTCGAACGCGGCGGTCAGTTCCTCCAGTTCTGCCGCCCGAGCGGCGAGCCGTTCCACCTCGTCACCGACGGCGGACAAGGAAGCCGACTGTTCCTCTGCCGCCGCGGAGACCGACTGTGCCTCCGCGGCGGTCTGCTCGCTGACTGCGGCCACGTCCTCGGCCGTCGCCACGACCCCCTCGGCGGTGCGCGCCTGCTGGTCGGCCGCGGAGGCGATCGACTGGAGCCCGTCGTCGACGGTCTCGACGCTCTCGACGACACCCTCCACGGCCTCGGCGGCGTCGGCGACGGTGTCGCGACCCGTCGCGACCCGCTCGCGTGTCTCGACCACGTCCTCGACGGCCGTCTCCGTCGAGTCGCGCACGTCGGCGATCAACTCTGCCGCGCGGCTCGTCGCCTCGGTCGTCTCCGTCGCGAGCGCCTTCACCTCCTCCGCGATGACGGCGAACCCGTCGCCGGCACCGCCCGTCCCGGTCGCACGAGCGGCCTCGACGGAGGCGTTCAGCGCGAGCACGTTCGTCTGTTCGGCTACGTCGTCGATCAGATCGACGATCTCGCCGATCCGATCCACGTCGTCGGCGAGGTCCCGGATCGCCGTCTCCGTCGCCCGCGTCTGATCGGCGACGGCGTCCATCTCCGCGACGGCGTCCGTCGCCAACCCCGCCACGCGTTCCCCTTCCTCGGCCGCGTCCTGCGACCGGCCCGCCATCTCGCGAGTGGTGCTGGTCACCTCCTCGACGGTCGCGGAGAGACTCGCCATCTCGTCGGTGAGCCCGTCCAGATCCGCCGACTGCTCGGCGGCACCGGCGGAGATCTCCGTCGTCGAGTCGGCCACGTCCTCGGCGGCCGTCTCGACCTGTGCGACGCCCGCCGCGGCGTCGTCGCTCGCGGTCGCCACCTCGTCGGCGACTGCGTCGACGCGGCCCACGGTGGCTTGCAGGCGGTTGAGCGTGTCGTCGACCGCGTCCGCGACCGCCGCCATCGACTCGTCTTCGACCGCGTCGCGTGGGTCGAGTCTGACGGTCAGATCCCCGCCCTTCACGCGGTCGAGGCGCGCGGCAAACTGGTCGGCGATGTCGGTGAGGCGGCGACTCCGCCGGTCGGCCGCCTCTCGTTCCTCGGCGGCCTCCTCGCGGGCCGTCTCCGCCTCCGCGAGACTCGAGGCGACGGTATCTGCCATCCCGACGAAGGCGTCGAACAGGTCGCCGATCTCGTCGGGGCGCTCCACGTCGAACGCCACGTCGTACTCGCCCGCCTCGACGCTGTCGACCCCCTCGGTGAGACGGATGAGCACCCAGTACATCTCACAGTAGGCGAGGAAGCCCGTGAGGATCGTCACCGTCGAGAAGACGACCGCGGCGGCCGCGACGCTGTCGAGGAACACCACCGCCGCGCCCGGACCGACGACGATCACCATCCCCGCGAGGACGAACAGTCGGAACGCGAAGTTCCGTCTGATGACCGCGGGGTAGAACTGTTCGATCCGCACCGCGAACCGTCCGATGGCGACGAGGAGCCGCCTGAAGAACCCGGCGCGTCGTCGCGCCCCGGCTCCAGTTACGTCTGACATGTCGTGTGCCTCTCCGAGATTGTTGTGTGTCTCACGCTCACACGGTTTACGATTGGCGGTCCCTCTCGCCGTCCGGTGACGAGCACCCCAGCCACCTTGAGACGGTCACTCCTGTGTCGTCCGCCGTGCCAACCCCCGCACGAGGTCCCGGGTCTCGCGGCGGTGGCGCTCCGGCTCGACCGCGGGAACGGCTTCGTCGGTCGCCAGGGCTTCCGGGAGCGTCGTCGGGAACGCAGTCCCGGCGAGCAGGAATGTCCGGTCGGTGGGCCACAACGTCGCCCTGACGCGACACGACACGTCGCCGCGCTCGTGAGGGTACGTCGTCTCGTACACGAGCGTCCGGCCCTCACAGGTCGGGAGCCGCGCACGCTGGCGGTCCACCTGCCGGACGCCTCGGAGTCCGTCCTCGCGGAGGCCGTCCGCGAACTCCTCGCCGGCGTACGTGGCGGCGGGGCCGACGACGGCCGAGGGGACACCGACACCCGGCACGTCCGTGATCGGCGGATCGAAGGCCAACTTCGTCGCGAACGCCGAGCGCGGGGGCTTGGCGGGACCGGCACCGTCGAGCACCGGTCGCCAGGCGGGGTGTTCGTACAGCCGCGTCAGCGCCGTGACCGTGACGACCGGCGCGGAGACGGCGACCTCGCGGTCGGTGCCCGCGTGTTCGAGTCCGGTGTCGGCGAGCGACGACTCGTCGTACCGCGGCGCCGAGACGTTCCGTGACACGCACGTCCGTTCTGGCTGCGACTTCGTGAACGGTGTGTGTCGACCCGTCGCGTGGGGACGGCTGGACGGAAGACCAGTCGACGGGTGGCGTGACGACGCGGAGGACTGCTCGACGAGTGGTGTGACCGACGAGTACTGTCGAGAGGTGACGGGGCTGCAAAGAGTTATGTGGTGTCCGGTTCCGGATTCCGAGCGTGCCTATCCAGAAACGGTGGACGAAGGCGACCGTCGAGAACGTCGAGAGCCGTGTGCCCGAGGGGAAGGGAGTCTACGAGTTGAAGTCGTTCGGCGAACTCGTCTTCGTCGGCTACAGTCGGTTCCTGCGGCGCGACCTCGCGGAGGTCGTCGGTCGACAGACGCCCAACTACTTCCGGTTCCAGCGGGTCGAGTACCCCGAGGAGGCGCGTCGGGTGGCTGCGCGTCACTTCGACCGGTTCGTCGAGACGAACGGGTCGCGACCACGCTGGAACACCGAACGGCCCTGACACGGCGGGTCGTCCGACGAGTCCGTCGTGCGGGGGTTCGTCCGAGCACTCGTGCGGCGACCCCTTCGGACGACTCAGGCGGCGACCTCGTCCGACGGCTCCGTCGCACGCGGGAGTTCGATCTCGACGGTGGTCCCACGCTCGCCCGGCGACGCGACGGACACGGAGCCGCCGTAGTCGTCGACCAGCGTGTCGACGAGGTACAGCCCCATCCCGGAGCCCTCGCCGACCTCGGGGTTCAGCACCTCGGGGAGCAGCCGGTCCGGAATCCCCGGTCCGTCGTCGGTGACGACCAACGTCACGGTGTGGTCGTCGAGCGTCGCAGTCACGTCGATCGCGACGGTGTCGCGGTCGTGGTGTCTGACGGCGTTCGACAGGACGTTCTCGACGACGTTCGAGAGCAGTTCGTCGGCCCGGACGACCGCCGTCTCCGGCACCGAGACACTCACCTCCACACCGCGGTAGCTGTCGTCGAGTGCCGCCACCGCCTCGTCGACGACACGCGACACCGACACCGGCTCTCGGGAACGGTCCGCCGTGACGGCTTCGACGGCGACCTCCACGTCCGCCAACAGGGTGAGAATCTCGTCGGTCTGTCTGTCGATGGCTGCCAAGTGCGGGTCGTCGTCCACCTCGAGTTCGTCGAGCAACAGGTCGAGGCGGCCCGAGAGCACGTTCACACTGTTGCGAACGTCGTGTCTGACGAGCGAGTGGAGGGTCCGGAGTCGTTCGACCGTCTCGTCCGGTGTCACAGGTTCGTCTCCCGCCGGCGATCCCACTCTTCTCGTCGCCTCCTCGGTGGCTGTCGGGGGCTCCTCGGCAACCCCGTGCTCCGTCCCCAGTCGGGCCGGGTCCACCGGCTCGGTGCGGGCCGAGTCCACCGGCTCGGTGCGGGCCGAGTCCGGTGTCGGGAGCCGAGGCGGCGCAGACTCGTCGCGAGTGGCGCCGGTGGTTCGGTGGTCGGTGCCAGAGCCGTCGCCCACCGTCACGGACGGCGGGCCACGCCGACCCAACGGGACCGCGGGGAGCCACACCGCGGCCCCGAGTGCACCGAGTAACGCACCCTCGGTCCCGGTCGCGACGAGCAGGAACAGTCCCGTGTCGAGCGTCGCGTCACCGATCACCAGCGGGAGTACCACCAGCGTCGTCGTCACGCCGACGACCGCACCCGTCGCCGCGACGACGCCGATCCGCCACACGACCTCGTCGTCTAGCCCCGCGGTCTCGAGCCAGTACCCCGTGACGGCGTGGCCCACCGCCGGGACACCGAGCAGCGCCACCTCCCACGCGACCTCCGGCACGCCTCCCCGCGTCGACACCGTCGCCGTCGCCAGCGCGTACAGACAGTAGAGACCGGTGGCTACGCCGACCGCGGTGAACACACGCGGCGAGATCAGTCGACGGCCGGGAGCCAGACGCGTACCGGTTGTCACACTGGTGTACACCCCCCGGCGAACTTACTTGTAACCTTCGGTCCGCTAATTGCCTCGCATGTTAGAATTGACAGTAGTTTCGAGTTTCAAACCAGAATTGCGGCGAAATCACCCAGCGACCCTCGTTGCGGGCCGAACGCCGTCCGGACCGGGAGAGTAGACGAGCCGGCGGAGGCTGTCGACACCACTCGGGGAGTCACTCCGAGCGCTGCTCGGACATCGTCTCCCAGACCTCGGCACAGCCGCAGCCGGGATCGACGTCGTCGAGGTGTGAGCCGACGTCGTCACGCTCCGCGGGCTCCTCGTCGGCGTCACCGTCGGCAGTCTCTTCACCGTCGTTGGCGGTCGCCCCTTCGCCGTCGTTGGCGGCGATCTCGGCGGTGTCGCCGGGACTCGGACTCTCGGCACTCGTCTCGGCGGTCACTCCGTCGTCCGGCCCTCCCGTCATCCGTCCCACTCCCAGTCACGGTCTCTCGACGACCCGGCGTCGAACAGCTCCGGTGCCACGTCGGCCGAGACGTGCTCTCGCGGTCGGGTGTCTCCGTTCACGGAGGGTCACACGAGTGGTACCACTATCAACGTACGGACGGACACAAGCGTCTCCGTGGAACGGGGGTACGGGAAATCGTTGCTGGTTCTCGTGACTGCCGAGAACCCGGACAATCGCAGTACGTGGAGGTTTCGAGTGCCGAATCGAGTGTCACCGGTTCCGTTTACCGTTGTCGAGACCACCGAGTGAAAGTGCCTGGACACCGAAATGTGTCGCGTGACGGTCTCCGTACGTATCCTCGACGACGGCGCGTGGCTCTCCGTCGACGACGACCGCACCGTCGGTGTCGGCGGGCTCTGGCGGCTCGGCGGCTTCTGCGACTGTGCGACGGCGGACTTCGTGCTGGAGGGGTTCACTCGTGTCGGGGTCACCGGTCGGACGGTCGAGGTCCGCGCGTACGGAACCTGTATCCAGTGTGACGAGAGTGCGACCACCGACTGGTTGCCGGTCGGTCGGATCGTCGCGGACCCAGACCCGGACGCCTCGGTGGACCGACGGGACGGCGAGACAGACGAGCCGAACTCTCACACACCCGAATCGCGGGTGTTCCGCGAGGTCGCACCCGACGCACCCGCCTCTGGTCTCGGGTCGCGGCGGCCCGGCAAGTAACCGGCGACTGTTGCCGATTCTGTGTAGAACCCGTAACGATTGGTCGGGTGAGACCCGTTTAGGCGCCGTCGGTCGTGAGGTGGTGTATGCCCACCGACGTGGAGGAGTGGAAGTCAGAGGTCTACGGTCAGGAGATCCGCGAGCACTTGATGGAGTTCGCAGAACGGGGGTGGGAGTCGATCCCCGAAGACGAACACGACGCCTGGTTCGAGCGCTTCAAGTGGTGGGGGTTGTACCACCAGCGCGCCGGGCAAGAGAGCTACTTCATGATGCGGATCGGGACGCCGAACGGAATCTTGGAGCCGGGGCAGCTGGAAGTCGTCGGCGAGATCGCCGACGAGTACGCCCGCGGTCCGGCGGAGAACCCCGAGTTCGGCGCCGCCTACGCCGACTTCACGACGCGGCAGTCGATCCAACTCCACTGGATCAGACTCGAAGACGTCCCCGAGATCTTCGACAAACTGGAGTCGAACGGCCTGACGACCCAGCAGGCCTGTGGCGACTCCTGGCGCAACATCGTCGGCTGTCCGGTCGCCGGGAAGGACGCGAACGAGGTCGTCGACGCGCTCCCGGTCGCCGAGAACCTCAACGAGACGTTCAAAGGCGACGAGGATCACGCGAACCTCCCGCGGAAGTGGAAGGTGTCCGTCACCGGTTGCCGCGAGGGGTGTGGACAGGGTGACATCAACGACCTCGCCTTGGAGCCCGCCGAGAAGGACGGTCGGATGGGGTTCAACGTCCGCGTCGGCGGCGGCCTCTCGCGCAACGAGCCGCGGCTCGCTCGCGACATCGACGTGTTCGTCACGCCGGAGCAGGCCGAGGCCGTCTCGGGTGGCCTCTCGCTGTTGTTCGACGAGTACGGCGACCGCGAGGACCGCTACAACGCCCGAATGAAGTTCCTCGTCGACGAGTGGGGCCCGGAGGAGATCCGCCAGACACTCCAGGAGGAGTTCGTCGACTTCGAGTTGGAGCGGGCCGGCGAGGACCTGCGCGACCAGTACACCTACAACGCCGGCGACGGGCCGGGCGCCGGCGGCCACGACCACGCCGACGGCGCGGCCGCCGACGGCGGCGTCGCCGCGCAGTACCCCGGCGGCGACCATGACCACGTCGGCGTCCACCGGCAGGACGACGGCAACTTCTACGTCGGACTGAACGTCCTGGTCGGGCGGATGGGTGCCGCGGACGTACTGGAGTTGGCCAAGTTGGCCGACGAGTACGGCAGCGGCG
Organism: Halobaculum sp. MBLA0147; assembly: GCF_041361345.1. Classification (NCBI taxonomy): domain Archaea; kingdom Methanobacteriati; phylum Methanobacteriota; class Halobacteria; order Halobacteriales; family Haloferacaceae; genus Halonovum; species Halonovum rutilum. The sequence goes on along the minus strand of NZ_JBGKAD010000003.1, from coordinate 107,393 downwards.
AGGCGCGTCTCACCCAGCGGCAGAACGTGATCGTCACCGACGTGCCCGAGAGCGACCTGGAGGCGTTCCTCGACGAGCCGCTGTTGGACGACTACGCCCCGGACCCGAACCCGTTCATGCGCGGGTCGGTCGCGTGCACCGGGACGGAGTTCTGCTCGTTGTCCATCGTGGAGACGAAGAACCGGCAGGTGCGGTACGCGCGGTGGCTCAAGGAGAACGTCGAGTTGCCCGAGAGTGTCGAGGAGTTCCACGTCCACCTCTCGGGGTGTACGGCGTCGTGTGCCCAGCCGCAGATCGCCGACGTGAGTCTCCGCGGGATGAAGACGCGGAAGGACGGCGAGGCCGTCGAGGCGCTCGACGTGGGACTCGGCGGCGGTCTCGGCGAGGACCCGCGGTTCGCCGACTGGGTCGCCCAGCGCATTCCGGCCGACGAGGTGCCGGGTGCCATCGAGAACCTCCTCGACGGGTTCGCCGAGGCACGCGAGGACGGCGAGAGCTTCCGCGAGTTCGTCGAAGAGCGCGACGAGGAAGCCCTCGCGGAGTTGGTCGAGCCCGAGGAGACCAGCTACGAGGACCCGTACATGCACAACACGAAGACGACGTGGTACCCCTACGCCGAGGAGGACGGGATGGACGACGGGCCGGCGCCGGTCCACTCCGACGAGTACCCCGCCGAGGCGGACGACTGACGGATGCCGGACCGACTGCTCCGCGTCAACGCCTACACGACCAACGACGTGGCGGACGTGACGACACTCCGTCGTGTCGACCCGTCTGGGGGCGCAGCCACTGCAGAGTCCGCGGCTGCCGCAGAGTCGCGTGGTGACGACGGTGGGAGTGGGGGACCGACGGCGACCCGCGGCACCGACACCGAGGCGGGCGCGAACTACGACGAGACCGGTACCGAGGCGGTGCGGACGCTCGGTGTGTTGAACGTGACCGCCGACAGGACCGACCCCGACGAGGTGCGACTGGAGGTCGAGGCGGACCACACCGAGACCGGCCTGCCCGCACACGCCGAACGGGTCCACCTCGACCCCGACGAGGCCAAGGCGGTCGCCGCGGCACTCGAACGCCACGCCGAACGTGTTCGGGCCGCCGACGGCGAGTGAGACGGGTCACGTCCGACCGCGCGAGTCCCGCGTGGTTTCCGACCGACTTCTCCGACGGTGAGACGCTCTCGGCGGAGAGCCGACCCGCCCGTGAGACGGTGCCGCAGTGACCAGTGTGTCCGGTGCCCGACGATCCGTGTTGGCTCGGTGACACGGTGGCGTAGACACCGGGGTGAACCACCGCCAGTTACGGTGGGAGTCACCCGAACGACGGACGGGTCTCACCACCACACTCGCGGGTGAGAAGTCTGTAACGGTCGACTATCGGTGATTCGCGAGACTCGGCGACGGAGCCGTGGCTGAAATTCGAATTTCAGCCATTACAACCGCTCACTGGCGGAGTGGATCAAAGAGATTATATACGGCAAGGTGGAGCATACGAGTGGATGACACTCCCACACAGACGTGGTGACGACAGAAGTATCAATCGCCGGAAGTGGCTCGGCGCCATGGGAATCGGCGGAGCAGCCGCACTCGCCGGCTGTTCCGGTGGTGGCAGCGAGGCGACCGAGACCGGTACGGCAACCGAGACCGATGGCGATGCCCTCGGGACGGAGACGGACACGCCGACCCCACGAAGTGACCTTCCGGAAGTCGGTGGGACGTACACTTCGGTTATCTCGAGCCCGATCGAGACCCTGAACGGGATCTACAACACGGAGAACACGGCAGCCGGTGCCATCGCCCAGACGCTGCTCACGACGTACGGCTTCAAACCGGGGACTCGGTACCTCGGACAGGCCTGGGAGTCGCTCGAGACCGACGACGGTGGGAAGGTCTGGGTCGCGTCGGTGCGCGACAACATGAAGTTCAGTGACCCGTACGGCGAAGTCACCGCCGAGGACTTCGTCTACCAGGTCCAAGAACTCCAGCAGGCGGAGTGGACCGCGACCTCGGACAGCGACTCCTGGGGGAGCGACACGGTCGAGTCGATCCAGCAGACCGGCGAGTACGAGATCCAGATCGAACTGCCGGAGGCGAACCTGCTGTACCCCGAGACGTACGACCCGATCCTCTACCCGGTCCCGAAGGGACTGCTGGAGCCGTACGTCAACGAGGAGGACGCCGAGGGGCTCAAGCAGGACGAGGAGCTCAACAACCTGTCGTTCACGGGGAACCTCGGGCCGTACAAGCTCGAAGAGTGGAACCGTGGTAACGAACTCCGGTTCACCCGCAACGACGAGTTCTTCATGCGGGAGGCGACCGACGAGTTCGAGCTGTTCGAGAAGGCTCCGTACTTCGACACGTACCGACTCCGCGTCGTTGAAGAGCAGTCGTCGCGACTCGGTGCGCTGGAGACGGGCGACACCGACTACGCCGCCATCCCGCCGAACCGCGTGTCGAAGTTCCGTGACCTCGACAGCGTCAACGTCGAGATCATCCCCCAGCCGTACAACGTCCCGCTCGTCTACAACATGCGGGCCAACGGGTGGAACACCGGTCCGGGCAACCTGTTCCGGAAGCGGAAGTTCCGCCGTGCACTGGGGTGTGCCGTCGACAAGAAGCGGCTCGTGAAGGGTGTCTACCGTGGGCTCGCGGAGCCGGAGTACACCTGGCAGCCCCGCTGGTCGAAGTGGTACCCCGAAGAGCCGGTCGCGGAGTTCGGGAACCCGGACGGCGACCTCTACGGCAAGGAGGCGACCCAGAGCCGGATCAAGGAGGCCATCGCCGACACGGACTACGCCTACCAGGGAGACACGCTGGTCAACCCCGAGGGCGATCAGGTGTCGCTCAACCTCTTCCACAGCGCCGGACAGAACACGGAGAAGGCGACGGCTGAGTTCGTCGCACAGGAGTTCTCGAAGAACGCCGGTATCGACGTTCGCGTCGAGGCCATTCAGGGCGCTCAGTTCGCGAACAAGTACTGGCAGCAGGAGATTCCGGACAACGCCGACTCCCTCGAGTGGAGTAACGGGAACTACAACGCCGGGCCGCGGACGAAGGCGACGAGCCAGAACGGCTGGGACATGTCGCTGGTCTACGGGCTGAACACCTACCCGCTGAACCCGACCACCGGGTCCGTGTTCTTCATCAAGGACTCCTTCTACAACCCGTACGGGTACTACCCGTCCTGGAACGCCAAGGAGCTGTTCAACCAGGCGTCCACGGCGTCCAGTGAGGAGGAGCTGAAGTCGACGTTGGCAGAGATCTTCACGAAGATCGCCGAGGATCAGCCGATGGGGATGCTGGCGTTCACTCCGGATCAGTCCGGGTACTCCAGCGACATCGTCGGTCCCGCCGAGAACTTCTTCAACGGCTGGAACGGCGACGCCTGGTACCGAGAGGAGTAACGCCTCTCGCCCCCGTCCGTATCGTTTTTCAACGACCGTCGAGAACCACTGTTTGACAGGAGATTACACACATGGGAATGGGATGGTACGTAACTAGACGTGTCGCATGGGCGTTCTTCGTGACGTTCATCATCGTCTCGATCACGTGGGGCCTGTTGGCTGCTGCGCCGAACCCGGAGGTTCGAGCAGCGTCGACACAGGCGGCACTCGAGGGCGGTAACCCGAACGAGGCGCGCGAAGACGCGAGGCAACGACTCGGGCTCGACCGACCGCCGTGGGTGCGGTACGTCGACTACGTGTCGAGTATCTACACCCTCCAGTGGGGGTGGTCCGACACACGGAGTCAACCGGTGACAGAGGCGATCCTGAACGCCCTGTTCTACACTGCGCAGTACTCCATACCGTGGACGCTGCTCACTATCCTGATCGGTCCCGTCGTCGGGCTGTACTCGGCCGCGAACCAGTACAGCTGGCGTGACCACTTAGCCACCGGCTTCGCGTTCTTCGGGTACGCCATCCCGAACTTCTTCTTCGGGATCATACTGCTGTTGGTGTTCGGGGTCGAGTTGGAGTGGATCCCGATCATCTACGACACCGACGTAGCCGTGTTCAGTTGGGACAACTTCGTCCAGTTGGTGGTCCCCGTGTTCGTGCTCGTCACGGGGTCCATCGGTGGACTCATGCGCGTGTCGCGCAACGAAGCCGCCGAGTACGTCAACGCGGACTTCGTGAAGACGGCGCGTGCGAAGGGGGTCTCGATCTACCGGATCTACTTCCGGCACGTCCTCCGGCCGACGCTGGTACCCGTCTCGACCACGCTGGTCGGGTACCTGTTGTACTTGTTCACCGGAGCGTCGCTGTTGGTCGAGGTCGTGTTCGGGATTCCCGGGCTCGGGAGGCTCCTGTTCAGCGCGCTCATCGCTCAAGACACCAACGTCGTGCTCGGATCGACACTGTTCTTCACGTTCGTCGCGACCGTGGGGAACCTGCTACAGGACCTCGTGTACACGGTCCTGGATCCGCGCATCGACTTCTCTGACAGATAGACAAGCATGGCAACTCAAGATTCCAACCAACGATTCGACGAGGTCGACTGGGAGGAGGTCAGCCAGTCGAGTGGCAGAGGGTTCTCGGTGAACTTCCTCGGGACCGTCGTCACGACGCTGGCGATTCTGGCGCTGCTCGCCTACGACTTCGTCGCACTCGGACAGTACACCCCGACCTTCGAGTTCGTCGGCTGGGGCTACGACGTGTCGCAACTCGACTACCTGTTCAGCCTCTCTCTCGTCGTCTTCGGGTTCTACGGGGTCCTCCCGTTGTACCAGAACCCACGGATGACGAAGTACTACTGGCGACAGTTCAAGAAGAACCGCCCGGCACTCGTCAGTCTCGGGTGGCTCCTGTTCATCTTCCTGGCTGGGATCGTCGGTCCCGTCTTCCTCTCGGCGCCCGAAGTGGCGCTGTTCAGGAAGTACCAGCCGCCGATGTTCATGGAGGTGAACACGAACTTCGTGATCAACTGTGTGGGTACCGTCGCGGGCGGTGCCTGCCAGGGGACGTTGGCACACCCGCTCGGGACGACCCAGCAGGGGCGTGACATCTTCAAGATCATCATCTACGGGATGCAGATCAGCATGAAGATCGGCTTCATCGCGACGCTGATCGTGATCACCATCGGGACCGCCGTCGGGACCACCGCCGCGTACGCCGGTGGGCTGGTCGACGAGATCCTGATGCGGTGGGTCGACATCCAGCAGTCGTTCCCTACGTTCATCCTCTACCTGCTGATCCTCTACATCTGGGGCGGGGGCCTGTTCCTGTTCATCGTCTTGTTCGGGCTGTTCTCCTGGGAGGGTACCTCTCGGTACGTCAGGAGTAACGCCCTCTCGAAGGTGGAAGAGGAGTACATCAAGGCGGTGAAACTGAGTGGGGCGAGCACGTACCGGATCGTTCGGCGACACATCGTCCCGAACACCGCGAGCAGTATCATCACCGACGTGACGCTGTTGGTGCCGGGGTTCATCCTGGCCGAGGCACAACTCGCGTTCCTCGGCCTGGGTGACTCCACGGTGCCCTCGTGGGGACAGTTGATCTCGACGGGCCGCGACGACCTCGGGTTCGCCCCGTGGATCACGCTGGCTCCGGGGATCTTCCTGTTCCTCACGATCCTGGCGTTCAACTTCCTCGGTGACGCACTGCTCGACGCACTGAACCCCGAAGCGAGCGCGGAGAACGAATCATGAGCGGGACACCCCCACTACTCGAGGTCGAAGACCTCACGACGACGTTCGACACGGACGGTGGCACAGTGACGGCAGTCGACGGCGTCGACTTCACCGTCGCGGAGGAGGAGACGGTGTGTATCGTCGGCGAGTCCGGCTCCGGGAAGACGGTCGCGACGGAGTCCGTCTCGCGAATCGTCAAGAGCCCGCCGGGCCACATCGAGGGCTCGATCCGGTTCCGTGGCGAGGAGGTCACGGAGATGGACGACGAGTCGCTCCAGGACCTCCGTGGCGGAAAGATCGCACACATCTTCCAGAACCCGCAAGACGCCCTGAACCACTGTTACACCGTCGGGTGGCAGATCGTCGAGGCGGTCCAGATGCACGAGGACGTGTCCCGCGAGGCGGCGCGCGAGCGTGGGATCGAACTCCTCTCGGAGTGTGGGATCGCCAACGCCGCCGCGCGGTTCGACGACTACCCGCACGAGTTCTCCGGTGGCCAGAAACAGCGCGTGATGATCGCGATGGCGCTGGTGACGAACCCGGACCTGTTGATCGCCGACGAGCCGACGACGGCACTGGACGTGACCGTCCAGGCGGAGATCCTCGACCTGCTCGACCGGCTGCAAGACGACTACGGGATGGGTGTGCTCTTCGTCACGCACGACCTCGGTGTGGTCGCGGAGATCGCCGACCACGTGGTCGTGATGTACGCCGGGAAGGTGATGGAACGTGGCGACGTGTTCGAGGTGTTCGAGAACCCCTCGCACCCGTACACGAAGGCGCTGATGGAGTGTCTCCCCGGCAGGAGCAAGGCGGTCGAGGGGATCGGCGGGTCGCTCCCGAGTCCGGTGAACGTGCCGGACGGCTGTCGGTTCGCCCCCAGGTGTGACTACGCAGTCGACGCCTGTCACACGGGCGAGCACCCGCCGGAGCACGAGGTCGCGGACGACCACAGTGCCTCCTGCATCTACTACGGGCCGGGGTACGACGAGTCCGTGATCACCGGCGACGACAGTGGTGCGGCTCGCAGCGGAGGTGTCGCGGATGACTGAGGAACCGATCGTCTCCGTGCGGAACCTGAAGAAGCACTACCCGATCAAGAAGGGGATCCTCAACCGGCAGGTCGGCGCGGCGAAGGCGGTCGACGGAATCTCCTTCGACATCCAGCCGGGCGAGACGCTCGGGCTCGTCGGCGAGTCCGGGTGTGGGAAGTCGACGGCGGCCTCCTCGATCATCCGCCTGGAGGACCCGACCGACGGGGAAGTGATCTTCAACGGCGGCGGTCGCGGCGGCAAGAGTCGCAACGCCGACGGCACGCACCCGAACGACATCACGGAGTTCGACGACCAGGAACTGAAGCGGTTCCGTCGGGACGCACAGATGATCTTCCAGGACCCGTCGTCGAGTTTCGACCCACGGATGAAGGTCGGGAAGTCGGTGGCGGAGCTGCTGGAGGTCCACGGGATGACCGACAGACACCGTCGCCGAGCCATCGTCGAGGACCTGCTGGAGCGGGTCGGACTGATGGCGAGCGACTACGACCGGTACCCTCACGAGTTCTCCGGCGGGCAGAAACAGCGTATCGCGCTGGCTCGGGCACTCGTGTTGAACCCGGACTTCATCGTGGCGGACGAGCCCGTGTCCGCGCTGGACGTGTCGATCCGCGCGGAGATCCTTTCTCTCATCAACGAGATTCAAGAGGAGTTCGGGCTGTCGATGCTGTTCATCAGCCACGACATGTCGGTCATCCGCGAGGTGTGTGACAGGGTCGCGGTGATGTACCTCGGCGAGATCGTCGAGTTGGGGCCGACCGACCAGGTGTTCGCGGACCCACAGCACCCGTACACGGAGGCGCTGCTGTCGGCGATTCCCCAGCCCGATCCGCGTGCCGGTCGCGAGAACATCGAGTTGAACGGGACGGTCCCGAGTCCGACGGCGCCGCCGGACGGCTGTCGGTTCCACACCCGGTGTCACCGCGTCATCATGCCCGACGAGTACGATTTGGACCAGGAGGACTGGCGGGCGCTGTTGACGTTCCGCGACAAGGTCCGAACGGGCGAGATCGACGTCGAGAGCACCCGTGCGGGGCTGGCCGCGGAGAGCGAGAGCGCCGAGGCGGTGTCCGACGAGGCCGTCGAGACGGAGATCCGCGAGGAGTTCGAGCTCCCGACGAGCGCCGACGACCCGACGGTCGCCGAGGCACTCGACGAGACGTTCGAGCAGTTGCTCGCGGACGACCAGCCCGGGGCCGCGGAGACGATGATGCAGTTCTCGACGCCGTGTGAGGAGACGAACCCCGAGTACACCGATCACGGCGACGACCACAAGTCGGCGTGTCTCCTCCACGACCGCGCCGGCGAACAGGACCTGCAGACGGCACCCGCAGACGACTGAGGACGCGGGCGCTTTTTCAACTTCGGCCGTCGGTTCCGGCGCGACTCCGCCGAGGCGACACGTCGCCGAAGAGCGTGGGGTTTTGTCGGTCCAAGTCGTAAGTCGTTCCGTGACACGAATCGGAGTCATCGGAGCCGGCGCGGCGTCCGCGGCGGCAGTGTTCCAACTCGCAACGTCGGGTGTCGACGCCGAGGTGACGGTGTTGGAGAAGTCTGGCGGCCTGTGTGGGCGTGCGGCCACGCGCCGGCACGAGGCGTTGACCTACGACTACGGCGCGAACTACGTGAAGTCCGCCGACGACCGCGTCGTCGACCTGTTGACCGAGCGCCTCGACGACGAAGGGCTGGTGGACGCGAGCGAACCAATCTACACATTCGACGCCGAGGGCGACGTCTCGCCGGGGCGCGACGCCGACGACCACAAGTGGTCCTACGAGGCCGGACTCACACAGATCGCCAAGCGACTGTTCGGCCGGACGGACGCGACGGTCCACCGGCGAACGCGCGTCGAGACGATCGGACACGACGCCGAGGCGGAGACGTGGTCGCTGGTCGACACCGACGGAGACCGACACGGCCCGTTCGACGTGCTGTTGGCGAACCCGCCCGCACCTCAGACTGCCGAACTGCTGGAGACGGCCGAGTGGGACTCGCCGGCTCGCGAGCGACTCGTCGACGCCGCGAGCGACGTGTCCTACCGGACGATCTGGACCGCGGTGCTCCACTACGAGTTCCCACTGGACGTGCCGTACTACGGGCTCGTCGACACGACGAAAGAGCACGCGGTCGGCTGGATCTCCCGCGAGGAGTGTAAGGCGGGCCACGTCCCCGATGGCGAGTCGCTGTTGATCGTCCAGGCGAACCACGAGTGGTCTGTCGAGCACTACGACGACGACCCCGACGAGAACGTCGACCGGCTCGCGGATCACGCCGCCGACATCGTCGGCGACGACCGACTCCGAGACCCCGACTGGACCGACAACCAAGGGTGGCGCTACGCGCTGCCGGAGGACGAACTCCCGACTGCGGCCCGCGAGGCCGCCGAAGAGGAGGGGCTGTGGGTACTGGGCGACTGGGTCGGCGGCGAGGCACGACTCCACACGGCGCTGCGCAATGGGTTAGAGACGGGAGACCGGCTGGCGGACCGTCTCTGAGCGGACAGGTCGGTCCCGGTCGTCTCGGATCGGTCTGATCCGTCTCGGATCGGTCTCGGTTGTCTCGGATCGATCTCGCCGCTTTCAGTTCGACTCCTCGCCGGCGAGCGCCTCGTCGCGGAGGGCACGACAGCGTTCCCCCTCGACGGTCAACTCGGGGACCTCCGTCGGGAGCATCTCGTCGTCGACGGCGACGAAGACGAAGTACGAGTCCGTCGTCTGTTCGCGCTCGCCGGTACGGGGCGACTCGCGGAACGCCCGGAGACGGACGCGGACGCTCGTCCGCCCGGTGGCGTAGGCGTACGACTCGACGACACAGGTGTCTCCCTGCGGGATCGGCCGTTCGAAGCTCAGACTGTCGATCCGGGCCGTGACACAGGTCGTGCCGGCGAGTCGCATCGCCGACAGCGCCCCCACCTCGTCCATCCACTTGACGACGTTGCCCCCGTGTGCGGAGCCGTAGTTGTTCGCGTCGTCCGGCTGGACGCGCTCTCTGTTCTCGATGTAGGTGTCGCTGACACTCGGCACGTGGTCACTGTGTCCCCGGCGGGGATAGCCCTGGCGGCGTGGTCGAGTCGCCGACTGCGGGCCACCGACTACGACGAGACTGGACCGACGTGAACGCGCCGGAGAACCGACTTTCACCGACAGAGACGTGACCCGAACATACTTGCCCGCCGCCACACTCCGGGTATCACGATGAGTGACGACGGCGACGACTTCGATGTCGACGTGAACCCGTCGGGGTCCAGTGGCGGTGGCGCGCGTGGACTCGTCGGCCCGGCGGTGCTGCTGGTCGTACTGCTCGGCGTCGGCTACTTCGTCAGACCGTGGCTCCACGGGATCGTGATGGGGGTGTACACGACGCCGGAACTGCTCGTCGCGGTCGCGGTGGGCGGCGTCGTGCTGTACCGCCTCCGCGGCCGGTTGTCCGGCGAGGTGGGCGTACAGTTCGCCGGTGGTGTCGCCGTCGTGGTGTTGCTCGCGGCGTTGACACTCGGCGGGTACTACAGCGCCGCGGCGCTGGGTGCCGACACGGTGGCGGACGCCGAACGACGCGCGAGTCTGCCGGAGATCGACGCCGACCACCCGCGGATCGTCCCGCGTGCGGTCGCGAACCGCTACGCGAGCAACTCGCTGCAGACCTCGCGGTTCAAGGCGACCGGCGGCGACGTGAGCGTGGTGAACGGCACCACCTACTGGAGTTACGCGCTGGCACCCGACGGGACGCGCAACACCTTCCTCGAGAGACAGAACGGCACCGTCCTCGTCAACATGGAGACGAAGGGGAAGGACGTGCGCGTCGTCGAAGGTGAACTCGACACCGGGATCGGGATGGGCGTCACGGACTCGTACGGCTGGCAACTCCGCAAGTCCGGTCCGTACCTCGTGGAGTACCAGGACCCGTTCATGGTCGTCCACGAGGGCGACCAGTACATCGCCGTCCCGTACACTGAGCCCGTGTTCGAGTTCCGGTTCCCGATCCCGTTCACGCGGCCGTCGTGGGGTGGCGTCGCCCTGATCGACTCCGACGGGAACATCCAGCACCTCTCACCGGAGGCCGCACGGGAGAACGAGGTGTTGTCCGACCAGCGACTCTACCCGTTCGGACTGGCGCGCCAGCGGGTGGCGGCGACGCGGTACCGCAACGGGATCGTGAACACGCTACCCGTCGTCGGCGCCCACGAGGACGAGATCGAACTCGCCCCGCTGCCGGGTGAGGGGAACGAGCAGCCGTTCCTCGTGCGGACGGACGAGGGGTTGACCTACTTCGTCGCCGCGGAACCGTTCGGGGAGACGCAGGGGCTCCGCGAGGTGTGGGTGATCGACCCCAGATCCGGCGAGTTCGAGTCGTTCCGGACGGCCTCTGGCGATACGTTGCTCGGCCCGCGGAAGGCACCGGACTTCGTGCGGCAGGCCGCACGGACGACCGACTGGAACCGGTTCACCCCGAGTGAGCCGATTCCGGCGGTCGTGAACGGGACGCTGTACTGGGAGTTGCGGATCGTCCCGACGGACGCCTCCGGGATCAGCTACGTCGCGTTCGTGAACGCGCAGTCCTCGGACGTGACCGAAGCGGAGACGACCGGTGCGATCCGGGCGTTCCTCCGCGGGAACACCACCGCGGCGGCGCCCGACAGAGCCGGTGACGGGGCGGACGACGACGGCCGCGAGCCGACGCTGGTGATCGTCAAGCGCAACGACCGCGGCGAGGTCGTCGAACGGCTGTTCGTCTACGGCAACGAGACGGTGGAGATCCAGCAGGGTAACGCCACCGCCGGAGGCGGCGGGAACGAGACGAGCGGGGCGATCGGCGGCTGACCTCGCCCGGTGGCCGTCTCACGCAGGTCGTCAGCTCCCGGGGTGGGACACGTCGTGTCCGGGCAACCGGGGGAGACGTTTTTCCGGACAGCGACCCCACGAGTGTGTATGCGAGTCGTCTCGCTGCTGCCGTCGGCGACGGAGACCGTCTGTGCACTCGGTGTCGACCCGGTCGGCGTCACTCACGAGTGCGACTACCCGCCACGCGTCGCGGCCCTGCCTGACGTGGTCCACTCGCGGATCGACACGAGCGGCACCAGCGGCGAGGTCGACGACGCCGTCCAGTCGGTACAGTCCGAGGGAGGTGTCTACGAGTTGGACCGCGACCGGCTCCGCGAGTTGGACCCGGACGTGGTCGTCACGCAGGGGATCTGTGACGTGTGTGCCGTCGACGAGAGCGTCGTCCGCGACACCGTCGCCGAGTTAGAGTTGGACGCGGAGATCGTCACCAGTCACCCACACACGCTTGACGACGTGTTCGACGACGTGGAGCGGTTGGGTGCGGTGCTGGGTCGCGAGGAGACCGCGACGGAACTGCGCGCGGAGTTGGCCGAGCGCGTGGAACGCGTTCGCGAGCGTGTGGCGGAGGCGGACGAGACGCCGACGGTGACGGTGCTCGACTGGCTCGAGCCGCCGATGGTGAGCGGCCACTGGGTGCCGGAGTTGGTCGAGATCGCCGGCGGCGAGTTCCTGCTCGCGGAGCCGGGCGAGCGGTCCGGCCCCGTCGAGTGGGCGCGACTCCGCGAGGCGGACCCGGACGTGCTCGTCGCCGCGCCGTGTGGGTTCGACGTGAAACGGACGGTCGGGGAGCTCCCCGCGCTCGCCGATCGCGAGGGGTTCGCGACGTTGTCGGCAGTTCGCGAGGACCGCGTGGCGGTACTCGACGGGAACCACTACGTGAACCGACCGGGACCGCGACTCGTCGAGACGCTGGAGTACCTGGCCAGTGTGCTCCACCCGGAGCTGTTCTCGGAGCCACCGGCCGACGCCGTGCGGCGGGACCCGCTCCCGGCGACGCCCGTCACCGCCGACGACTGAGCAGTGTCGCCGCTCGTGTGGGTGTCACCCCTCCTGTGGGTGTCACTGCTCGTACGGGTGGTATCACTCCTCTCGCCCGGTCGGCCCGTCGGACTCCGTCGCGTCGCGCACCAGTCCGCGAGCGACGGCGTCGATCACGAGGTTCCGCGTGTCGTGGTACAGTTCCTCCCCGAGATCCGCGCGGTGGAGCGTGAGGAACGTCACCGCGCGGACGGCGTTGGCGACGGTCTCTGGGTCCGGCCCCCGGACGCGACCGGCTTCGTACCACGCCTCGACGTACGGGAGCAGGTACCCGAGTGACTGCTCGCGTTCGGCCGCGACACCCTCGACGCCGTGGAACTCGCGCAGCCGCTGCATCTCGTCGGTGTCGACCAACAGCCGCTCGATCAGTGGGTTCGTCTCGATCTCGTCCATCACCGTGCGGAGGAACGCCGCGATCGCCGGTTCCGGGTCGTCGTGTACCTCCAGCGGGGCGAGCAACTCCGGGGCCAGTCGCTCCCCTTCGCGGTCCAGCACGTCGGCGTACAGCGCCAGCTTGGAGTCGTAGAAGCGGTAGAAGGTGCCGTCCGCGATCCCGGCCGCGTCGGTCAACTCCGCGATGGTGGTCTTCTCGCGACCGTACCGGGCGAACTGCTCGCGACCGGCCTCAAGCAGCGCCTCGCGGACCCGCTCGCGCTCCTCGTCGCTGAATCCGTCTGGCATCGACTCACTGCACGTCCTTGCGACGGAAGAGCGTCGTGCTCGTCGTCGGGAATCAGTCTCCGCGACCCGCGACGGAGCCACCCGGGCCGTGGCGCCTCAGTGTTCGGCCTCCGCGTGTTCCCGAAGTGCTTCGAGTGTGTCGAACGTCTCGCCACAGTCACAGACGTGGTCCTCGTCTTCTCCGTCGGACATACCACTCGGTCGTCCGGCCGCGAGTGGTCTCAAGCCACGGCGTGTGTGTTCTTCACGCACACGAACGGACGGGTCGGCAGGAGATGACCGCGCAGGTGCCGCCGTGTGCGCGGTGCGATCACGAGAGAGCCGTCAAGCGGACTGGCTCCGGTCGTCGCGACGGGCGTCTCGTTCTCGGTGTGGAGAACTGCGGGCCAAGCGTTTTCACTGCCCCTGCGCCACCGACGCACGATGGACGCCAACGAGTCGACGGACGGGAGTCGTGGCGAGAGAGACGTGGGCGACGGCGAGCGGACGGCCGGCGTCACCGACGGCGGGGTCAGTGCGGGTGACGTAGCCACGCTGGCCGAGGACCACGCCGAGTTACTGTCGCGGGTCGGCACGGAGTTGAGCGACGCGGAGGACGTGATCGATCAGCTGTCGCGCAGTGCCACCGATGCCAACGACAGCAGTACGGCGGTCGTCGAGCGTGCCGACGCCGCACGCGAGACTGCCGACGACGCACAGTCCGACATCGAGACGGCCGCCGAGTCGGTCGCCGCCGCTCGCGAGGAGTTGACCACACTCTCGGAGACGGTGGGCCGGATCGAGGAGATCACCCGCGTCATCGGCGACATCGCGGACCAGACGAACATGCTCGCGTTGAACGCGTCCATCGAGGCCGCCCGCGCCGGCGGCGACGCGGGCGACGCGGGCGACGGGTTCGCCGTCGTCGCCGACGAGGTGAAGGAACTGGCCGGCGAGGTCCAAGACCAGGCGGGCGAGATCGAGTCCGTCGTCGCGGAGGTGCAAGCCGCCGTCGACGACACCGCCGCCCACGTCTCGACGGCCGAGGAACACACCAACGGTGCCGCGGCGTCGATCGACGACGCCGTCGCGGAGATCGACGACATCGCGGAGCGAGCGAGCGAGACCTCCGAGAGCGTCGACGACGTGGCCGACGCGACGCAGCGACACGCCGACGACGTGGAGGTACTCGCCGACGACCTGATGGACGCGATCAGTCAGGCCCGCGAACTCCGCGATCGGGTTTGATCCCGTCACCAGAAAGTACACCACAGAGACGTTCCTGTGTCGGTCCGTGACCGACCAGCCGTTCGGGGGCGCACTGAGTGCGCTGACACACGAGATTCGTGTCGACATTCTCCGAGAACTCGCAGCCGCCGGCGAGCCGGTCCCGTTCAGCGACCTCCGGGACCGCGTCGGCGTCGCCGATCCCGGCCGGTTCAACTACCACCTCCGGGAGGTCGCGCGGCACTTCCTCACCGACACCGGCGAGGGGTACACCCTGAACTACCGCAGCGAGTCGCTGTGGGTCGTCGCCGAGGACGGGGCGAGTGTCGAGTCCGCCGACGGGGAAGCGGCCGACCGCGTCCGTCTCGAGACCGACGAGTGTCCCGTCTGTGGGGAGTCGGAGTGTGACCGGTTGGTCCACGTCCACCTCGACGGGGTCTGACGCCGTCGCCGCCACCCGAAGAGTCGTTACCTGTCCCTCCGGCTCGTGACGCATGTCGACAGAGCCGACGTTCGAGGTCGTCGTTGAGCCGGATACAGAGACGGGCGACAGACTGGTGGTCGGGCTCGCGAACCCCGGCGTGGTCGGACTCACGGTGCTCGACCACGTCGTCCGCGAGTTCGACGCCGACCAGATCGGACACGTTTGGACGCGGAACGTCGCCACGGTGACGCCGTTCGCTGACGGACGGCCGCGGCGGCCGATCCGACTGTACGCTGTCCCGGAGTTGGACGCGACGGTCGTCCTCGCAGAGATCGCCGTCTCGCCCGTCGCGGCGGAGGCGTTCGCCGAGGCGCTGTTCGGGTTCGCGGACGACGCCGATCTCGGAGAGGTCACTGCGATCAACGCCGTCCCGTACCCCCACGGGCCGGCTGACCACGCCGTGTTCGGCGTCGCGACGGACGACTACCGCGACCGGCACCCGGCGGTGGTGTCAGCCCCCTCGGACGGCGGGGTGAGCGGAGACGAGACGGACGCAAAGACGAGTGGTGACGAGACGGGCGGCGAGACGAGCGGTGAGGAGACGGATGTCGACGGAGCGGACACAGAGGAGACGGTGATTCGGCCGCTCCAGCGCGGGTTCTTCGACGGCATCGTCGGGGTGCTCGCCGGGCGCGGGCTCGACCGAGACACCCCACCCGTCGGCGTACTCGTCACGCCCGCACACCCACCGGGGCCGGACTTCGAGGCGTCGCTGCTCGTCATCGAGGCGCTGGAAGCGCTGTACGGGGTTGCAGTCGACGAGTCACGGCTGCGCGAGCAGTTCGCCGAGCAGCAGGAGTACTACGCCAGACTCTCCGCGGAGTTGGCCGAGTTGGGTGACGGCGAGTTCGAGGGACGCGAGTACGCGGAGAGTGGCGGGATGTATATGTGAAACGGTGGTGAACCGTCAGCAGTGACGAGTTCGAACAAAACATCTTGCTTGTTGGTGACGATACTGAAACGTCAACAAAAGTGGTTATACCCTCCTACAACTCGATAGAGGCCACCACTTGTTGTGAAGTCGTGTCGATGACCCTGATTGTGACCTCATCACCGAAACTGCTTATAGTGCCAGCCTCAGTGAGTTCGAAAGAACCTCCCCAACCCAATCCCGAAGCTTCGCTGTTACCCAGGTCAAACTCCAGTGAATCACCGGCACTGAACTCAGTGTTACTTGGGAGGTCCTCCTCAATGGTCACCGAATCACCTCCACTCTGAACGACAATTCGTGTCTCGCTGCTGGCAAGGGTTTCACCGCCGTTGTGTGAAAGGGTGAAGTTTGCATCCGCACTACTGTTCAATTCCGCGTCCAGCGAAGCCTGCGGCGCGGCCTGGTTAGTCTGGTTGCTGAGGTTCAGTACGAACGAGCCGATGACGGCCGCGAGGATGACCGTGATGGCCACCATCAGGACGACCCCGATGACGGGGCTGACTGCACGGTCGTCGTCTGTGAACAGGTTGTCGAGTTTCATGATTGTGTCTGCAAACGCGGCGGGTGGACCGCACCCGCGTGCCGCTTCCCACACGACACCCGATCTGTGTGCCCCCCTACAGCCGGTTTACACACCGTACTCGGTCGCGACCGTATATAAGCTTGGGGCTACGCGTATCAGTCTCGAATACGTGGCGTGTGGCGGTGTGAGTCGGTGTGACAAGCGGTGGCCGAACCGTACGCTCCGCCTACCGGGTGGTACGGATCCTCCGTGTCGGGTGCACAGGCGCCACGAGACGAGACGCGCCCCCTCCCGAGTCGGGAACGAGTCTCAGTCGGCGTACGTCGGCCGTTCGGCGTACTCGATCGGGTCCCGGAGGTCGTTCTCCTGGAACGACTTCAGCCGGTACGCGCAGGCGTCACAGGTGCCACAGGCCGGCTCGTGGTCGCGGTAACAGCTCCACGTGATCTCGTAGGGCACGCCGAGTTCGTCGCCGCGGGCGGCGATGTCCGTCTTACTCCAGTCCGTGAACGGCGCCTCGACGGCGATCTCGGTGTCCGGTTTCGTCCCCACGTCGACGACCGTCTGGAACGCCTCGAAGAACTCCGGGCGACAGTCTGGGTAGCCGGAGTAGTCCTCGCTGTGGGCACCCACGAACACCGCCTCGCAGTCGTTCGCCTCGGCGTAGGAGACGGCCATCGAGAGGAGGTTGGCGTTCCTGAACGGGACGTACGAGTCCGGAATCTCGTCGTCGTCCAAGTCTGCGTCACCGATCTCGATCCCGTCGTCCGTTAGACTCGACGCGCCGATCCGCGAGAGGTGACTCGTCTCCACGTGGAGGAAGTCTGCCACGTCCAGCTCCTCGGCCAACGCCTCCGCACAGGCGAGTTCCGTCGTCTCCGTCTCCTGTCCGTAGGAGGTGTGCAGGAAGTAGAGGTCGTACCCCCGCTCGCGTGCCTCGTAGGCCGCCGTCGCGCTGTCCATCCCGCCGGAGACCAAGACGACCGCACCGGGGCTGTCGTCGGCTACCGAGTCCGTCGCCTCGGTCGTGGCGGGACTGTCGTCGGCTGTCTGGTCCGTCGTGTCGCTCGTGTCGTCGGTGTGCATCTGTGGTGTCGGTGTGTCTCGTCAGTCGGTCGTGTCGGTGCCTCGTCGGTCGTGTCGGTACCCCGTCGGTCGTGTCGATCCGGTTCGGTGGTGTAGAGGCGGTGCGTCTGCGACTCGTCACGTCCCCGGTGCGTCGTTCCACACGTCGACGTGGATGCGAGGTGTGTAGCGGTAGCCGTGCTCGGCCGCCAACTCCGCGACGATCCGGCGCGTCTCGTCGAGTTCCTCGCGGGTCGTTCCCTCCGGCATCAACAGCACCTCCGAGTCCGGAACGGGGACGCTCGCCCGCTCGCGGACACGCTCCACGAGTCGCTCGATCTCCGGGAGGTCGTCCGGTCCCGTGACGACGAACTTCAGTTGGCTCTCGTACTCCTCGACGAGCCGAGCGAGCGCGTCGAGGTCGATCCGCTCGCGCTCGTGCCGCTCCGCCCACTCCCCGTCACCCTTCGGGTCGCGGTCGGCGGTCGGTGTCGAGGAGGCGAGCTTCGGACTCACGCTCGCCAGGTCGATCGCCACGTCGCGGTGGATCGTCCCGTTCGTCTCGACGGTGGTGTGGTAGCCCGCGTCGTCGAGTCGCGCGAGCAACACCTCGACGTCGTCGTGGATCATCGGCTCCCCGCCGGTGACGACGACGTGCTCGGCGTCGTGGCTCTCGACTTCGGCGACGATCTCGTCGACCGCCATCGTCGCGTGTGTCGGCTCCCACGACGTGTGGTAGGAGTCACAGAACCAACACCGGAGGTTACAGCCGCTCGTCCGGACGAAGACGGTCGGCACGCCCGCCAGCTTCCCCTCGCCCTGCAGCGAGTGGAACAACTCGTTGATCGGGAGTGCCGGTCCCGCCGGTGTCTCGTCGGCGGCCGGATCTGCACCGGACGCGTCGGTAGTGGCTCCCACACTGGCCGGATCGGTGACCGTCTCGGCGTCGTCGTTAACCGGCACGGTGATCACTCCAGCGAGCCGGCGGCGCCGAGTTCGTGCGTCTCGCGGACGGTGACGGCGACCTCCGAGACCGTGTCCGGGACCCGCTCGGCGATCTTCCGTTCGAGGACGGCGCTCATGACCTCGGCGGTGGGGGGCGCTTCGAGCACGACGACGGCCTCCTCGTCGCCACTCTCGGCGAACGCCTCGATCAGCGGGTCGCCGCGTTCGAGGAGGAACCGGTGGTCCCACTCGTCGATCACCTCCGTGACCGTCCCCTTGTCTGCAACCCACCCGTCGTCGGTCAGTTCGCCACGGAGCCGGACGAACACCTCGTAGTTGTGGCCGTGTGGTCGGGAACACTTCCCGTCGTGGTGTCGGATTCGGTGCCCCGAACTGATCCGTACGGGGCGCTGTCCCCCGACAGTGAGCGTCCGCGCCCCGGCCGTCGCTCGGAGGTCGGCGTTCGGCGTCTCCTCGTCACTCCCGGTGGCACCCGCGTCCGAGTCGGGGTCACCCTCGGGTGACTGTATTCTCTCGTTCACACTGCGGTATTCTCTGGGCACTACTTCACTCACACGGTCGTCGTCGCGACGCGAGAGTCGCGTGTCCTCACCGGCGTGAGAACGTGTCGAGCCACCGTCGCGGCGTCGAGTGAGACGGTCGAACCCCATCGATCCGGTCGGTCGCGCCGCTCTGTGGCCGCTACCCATATACACGTCCGGCACTTTCGTCCACACGAGTTCGGATGACAGAGTCGGACGCCATCGTCGCGATCATCACCGTCGTGATGCTGGCCTTCTTCGCCGCGACCACGCTGATTGCCCTCCAGTGAGCCACCGACTGGCGACGACAGGTGAGTCGGAACGTCGCGAGAGCTACCGAAGTCCGGCGATTCGGTCGGTGGTGACATCGAGCGAGCGGAAGCCCACCGCTTCAGCGGTGGGTGTGAGCGACACCACAACTGACCGTTCCACTGTCGGTTGTCGCCTACATCTCCCAAGACTTAGTATTCTAGACCTTCTACGAAAGGGTACGCAAGACGGCGAAACGCTGGCAGTTGGGTTGGGGTCTGCCCGCCGGACGAGAGGCTACCATACCGTTCCCGCGAGGGCGTCCACGCGGCCCGCGAGGGCAATCAAAAAGCGACCCTACGCCGGCTTGGGACGCACCGCCACACCGCGTGGCGGTGCGTCGGGTCGATGGCCTGGCCCGCGGCCCGGTGCATACCCGGGGACTACGGTCGCTGGGAGTGGATACGGCCCGTGAGGGCGAACACGCCAGACCCCAGAGGGGGCCAACCCAGAGTCCCGCAAACCGGAGTACCTGTGAGGGGAAATTTGCCACTGGGTGTGGCATCACCGGGATGCCCACCGCGTGTGGAATCCCACGGCTGAAACCGTGGGAGGAGGTCAACTCGGGTCGTCTAGTCTCGGCGGTCGACATCCACTCACGTCTCCCGGTCTCCAGCGTGCGGTCGAGAGATCGAAACTGACCGGACGTTCACCCAACAGAGAGTCACAACCCGCCCACACAGCCAGTGATTCTATAATCCTAGAGACGGAATCTTCTCGCAAATGTACGCGTACGGAGACGACGGGATGCTCCACCGTGTGGAGTGTTCGCGGGTTCCGGACGACGCCACGGTCCACGTCGCCGCGCCGGGCGAACCGAACAGAGAGTGCTCCTGCTGGACGGTGAAGTGCCCACCGCCGTGAGCGACGGGTTGCGGCGAGTCGGTTCACGCGGTCCACGAGTGACGATACGTGTCGAGTCGCGGCTCGACGTCCACACGGTGACCGTGTGACGGTGTAACTAACGGTCGCGTTTCAGCTACACAAGGTTTATTCCGGGCGTTACGCTCGTCTCGTACGAATGTCACGCTCAACACCGAGTTCGGGAGGGTCCGTCTACGTCCTCGCAGTCGTAGTCGGGCTCCTCGCGAGTGCAGTCCTCGCTCCGGTCGCCTTCCAGGCGACCCAACCCGCCGAACCCGACCGCGTCATGGTGCTCACCTACGACGGTGGCATCAGGGGGACGCAGGTCGACGAGGCGGTCGACTCCCTCCGCGAGGCACGGACGAACGAGTCGATCAGAGGCGTCGTAATCGAGATGAACAGCCCCGGTGGCGGTGTGACCGCCTCCGAACGACTGTACAAGGCGGTGAAACACACTAGCAACGAACTGCCGGTTGCCGTCGCGATCAAAGCACAGGCGGCCTCGGGCGGCTACTACGGCTCCATCGCCGCAGACCGGATCTTCACCCAACCCTCGGCGATCGTCGGGAGCGTCGGCGTGTTCACCTCGAAGGACATCGCGGCTCCGAGTTCCATCGTCCGCAGTAGCCCGGACAAGGCTCAGAACCGCGACGAGACTACGCGACGGACCGTCGAGGAACTCCAGGGGACGTTCGTCGCGAGCGTCCTGAAGGAGCGCGGGCCGAACTCCGACCACGGCGGGACCACGATCCAGGTCGACCGGTCGGAAGTCGAGATGGCACACACATACCTCGGATCGCGGGCCGTGGAGAACGGCTTCGCCGACGAACTCGGCGACACCCGCGACGCGACCGCCTGGGTCGCAGATCAGGCCGGGCTCGACTCGTACGAAGTCGTCCGGAAGGACACGAACCCCTTCGGCGGGTTCTTCCTCCTCCAGACCAGCGAGGGGACACAGGTCGTCGTGAAGGACGGGCAGACGCTCCGCACGACGCAGACGCAGTACTACGCGTTGGCTCCCGAACGCGTCCCGACCATCGTCGCCAGCGAGTACGACGGTGCCGGGACTGCGGCGGCGAGCGACGACAGCGACTCGGAGTCCGACGAGGCGGCCCCGTCTGCGCGTGACGGGGCCCCCGCACTCGGAGGTGTCGACGCATGAGTGATACACTCAAGGCCGCCGGTCTGACGGTGGCCATCGTGGTCGTGGTGGTCGGCGCGGCAGCCGTCCTCCCGATGGTACAGGGTCAGTCGACCGGCACGCCCGAGCAGCCGGCGGAGTTGGACACCTCGCAGTACGAGCCGGACAACGCACTGATCGAACCCGGCCCGGAGAGCGGGCAGATCGAGATGTCCGCCGACGCGGAGCCGAAGACGATCGTCTTCGACGTGGGCCACGAGAACGACGTCGAGCGGAGTGAGATCGCACCGCTTGTTGACACGCTCGTCGCCAACGGGCACACGGTTCGATTCTTCGACCCGCGTGCCGACCCGCGCGTTGACCTAAACACGTCGCTGTCGAAGGCGGACGCCTTCGTCACCGTGAACCCACGGTCGCGGTTCTCGGCGAGTCAGCGCCGGGGGCTCCGTAACTTCACCGACAACGGTGGGCGGATGATGGTGATGATGGATCCTACCAGTACCGGTGGAGTCGGGGGCATTCTCGGTGCTGCCTTCGGCTTCGGTGGTGCCTCACAGGCTAGTTCGAGCGCGACGGGCGTCACCTCGGAGTACGGCGTCTCGACCGGTCCGAGCGAGTTGTTCAACATCTCGGCCGACGGGCGTCACTACTCCCGGATCGCGACGACCGGTGCCGGCGGCGCTCTCGGTGAGGGTGTCGACCGCGTGGTGATGGACGACGCCGTCCCGGTCGCGGTGGGTGGCGACGCGACGGTCGCCGTCCGCACGGCCGGCGAGGTGACGATCGAGTCCAACCGCCGCAGCGGACGGTACCCGGTGGCGGCGACGAACGGCAACGTCTCCGTGATCGGCGACGCGACGTTCCTGCAGCCGGACGACGCGTACGTCGCCGACAACGAGGTGCTGATCGGCAACGTCGCCGACTACCTCGTCTCCGGCGAGAAGATCGACGAGAACGCACCGGTGAAAGACGCCGACGGCGAGGGGCGTCGCGGTCCCCCGCGCCGCTGAGTCGGAGCAGAGAGACGACAGACGACCCCACAAACTCTTCTTCGAAGCGATCGACAGCAGACGGACTGTACGGCGCTCTCCTCGACCGGTCGGTGTGGACCGACCGACTTCGAGACACCGGTCGGTCCGAGACCACTACGGGACGCACCCTCGAAATCCGAAGCACCGACACCGGGTGGCTGCCCGAGTGATCGGCCGTGTCACTCCCGAGAGGTACCACCCGGAGTCGACGCCAGTTCGGGCACCGAAGTCCGTTCCCCGGTGTGGACCTGCCACAACTCGGCGTACAGTCCGTCTCGCTTGACCAGTGTCTCGTGGTCGCCACGTTCGACAATCCGGCCGTCGTCGAACACGACGATCTCGTCGGCGTCACGGATCGTGGAGAGTCGGTGTGCGACCGCGACGGTCGTCCGGTCGGCGGTCAACTCCGAGAGCCCCTCCTGAATCAGGAGTTCGGTCCGGTTGTCGACGTGGCTCGTCGCCTCGTAGAGGAGCAGCACGTCGGGATCACTGAGGATCGCCCGTGCGATGGCGATGCGCTGTCGTTGGCCGCCGGAGAGTCGTGTCCCGCGTTCGCCCACCTCCGTCTCGTAGCCGTCCTCGAGCTCCGTGACGAACCGGTGTGCGTTCGCGCGTTCGGCCGCCCGTCGCACCGCTTCGTCGGACACCGCCTCGTCGTGGCCGTACGCGACGTTCTCTCTGACGGTCGCACTCATGATGGTCGCGTCCTGACCGACGTAGCCGACGGCCCCTCTGAGACTGTCGAGTGTGATCTCGCTCACGTCGATCCCGTCGAGTGAGATCCGGCCCGCCTCGGGCTCGTAGAACCGCAAGAGGAGCTTCAACAGCGTCGACTTCCCGGCACCGGTCGGGCCGACGAGACCGACGTAGTCGTTCGCGTCGATGTCGACGGTCACGTCCTCGACCGCCGGCTCCGACTCGCCCGGGTAGATGAAGGTCACGCCGTCGAAGACGATCTCACCACGCACGTCGTCGAGCGTCACCGCGTCCGGGTCGTCGGTCACGGACACTGGGTAGTCGAGCAGTCCGAACACCCGCTTCGCAGAGGCTGCCGCGTCCGTGTACGTGTCCGTGATGTCGCCGAGTCGCGACGACTGACTGACGAACATCTGTCCGAAGAAGTAGAAGGTGACGAACGTCCCGGGCGAGAGGGGTCTCGTGAAGATCAACGGCGGTCCGACGACGACCCACCAGCCACCGACGGTGATCGTCGTCAGCATCACGAGCGAGGAGACGAGTTCTCGGCCGGGGAAGAACACCGCCGTGAGTTTCGCCGCGTTCCAGTCTGCACGCCAGAACCGTCGCGAGTTGGTCGCGAGTCGCTCACGCTCCTGTGACTCGTTGGTGGACGCCTTGACCGTCTGGATGCCGCCGACGACCGTCTGGAGGTGTGCGTTCAGTCGACCGACGGCGGCACGCCTGTCGTCGTACCACGGCTCGATCAGTCGCTTGTAGCCGTAGACGAGCCCGAGCATCACCGGAACGAATCCGACGAGCACGAGCGTCAGTTGCCAGTGGAGTCCGAGCATGATCGCCAGCGTGACCAGGAAGAAGGAGGCGGTCTGGAGGATCTGCTGTGCGCCGTCGTTCAGGAACGTCTGGAGTCGGTTCACGTCGTTGTTCAACACGCTCATCACGTCGCCGGTACGCTCGGTCTCGAAGACTGCGAGATCGAGCCGTTGGACGGCGTCGTACGCCGCCACGCGTAGGTCGTGGAGGACGGACTGTTGGAGCCACCGCCACGACAGGTGGCGTGCCACGTCGGCCACGACGCGCGTGACGACGACCGTGCCGAACAGACCCACCAAGAGGAGGTACTGGCCCGCTCGCTCCTCCGGGACGACCGACTGTGGGAGGAGTGCGACGGCGAGGTCCTCGTCGGCCGGACCCACGAAGGCGTCGATCCCGACGCCCAGCAGATACGGCGGCACGAGGTTCGCGAGCCGCCAACACACGGTCACGACTGCCGCGGTCGCGACGAGCAGTGTCCGATCGGTCAGGGAGCGACCGAGGGCGAACAGCGGCCGCGTGGTGTCCGAGTGACGGTCGAACGCGTCCGACAGTGGTGGAGGGTCCTCGCGAGACATGCGCTGCGGAACCCAGTCGTCTCGAACGAGGGTAATAAAATTTCTCTTTTTCGTCGGCAGCGATACTCGTGTCGCCGATCACTGCGACGTGCTCGTCGGCGAGTCGAAGCGTCGCCAGAGGACGGCGGTACCGACCAGCCAGATCCCGACCTCGAGGACGAACGACGGCGAGCCGAGGTAGTACCAGAAGAACTCTCCCGGTGGGATACCCAGCGGCGTCGGCGGTCGAGTGAGTGGCCACGCCAACGAGTAAGCGTCCGTCGGGCGGCCGTTGACCACGACGTGGAGCGTGTCGAGTGCGAGGTGCGAGAGCCACCCGACTGCGACCGCGCGGCTACGCGCCCCCCGCGTCGCCAGCGCGAGTGCGACCGGCACCGCGACGAGTGCAGAGTGGCCGACTGTGTGGAACAGCTCGAACACGCCCAGCGACGCGAGCGGTTTGTCGAGCAGGTCGGGCACGGCCGCGCCGACGACCAGCCACCACGGGGAGAGTCGGGTGACACGGTCCAACAGCGCGGCGGCCAGGAGGTGGGTCGGAAACAACACGGACGGAGTCTCGTAGGCGCCGCGTGTACTTGGCCGTGCTGTCGACCGGGTCGGCCACGGACTGTCCGTGTGGACCGCCTCTTCGACCACAAACTACTCGCTTCCGTCGACCGAATCGACTGCCGTGCGACGCAGAGCCCTCCTCACCCGTCTCGGCACGGCGGTCGGCAGCGGTCTCCTCGCGGGATGTGTCGGCATCGGTCGCCCGACGGTACGCGTGTCACGGGGAACGTCGACGATCCACCCGGGCGACGAGCAGTGGATCGACGGCGGCCTCGACCCGAGCGGCGACCGGGAGACGTTCGCGACGCTGGTCCCGGATCGAGCGCCCGAGTGGATCGGAGCGGACGCAGACACCGGGATCGCCGACACGCTCCGGAACGCCGGCGTCGCGGAACAGTTCCACCTCGTCGTGGAACACCAGACCGACCCGAGAGAGCCACGGAGCGTCGTACCCACACACGGGGACGATCCGGAGTGGGACGGCCGAGACGAACTGGTCGTCCCGGTGACCCACGACCCGTGGGGTGGTGACTCCTTCGCCGACGACGAGGTACCCGAGTCCGCAGTCGCGACCGGCGTCTGGACGCTGGAACCGGGTTTCGACGACCTCCCGGACGAGGTGCGACTCCGGTTCGACGGCGAGTGACCGGGGCGACCCCTTCTCACCAGAGGAGTGCGGAAGCTACTCGTATCTGCCCGACGGAGTGCGGGTGTGAGACGCAGAGCTTTCCTCGGCGGTGTCGGTGCCGCCACGCTGGCCGCGACGGCGGGGTGTCTCAACACGACGCCGCGGCTGTCCGTCGAGGGCGCGACACAGTCGGTCCACCCGGCACGAGAGCGGTGGATCGACGGTGGACTCGAGTCCGACGGCGACGCGACCGTCTACGCCCGAGCGGTGGGTGACGAGGCACCGAAGCTGCTCGGTCCCGACGCGACGGGAACCGTCGCCGACAGACTCCGGAATCCCGGAGGCGACCAGTTCCACGTCGTGATCCAACACCGAGCACCCGTGGACGCACCGGTGTCGATGCGGGTTCCCCCGGCCGGGCCGACGTGGTCGGGCACGGACACGGAGACGCTCCGGGTAGCGGTCGAACGCGCCGTCTTCGCGACGGCCCCGGAGTCACTCGCGGACGCGGACGCTGCCGTCACCACCGGCGTCTGGACGCTCTCGCCGGCCGTCGAGCGTCCGCCGCAGACGGTCGACGTGGAGTTCGCGGAGACCGCGACGCCGACACCGCCGGAGTGACGGAGCGGCGGTCACGCTGGGTGCGTTCGATCGCCAGTCGGTCCGACGCCACCGGCTAAGTGCGTCCCGCCCGTACGGTGGTCCGATGGAGTACGCCACGCTCGCGGAGTACTGTCGCCGGCTGGAGGCGGCCGACGCCGACGAGACGCTCGTCGAGACGCTGGCGGAGTTGTTCCGGACGGCCGACGCCGACCACCTCCCGCTCGTCGTGACGATGGTCCGCGGGAAGGTCGCGCCGCGGTGGGAGCAGGTGGAGTTGGGTGTCTCGTCGTCGTTGACGCGCGAGGCCATCGTCCGGGCGACCGGCGTGGACGGCGACGCGCTGGAGACGGAGTGGCGCGACCGTGGCGACCTGGGGGCCGCGGCGGAGTGGGCCGTCGGCGAGAGTCCACAGACGACGCTGGTCTCGGAGACGCTCACGGTCGCCGGCGTCCACGAGCAGATCCGGGCACTCGCCGACCTCAAGGGTGCCGGGAGCGAGTCGAAGCGCGTCGAGACGGTCGCCGGGTTGCTCGCCGACGCCGACCCCGAGGAGGCGCGGTACCTCGTCCGCACCGTGTTGGGGTACATGCGCGTCGGTGTCGGCGACGGGACGATCCGCGACGCCGTCGCCGAGGCGTTCCTCGACGCCGACGGCGAGCCCGCACCGGGGACGCCGACCGCGACACAGCCCGCGGTCGACGCGGTCGAGGCCGCGTTCCAGGTGACGAACGACTACCGCGAGGTGGCGGCGACCGCTCGGGACCGCGGGATCGACGGGCTCCGCGAGTTGGACGTGCGGCTCGGCCGGCCGGTCGAGTCGATGCTCGCGCAGAAGGCCGAGGGGCTCGCCGCCGGGCTGGCGAACGTGGCACGTGGTGACGATAGAACGGCCACCGTATCGGAGGGACGAACGGGGACGGAGGTGTCGGAGTCCACCGACGAGACGTCGCCGTGGGCTGGACGGGTGCTCGCGGAGGTGAAGTACGACGGCGTCCGCGTGCAAGCCCACGTCGACGGCGACGACGTGTGGCTGTTCACGCGCCGGCTCGTCGACGTGACCGAGCAGTTCCCGGAAGTCGTCGCCGCGCTCCGCGGACGGGTCACGACGGACCGGGCCCTCCTCGACGGGGAGTTGGTCGGCTACGACCCCGAGAGCGGCGCGCCGGTCCCGTTCCAAGAGTTCTCGCGACGTATCCGCCAGGAGGAGGATGTGGCGGGGCTCGCGGCAGAGATTCCCGCCGTCTGTCACCTCTTTGACTGTCTGGTGGCCGACGAGGAGACGCTGCTCGACGCGCCGCTGCGCGAACGGTTGGACCTGCTCGACGAGACCGTCGCGTTTCCCGACCCCACCGACGAGCCCGTGGGGACGAGGGACCTCGCACCTGGCGACCGCGACGGGCGTGTGACGCCGGACGACGAGGCGGCGGTGAGTGACGAGACACTACCCAGCGACGCCGCTCCGGGTGACGACGAGCACCCGACGCTCAGGCGGGCCGCGTGGTGCGTACCGAGCGACGAGGCGGCGGCGCGGTCGTTCTACCGCGCGGCGGTTGAGGCGGGCCACGAGGGTGTGATGGTGAAGAACCTCGCGGCGAGCTACCAGCCGGGGCGTCGCGTCGGCCAGATGCTCAAACACAAGCCCGTGATGGAGCCGCTGGATCTGGTCGTCACACGTGCGACGTACAGCGAGGGTCGGCGCTCGGAACTGCTGGGCCGGCTCTTCCTCGGGGCGTACGACCCCGACGCGGAGTCGTTCCATGAGGTCGGCCGGCTCTCGACGGGCTACACCGACGAGGAACTGGAACGGCTCACGGAGCGACTGGAGGAGTTGGTCGTGTCCCGCGACGGCCGCGACGTGGACCTCCAGCCCGAGGTGGTGCTGGAGGTGGAGTACGAGGAGATCCAGTCGAGTCCGGAGTACGCCTCCGGCTACGCCCTGCGGTTCCCGCGGTTCCTCGGCGTCCGCGGGGATCTGGACCCGAGCGACGCCGACACCGTCGCCCGCGTCGAGTCGCTGTACGACGAACAGTGAGGCGGTGGGGACACGCTCGAGGACACCCCCGACGGGAGCGGCGGGGACGGGGAGAGAACAGAGAGGGTGAAGAGCGCGAGAAGAGGGAGAGAACAGAGAGGGTGAAGAGTATCGTCGCGTCGGTGCTGTACACGGTCAAGTGTTCCGATGGGACGTGCCACAACACTCTCGTCGTTGGGACGAATCCCATCGAGTGTCGACGGTACCGGCGGACGGCGTCGACGTGGTCGAAGACGAGACGTACTACCCGACCGACCGGACGGTGGTCAGGGTACGCGTGCTGTCGGTCACCGAGTCCGAGAAGTTCCCAGACGGAGTGAAGTACCTGCTCCACTACGGGACTCGGGACGGCGAGACTGTCGTCAGGTACGACAACTCGCACGGACACCACGAGCGACACACCGGAGCGGGATTGGACGAGGACTACGAGTTTCCGGGATACGAGGCGGTTCTCGACCGCTTCTTCAGGGAGATTCCGGATGTCGGTCGAGTGTGAGGCTCGGCCCGTCGGTGCCAGACGGGAGATCACCATGACACAACGAACACTCGTCGTGACAGTCGGGACGATCGAGGACGTCGAGGAGCGCGCACAGACGGCGTTCGAACGGGCACTCGAGGACGAACCTCCGGTCGAGGAGGGTCCGCGTCGGATCACGTTCGAGAGTACGGACGAACTCGGACGTGTGTTCTCGCCGCGTGCGATCGACCTCCTCCGAACGATCGCCCGCGAGGACCCGGCGAGCATACGGGAGGCGGCTCGACTCATCGACAGAGACATCAGAGACGTGTCGCGGAACCTCGATCGACTCGAAGAGTACGACGTGATCGAGTACGACTCCGACGGCCGATCGAAGCGGCCGGTCGTCCCGTACGACGACATCCAGATCGATCTCGGCCTCGGTGTGACGAGCGACCCCGGACGACGACAAACTGGTGTGTAGGTCGTAGAGCGTCCCGTCGACTAGCGACCCCAGTGGGTCGCTCGTCGCCGCTGCCCCGATACTCAAGTGACTCCCGTGCCTGCTGGACGTATGAGCACTGCCACCGAGTCTGGGACGTCGGACACGGCGTCGCTGGAACCGCTCCACTACGTCGGCATCGTCGCCGCGGTCGTCAGCGGTGCGGTCCACCTCTGGCTGGGTGTGAGCTTCGCACCCAGCCCACTCGGGATCTCGTTCCTCTTCGCGGGCGTGGTGTTCGTCGCGGCCGCCGTCGGCGTCGCCGCGAACTACCGGCGTGGGCTCCTCTACCGGCTCGGGGTCCCGTTCACCGCCGGGCAGATCGTCCTCTGGTACCTGTTCAACTTCGCCGGCGGAGAGAAGTCGTTCCCGGGCGACGTCGGGACGCTCGGCGCGGTCGACAAACTCGCGCAGGTCGTGTTGATCGCCGTCCTGATCGTGTTACTCCAGCGAGAGTGACGGATCGGTGACCGGGTCGTGTCGGTGGTGGCCCGTCTCACTCGACGCTCGGGGGCTCCTCGTCCGTCCGCCCGGGGATCTGGACCTCGATCTCCAGTTCCGGGTCGCCGACGCCGTCGAAGTCGACCTCCAACTCGACCGGGTCGCCGAAGGCGAACGGGAGTTCCCACCCCTCCTCCTCGTCGGTGATGGTCACTTCCTCGTCGTCGCGGAGCTGTTCGCCGAGTGCGACCAGGAACTCCCCAGCACCGCTCGCGTCGACCCGGTACTCGCGCTCGAACTCCCGCCCGGCGCGGATCAGTGTGAGGTCCGTCTCCTCGTCCGACTCGGCCGCTCCGTGTGTCTCTTCGGCGTCTGTCTCGCCCGTCGTCTCGGTCTCGACCTCGGTGTCGGTCTCCGACATGGGCGACGGTACGCGGTGCGAGCGCAAACCCGTTTCGACGTTGGCGAGCCCTCGGATCGTGGCGAACACACGAGACCGACGATCAGACGGAGGAGTGGTCGCCGTCCGGGTTCCACTCGGGCGGCTCGTTCAACAGCGACGCCACCCGCTCGGTGTCACGCCGTAACTCCGGCAGTGTCTCGGCGTCGAACAGCCCCGTGCCACGGGAGAGTCCGGGGTGGGCGCGCGAGACCGCCGGGTGTGTGTTCCCCTCGCGTTCGACCTGGAGACGGCCGTCCGTGCGGTGTCCTGCGAACTGCGCGAGCGGCAACGCGACGCTGTGTCCGCTCGCCCAGGTGTACTCGACCCGTCGTGTGTACACCAACTCGGTGAGTTCGATTTCGGCGCCGGTCTCCTCGCGGGCCTCGGCGCGGGCCGTCTCCTCGGGGGTCTGGTCCGGTTCGATCCGTCCGCCGGGTGGCTCCCACCCGCCGCCCGGGTTGTAGACGAGCACCGTCTCGCGCCGCTCGTCGGTGTAGAAGACGTAGACGGAGGCGATCCCGGCCATCGTCTCCAGTTGCTCGGCGACGGACGCGGGTGGCCCGTCGGGGTCGACGGGACTGGGACCGTACTGGAGCGGCTCGCGTCGCTCGTGGTCACCCCACCGCTCGTCCAACTCCGAGAGCACTCGGTCTGTACGGCGTTCGATCTCCTCGGCCATCGACTCCCAGTCGCTCATCGTCGCCACGATAGTGTCTCGGCACTTCACTGTTCGGTGTCGAGTCGTCGAGTCGTCGCGGAGACCACACCGCGAGGGTCGCTCTCGTCCGAGAGACGACCCGACCGCTCCGACGGCACGGTGTCGTTTTTGCGGCTCCGGCCCGTGGGACACACGGAGACGGATGGCCGAGTCGAGACGACGCGTCCGCGGCCCGCTGCGGACCGCCGCGGCGGTGCTCGTGGTGCCACACGAACTCGCACACGTGCTCCCGGCGGCAGCGGCGGGACTCACCTACCGCCTGACACTGCTCCCGGAGTGGGAGGGGTCGGCCGACCCGCTGTGGCGGTTCGATGCCGACTTGGACGAGGAGAGTCCCTTGTGGCTCGTCCGACTCGTCGCCGTCGCCCCGACGCCGGTGTTCCTCGGCGTCGCCCTCGCGCTCCGACTCTCCGGGACGGTCTCGGGGACCACCGCGCTCGTCGCGGCGATGCTGTGTGCGCTGTGGGGCACGCTCTCGGCGGGCGACCTGGCCGTCGCACTCGCCCCGAGCGAGGCACGCGACGCGGGCGAGTTCCTCGTCCGCGGTCGGCCGGGCACCCAGCAGGCCGCCGACGCGCTGGCGGTGCTGACGACGCTGATCGTCGCTGGGGTGTTGTTGCTCTAGTCGCTCGTGGGAGAGTGGTCGGGGGTTCGGTGTACAGCAGAGACGGACGGCACGCCGAACCGACACGTTGGAACCGCTGGCGCGACGAGAGGCCGCCGTGCGACTCGACGCGCTGCTCCGGTACGTGACGGTGGTGGGTATCTGCTCGGGACTTGCACACCTGCTCGTCCCGGATCGACTGCTGGCGACCGCGGCGTGGGGGTACGACCGCGTCCTGGCGGTGGAGTTCGACCCGCGACCGAACGCGACGCGACGCGTCCGTCTGCTCGGACTCCTCGCGCTCGGCGTCGCGGTCGCAGCACACCGTCTTCGCGGGGTGTTGGCGGCCGTCCGTTCGCCACCGGGTCGAGAGTGACGGCGAGACCGGCGTCCGAGGACCGCCCGAAGGTTGAAGCGTACGGGGTCGGTAGCACCGCCGTCTGCACCCGGTCCGGTACCGTATCCGACACCGCACTGGCAGTCTGCGGCAGAGACGCGCGACACGGGGCGCGACGGCGGGTGCAACGCCCCGGATCGGCGGATGAGCTGCCGTTCACCACACCAGCTATGAGTCCGACACACAACGTCCTCGTCCCGTTCGAACTGCCCGACGCCGAGCCGGTGCCACCGGTGTTGGTCGACACACTCGCCACGATGGAGGTGGTCGTTCTCGGCCACTACGGGTTGCCGGAACAGACGCCGCCGTCGGCGGGACGCGCCCAGTTCGAGGCGGACGCGACCGCCGAACTGGAGACCCTCGCCCAGCCGTTCGAGCGCGCCGGCATCACGACGACCACGCGTCTCGTGTTCGGCAAGGCCCGCGAGAAGACGGTCGACAGGGTCGCGGTCGAGGAGGGGTGTGACGTGATCCTGTCGCCGGGACGAGCCGACTCTGTCGACCGGATCGCCGTCCCACTCCGTGGGGAGGCGAACCTCGACCGGATCGTCTCGTTCGTCGGCGACCTCCTCGCTGCGAGCGACGCGTCGGTCACGCTGTTCCACACGGCCCAGTCGTCCGACCGCCGCCCCGGCGAGGAACTCCTCGCGGACGCGACCGACCGACTCGTCGACAGCGCTGTCGCCGCCGACCGAATCGACAGTCGACTGTCCACGGACGACGACGTGGGGCGCAGCATCGTCGAGCTCGGTGCGGACTTCGACGTGCTCGTGCTCGGCGAGACGGAGCCGTCACTGCGCGAGCGAATCCTCGGGACCGTCCCGGCACAGGTGACCGCCGACACGAACGACCCCGCCTTCGTCGTCCGGAACGTCGAGGGGGCAGAGCCCTGACACCGATCCACACGGCGAGCGAGCGGTGTCGGAGGCCACGCGGGCAGCGTCGGTCACGACCCCGCTCGCGGACGGGACGGACGACGCACGACACGGCGGCCGGGTCGGGAGGTGCCGTCGCGTGACGGACGATCTAGAGCGAGACCTGGGGCTGTACGCGACGGTCACGATCAGTATGGGTGCGATGATCGGGAGCGGTATCTTCGTGTTGCCCGCACTCGGACTGAAAGAGGCCGGGCCTGCGGTGATCGTCGCGTACGTGCTGGCGGGACTGGTCGTGCTGCCGGCGGCGCTCTCGAAGGCCGAGATGGCCACCGCGATGCCGGAGTCCGGCGGCACGTACCTCTACATCGACCGGGCGATGGGCCCGTTGGCCGGCACCGTCGCCGGACTCGGTGCGTGGTTCTCGCTCGTGTTCAAGAGCTCCTTCGCACTGGTCGGGTTGGGGGCGTACCTCCTGTTGCTGGTCCCGCTGTCGGACGGACTGGTGAAGGCCGTCGCACTGGGGCTGGCGGCGCTGATCGTCGTGCTCAACGTCGTCGGTACCGAACAGAGTGGGAAGGCGCAGTCGATCGTCGTCACAGCCGTGGTGGTGGCACTGGTGGCGTACGTCGTCGACGCCGGCTTCGCCGTCGACACGGCTCGGTTCAGCGGGTTCGCCGCAGAGGGAGCCGACGGCGTCGTCACCGCGGCGGCGTTCGTGTTCGTCTCCTACGCCGGGGTGACGAAGATCGCCAGCGTCGCCGAGGAGATCGAGAACCCCGACCGGAACCTCCCGCTGGGGATCCTCGTCTCGATGGGCGCGATGGTGGTGTTGTACACGCTGGTCGTCGCGGCGGTGGTCGGGCTCAACGATCCGACGACGTTGACCACCAGCGGGCCGGGTGGCGGGCCGTCGTTGACGCCGATGGCCGACGGCGCCGGTCGACTGTTCGGTGGAGTCGGCGTCGTGGTGATCTCCGTGGTCGCGATTCTGGCACTGACCAGCATGGCGAACGCCGGTGTGCTCGCGTCCTCGCGGTTCCCGCTGGCGATGAGTCGCGACTCGTTGGCACCTGAGACGCTCGCCGGGGTCAGCGAGCGGTTCAAGACACCCGCGACCGCCATCCTCGTGACCGGCGGGCTCCTGCTCGCACTGATCGCGTTCGTCGACGTGGTCGACCTCGCGAAGTTGGCGAGCGCGTTCCAGATCCTCGTGTTCTCGATCGTCAACGTCGCGCTGATCGTGTTCCGCACGAGCGACGTCGACTCGTACCAGCCGTCGTTCCGAGCACCGGGCTACCCGGTCGTCCAGGTCGTCGGACTCGTCGGTGGGCTCGCGCTGCTCACACAGATGGGGACCGTGCCGATCCTCGGCGCGGCTGGAATCGTCGTCGGCGGCGTCGCGTGGTACCTCGTCTACGGCCGGTCGCGAACCGACCGCGAGGGCGCACTCGCCGTCGTCCTCGCGCGGTACCGCGACGGCGGGACCGAAGCACACGAGTGAGTCGAGGGAGTTGGTGCTGCTCGGTCGTCGGATCTCGGAGGGTCACCGTCGTCGGGGACTGCGGCCGGACACTGCCCGCCACGCACGGGTCCCGGTCCCGGCCGCCGCTACCCGCCCCCGCGGCAGAGTGGTATCGAACTGTACTTGTGTGAGTGGGACTCAGTAGGCGGTATTAACAGATCGGAGATGAGAACGAAAATCGATAGCGGGCGGTCACTTCGCGTCCTCCACGTCGACGACGACGAGGCGTTCGGATCGTTGGTCGCAGACGCCCTGGAACGCGAGTCGGAGTCGGCGACCGTCGAGAGCGTCACGAGTCCGGCGGCGGCACTGGATCGGCTCGCCGAGGAGACGTACGACTGT
Source organism: Halobaculum sp. MBLA0147 (assembly GCF_041361345.1). Lineage (NCBI taxonomy): Archaea > Methanobacteriati > Methanobacteriota > Halobacteria > Halobacteriales > Haloferacaceae > Halonovum > Halonovum rutilum. The sequence goes on along the minus strand of NZ_JBGKAD010000003.1, from coordinate 72,913 downwards.
GTCGTCTCGGACTACGACATGCCGGAGCGCGACGGGATCGAGTTCCTGCGAGCCGTGCGCGAGCGGTTCGGCGACCTGCCGTTCGTCTTGTTCACCGGTCGCGGCAGCGAGGAGGTCGCCAGCGAGGCGATCTCGGCGGGCGTGACCGACTACGTCCAGAAGGACCCGGGGAGTACCCAGTTCACGGTGTTGTGGAATCGCGTCGAGAACGCAGTCGAGGGGTACCGCGCGGAACGAGCGGTCGAGCGCACGGAAGAGCAGTACCGCCGGCTGATCGAGGCGTCGACGGACGTGGTCGCCACGGTCGACGGCGACGGCGTGGTCGGCTACTGCAGCCCCGCCGTCGAGCGCGTGCTGGGGTACGATCCGGAGGCCGTCGTCGGCCACTCCTTCGACGAGTTCCTCCACCCGGACGCCGCCGACACGGTCGCTCGTGCCTTCGACCGGTTCCTGGGACGGGGTGGCGAGAACGGCACGGAGACGGACACTGACGGGTCGGGCGACCGCGACACGAGCGGCCCCGATGCGAGTGACATCGACGGCCAGGTCACGAACTCGGGCGGTGTCGACGGCCGGGTCGTGAACCGGATCGACCACGCAGAGACCGGCGACGGCGTCGAGACGTTCACCGTCGAGTGTCGTGTCCAGCACGCGGACGGGCAGTGGCGGTGGGCCGAACTCAGAGTGCGCGACCTCCGCGACGATCCACTGGTCGACGCACTGGTCGTGTACGCCAGAGACGTGACGAGTCGCCGACGACGCGAGCGGCGACTCGCCGCGCTGTTCGAGCGGACACGAGACGTAGTCCGCAGCGACGATCGGACGGAACTCGCCGCGTCCGTGGTCGACGCCGCCGCCGACGTGGTCGGACTCTCCGTCGCCGCCGTGTACGTTCCAGACGGCGACGTGCTGGACCCAGTCGTGACCACGGACGCGGCCGAAGACCTGTTGGACCCCGTCCCGCCGTTGTCCGTCGACGACTCCGTCGTCGGTCACGTCCACCGCACCGGAGAGGCGGTGTTCAGGGACGACGTGCGGGACCACGAGGCCGTCGCGAACCCGGAGACACCGATCAGGAGCGAACTCGTGCTCCCCGTCGACGGACTCGGTGTCTTCGTCGCCGGGTCTCCCGATGCGACGGCGATTGGCGAAACCGAGCGGGTCCTAGCACGGTTGCTCGTTTCCACTGCAGAGGCGGTCGTCGATCGCTTCGAGCGTGAAGCGACGATTCGCGAACGTGAAGAGAAACTCGCTGAGCTTCAACGACGTACAGAGCAGTTCCTCAACGCCGACGACCCGAGGGAAGCAGCGAGTGTCGCCGTCGATGCCGCTCGGGAGGCAGTTGGACTGCCACTGACCGGTGTCCACCTTCTAGACGCGGAGGGTAACCGACTTATGCCGACCGCGGTTGACGATGCTGTCGTCGAGAAACTCGGTAGTAAGCCGGTTCACGAACGGAATGCCGAACCAGGAACGGCGTCCGCACTCATCTGGGAGCACTTCGATTCTGGTGAATCACTCGTCGTCTCCGACTTACGTGAACATGTGGAAGCAGATACGACGCTGGCAACGACGTCGACCCCGTCGGTGATGCTCCAACCGCTCGGCGACCACGGGGTCGCCATCGTCTCCAGTACCGAGCCGGACGCGTACGACGAGACGGACAGACTCCTCTTCGAGTTGCTCGCGGACACGTTGACGGCGACACTCGACCGACTGGAACGGGAGCGTGAACTCGCAGAGCGGAACCGTCGGCTCGAACGCCAGCACGACCGGCTCGACGAGTTCGTCTCCATCGTCGGTCACGACCTCCGGACGCCGTTGGAGACGATCCGCGGCTCGCTCGAACTCGTGGCGGAGACCGACGACCCCGACGACCTCCGCCGGGCGCGGGCGGCGGCAGACAGAGCGGGCCGGCTCGTCGACGACCTGACGGAGTTGGCGGTACGCGGCGACCGCGTCGACGACCGAGAGCCGACCCCAGTCCTCGAGTTGGCCGAGCAGTGTTGGCTCACGGTCGGCGACGGCGAGGCGACGCTGGAGACGCACGGATCGGTGACGGTCGCCGCCGCTCCGGACCGCCTGCGGCGGCTGTTGGAGAACCTCATCGGGAACGCGGTCGAACACGCGGGCGAGGCACCGACGGTGACGGTCGGCGCGCTCGATTCGGCGGACGAGACGGACGGCGGATCTGTCCCGGCGGACGGGGCGGACACAGCGACGGGGTTCTACGTCGCCGACGACGGTGACGGCATCGAGGGAGACCCGGACACCGTCTTCGAGCGTGGGTACACGACCGCCGACGAGGGGACCGGACTCGGGCTCACCATCGTCCGCGAGATCGCCGCCGCACACGGCTGGCAGGTCCGAGCGACGGAGAGCACGTCGGGGGGCGCTCGGTTCGAGGTGTGGTTCGATCCGACCGAGTCCGTCGAGTCGGCAGACGAGGACTGAGTTCGCGGCGGGGAAGTGCCGGAGGGGGAGGCCGGACGAGTGCCGGAGGGAGACACCGGGCGAGGGCGAGAGGGTGTCGACGCCGTGACCTCACCGTCGGCGTCCGGCCAGCCGGGTCAGACGGCGTCGGGCCGGCCGGACTCGGAGAAGTCGTCGTAGCTCGGCGCGTCGTCGTCCACGTCGCCGAGTCGGGCGAGTTCGGTCGTCGCGACGGCGAGCCGGTCGTAGGCGTCCGACAACAGTCGGCTGTGGAACTCGACGAGCAGGCCGCCGATCGAGCCGTCGGCGATCTCGTCCGGAACCACCTCGCTGAACAGCACACACGGCGTGTCCGGCGCCTCCGCGCGGAGTGTCTCGACGACGTCGTACCAACTGCCGTCGGCGAGCTCGTTCCCCGTGACCACGCAGTCGACCCGCCGCTCGGACAACACCGAGCGCGCGTCCGCGACACTGGTCACGCCGACCGTCGTCGTCTGCGGGTGCTCGGCGATGGCGGTCTCGGTCAGTTCCAACGCCTCCGGGGCGTCGACACACAGCACGGTTCGCGGGGACCCGTTCGTCGTCATGGCTCACTTCGAGGAAGTCCCCCGTCGGGCATGGATTGTCCGTCTCACTAGAACGAACGGTCAGTTCGGTCGAACCCTCACTACACAGAGTCGGTGGTCGAGGTCCGGCGTAGCACACGGAGCGACGCCCCCTGTCCGAGGAAGACGACCGGTCTACTGGCGGCACACGATACGGACGACCCGTGCGAGAGCCGGTACGCCTCCACCACGTCAGCTGCAAGCTGCCGGCGCTAGACACTTGTACGCCGCCCTGATTTGGGGAGGTATGACAGACGCTAGCGGATCGACACCCCGTCGGGTCGCGCGGGGTGTCGTGGCCCGCGTCGGCGAGGCGCGCGTCCTCGTCGTCGTGAGTTGTGCGCTGTTGGCGGTGCCGCTGTACGACGTGGTCGACGACGTGGTCGCGGACGGGACGACGCTGGCGTCGACGCTGGTCGAGAACGCACTCTTCCTGCTGTTGACGATCGGGTTCGTGGTCGCCAGTTTCAGACTCGCACGCTCGGACTGGCGCGAGGAGCACGTATCGCTCGTCGCCCGGTGGTCGCTGTTCGGGACCGTGTCGGTCACGCTCGTCTACCTCGTCGTGCTCGGGATCCAGATCGGCGTCCAGGGGCGGTACAAGCCGCTGGTGATCGCCGCCGACGGGGTGGTCGTCGGGGGGCTGGTGACGTTCGTCGCCGGACTCTACCACGCACGGGGTCGCCGAGCGGCCGAAGCCGCGCGGGTGGAACGCGACCGGGCGGAGGCGCTGTTCGACAACGCCGGCGACGCGATGTTGGCCGTCAAGTTCGTCGACGGTGAGCCGGTCGTACAGCGGGCCAACCGCTCGTTCCGCGAGACGTTCGACACCGGCGAGAGGGAGTTGTCGGACACGCGAGTCGGCGAGGTGTTGGACGACCGCGTCGTCGCGCGTGCCGCCGGCGACCGCGTGAGCGGCTACGAGAACCGTCTCGACGGTGTCGCGGGAGAGAGCACGACGACAGACGGCGGGACGGCGGCGGATGGGGCGAGTGACGTGACGGTAGGCGGTGAGTCGGACCACGGACGACCAGCGGAGAGTGAGAACGGCGACGACGGGCCGACGAGTGTCCACGACCTGCCGCCGTTCGCCGGCGACCCGGAGGCGGAGACGGAGTTGCGCGTCTCGACGCCGGACGGCGTCGACGACTTCCTCGTGGACTTCGTGCCAGTGACGAGCGTGGACCCGGAGCCGGGTGTCGGCGTCTCTGACGCGGTTGTCGCCGCGGAGACCTCGGGCCGTCCGCCGGGGAGCGCCGCGGACGAGCGGGCGGCGGGTGACGAGCGCGAATCGTCGGAGGGGTACCTCGTGTTCACCGACATCGGGGAACAGAAGGAGCGCGCACGGCAGTTCGACGCGCTCGCGGAGGGTGTCGCGGCGTTGTTCGACGCCCGCGAACCCGTCGCCGTCGCGGACGCCGTGCGGAACGTCCTGACGGAACTGTTCGACGACGCCGTCGTCGGCGTGTGGGCGTTCGACCCCGACGACGAGGTGTTCCGACCCGTCACGGCGACGGCGGAGTCCTCGTCCGGCGAGCCGGTGGTCTCGTCGGTGCCGGTGGTCGACACCGCACACGACGGCTCCGGCGGTGCCGTCGACGACGAGGGGCGTAGGGAGTCACCCCTGTCGGGCGAGGAGCGCGGGACGGCGACGGCCGACGACGACGGCGTCGGCGAACTCGCCGGTGGGCGCGGCCCGCGGTTCCGGCCGGTCGACGACGGGATCACCCTCGACACGGACGAACTCGCGGCGGCACTCGCGGACCGCGGGACTCCGCCGGCAGAGACCGTGACGCGACGCCTCGGCGGCAGTCACCGCCTCGTCGTCGCACGGACGGAGGCGGAACTCGAACCCGCACACAGGCACGTCGTCGACCTGTTGGCGAACAACGCCGACGCGGCCATCGAGCGCGCCGAGCGCGAGACGGAGTTGGAACGCCGCGCCGACCAGTTGGAGTTCGTCAACAGCCTGATCCGCCACGACGTACAGAACGCGATGACCGTCGTCCGGTCGCGCGGCGAGGTGCTGGCGGAGACCTTAGACGGGCGCGAGGAGTCGTACGCCGAGACCGTCGTGGACCGCAGCGAGACCGTCATCGACCTCGTCGACCGCTTCCGGGCGCTCCTCGACGCCTTGGCGGACGAGCGCGGCGAGTCCGTCGAACCGGTGCACCTGGAAGAGCCGCTGACGGAACGTGTCGAGAATCTCCGGGCACGTCACCGGAACGTCTCCGTCGAGGTGACCGGCGAGACGGACGTGACGGTAGCGGCCGACGAGATGGTGGGCAACGTGATCGGCAACGTCCTCGACAACGCGGTCGACCACCACGACGGCGACGAGCCGTCCGTGACCGTCTCCGTCACGCCTCGCGACCAGACCGTCGCGGTCCGGATCGCCGACGACGGACCGGGCATCCCCGACGAGGAGAAGGAGGCGGTGTTCAGACGGGGGAACCGCGGCCTGAAGGACGCCGACATCGGCTCTGGGTTCGGACTGTTCTTCGTGGACGCGATGCTGGAGCGCTACGGCGGCGACGCGAGCGTCGAGGACAACGAGATGGGCGGGACGACCGTCGTCCTCCGGTTCCAGCGGCCCGACGAGTGACAGCGGCCACAGCACCCGTGATTACGACGGGGCCGAGCACAGTCTGTGTAGTGAGAGTGAACGCGTCCCACTTCCTTCGCCGGTCTTTATATACGGCCGGGGGGAGTAGTGAACGACGAGATGGCAGTCGAATGACGGACACAGACGGGCCCACGGTGCTCGCGGTCGACGACGACCAGATGGTCTTAGAGACGTACGACATCTGGCTCGGGGCCGACTACGACCTGCTGACGGCAGACACCGGGACGGCGGCTCTGGAGATCCTGGACGGCGAGGCGGACGTGGACGTGGTGTTGCTCGACCGCCTGATGCCGGAGATGGCGGGCGACGAGGTGCTCGCGGAGATCCGCGAGCGCGAGGTCGACGTGCGCGTGGCGCTGGTGACGGCCGTCGAACCGGACGCCGACATCGCGGCGTTGGACTTCGACGCCTACGTCCAGAAGGCGCTCGACCGAGAGACGGTGACCCGCGTCGTCGACGAACTGTGGGACCGCGTACAGTTCGACGAGACCCGCCGGGAGTACCGCGCCGTCGGCGAGAAGTTGGCCGCGTTGGAGGAACAGTACCGCAGCGAGGAGCTGACGACGAACGAGCGCTACCGCACGCTCTCGGACCGCTTCGAGGAACTCGGTGACCGACTCTCGAACCGCGCAGCGGAGCTCGACGGCGACGACATCGTCAGCGCCGTCGACCCGCCGGACGCCGTCGAGGAGTGAGACTCGCGCCCGACGACCCACGGCCGGGGTGCCGCCGGCCGTCGTGAACCACCGGGCCCTCTGCGGCGGGTCACGGAGACGTGTCGGGTGAGTGTCAGAAGTTCAGTTCTGAGAGCTTTCTTGTCACTCCCGTCCGTGACTGTCGACGCGATGACGGAGACGAGTCACGGACACACGACGGCGGACGGACAGTCCTCCGAGAGTGGACTCTTGCGGACACTCGGCGTGGGACTCGGGTTGTGGGTCCTCGGTGTCGGCGGCTTCTTCGGCGCCGGTGTGGGCGTGAGAGTCGCCGCCATCGTCGGGCTCGGCGTGGAGTACGGCCAGTCCCCGCCGTGGGTGACCGCCGCCGGACAGGGGCTGGCGGCGGTGGCGATGCTCGCAGTCGGCGGCGGGTACGCGGTCCGCTACCACGACGGCCTGTGGGGTGATCGCGACCTCGGAGAGCACGCCCGTGTGATCGGTGGTGGCGTTCTCGTCGCCGCGGTCGCGTACACGACCTTCCAAGTCGGCGTCGCGGTCGCCGGCGTGACGCTCCCCCAGAACGTGATCGGGAGCACCCAGGGGACGTGGGTGTACGTCGCGCTGCTCGCGTACACCGTCGTCGGTGCTCCCGTCGTCGAGGAGGTCCTGTTCCGCGGGGCGATCCAGCGGCGGCTCCGCGTGTCGCTGGGTCGCTGGCCCGCCGTGGCACTGGCCTCCGTCCCGTTCCTGAGTGTCCACGCCGGCACCTACGTCGGCGGGTCGACGCTCGGGTTGGGACTGGCGGTGGCGCTGCTGTTCGGCGTGTCGCTGTTGTTGGGGTACGTCTACGACCGGACAAACGCGCTCGTCGTGCCCGTGTTGGTCCACGCAGGGTACAACACGTTCGCCCTCACGACCGGCCTCCTCGGTGTGTGGCCGGCCTGACGGTACGCACAGGCGGCGCGACCGGTCAGACTCCGAGTCGGAGCCCGGTCATCGTGACGATGATTCCGAGCATCGCGACCGCCTCGAACAGCCCGACGACGAGGATCCGGCGCTCGACGGTCGCCAGCGCCGCCTCGTCCGGGTCGTCGCGACTCCGCAGGTAGTACTCTCTGAGGTGGAGTCGGTTCGGCACGACCAACCCGAACAGGAACAACCCCCACCCGGAGGCGAGTGCCACGGTCGGCCACGTCCCCGAGTAGCCGTACGACAGGCCCGTCCCGCCGAGGAGGATCGTCCCCGAGACCACGGTCGCCAGACTCGTCCCGAAGACGAAGAACACCACCTTCGGCGTCAGGCGTCGCGTGACCGCCCACGCCGCCTCGTCGTCCAGCCCACCCAACACCGGGCCGACCACCGCCGGGAACACCAGCGCGAACCCGAACCAGATCGCCCCCGTCACGACGTGGGTGTAGAACAGTCCCGTCGTGGAACCGAGCGCCGCCGTGAGCGCGACGGCTGCCAGCGGCACCACGACGCTCCCGGCCGCGAACGCCGGGTTCGCCTGCTCCGCGAGGTGCACCACCCGTTCGCCGAACCCACCGTCGCGCGGCACGCGCTGCTCGTCTACTGTTGCCATACCACACGGCTCGGGCGGCCTCGACTTGTAACTTGTCGCCGAGGTCGTCACCTGCGTGGCCTCCGGCGTCGCCCCGCGGGTCGGTGCGATCGACACGTAGTCGTGTCCAGTTATCACACGCGGTACTCGTATCGTAGGGACTAACGGTGTGTAGACCCTGGTACGTGTACTTACTGATGAGGCGAGTCACAGAGAGGATTCGCGGGAGTTACGCTGTGAAGCTCCTCGTCGCCTTCGGACTCATCGCGGTGTTGCTCGGTGGGTTCACGATCGCGGCGGCGGGGTCGACGAGTTCGCTGGCGCAGGACCGTGCCGAGACGCGGGCCGTAGAAGACGCCGAGCGGCGCGCACTCGCGCTGGAACGGTGGAGCGACGGCGTCGAACGACGGGCGGCACAGCTCGCGACGGCACCGGCCGTCGCGTCGGGTGACACCGACGCCGTCGCCGAGCGGCTGGCCGCCGTGGGCGACACGCTCGGGGAGGGGGTCGCCGCCGTCCACTACGTGAGCGACGGCGAGATCGCGGCGTCGACCGCCGACGGGGCGACGCTCCCCGACGCGGCGTTCGACGCCGCCACGGGCTCGACGCCGACCTACACCGACGGGTTCCGGTCGTCGAGCGTCGACGGACTCGCCGTCGCGTACGTCCACCCGACGGCGGAGGGCGCACTGGTGTACACGCTCGCACCGAACGCAGTCGTCGACGGAACCGTCGGGAGTACGGACGACGACGGGACGCAGAGCGCGACGGAGAGCTACCTGGTCGACGACGAGCGGACGGTCGTCGCGACGACGGACGCGAACGTGATCCTCGCGACACCCGACGCCGGTGTGTCCGGGGCGAGCGTCCCCACACTCGACGGCGCGGTGACGGCCGCGGCGGCCGGTGACGGTGCCGCGGGTGTCGTCGCGGTCGACGGGTTCGGCGTCGGCGAGAGCGGCGGAGCCGACGGCGGGAGCGACGGAGCGTCGACCGACGACGGGTCGGCGACTGCGGGTGACGGACGCGCACTCGTGTCGTACGCCGGCGTCGCGGGCACGCCGTGGGCGGTCGTCGTCCAGACGGACGCCGAGACCGCGTTCGCGGTGGGCGATCACGCCACCTCGGCGGTCGTCGGTGTCGCGCTGCTCGCACTGGTGAGTCTCGTCCTGTTCGGCAGTACGGTCGGCTCGACGACGGTGATCCAGACGCGGGACCTCCAGAACCGGGCGAACCGTGTCGCAGACGGAGAGCTGGACGTCCCGTTCCCGACGCGACGGACCGACGCGTTCGGCGACGTGCGCCAGAGCATGGACCAGATGCGCCGGACGCTGACCGAGGAGATCGAGGCCGCCGAGCGCGCCGAGCGCGAGGCGGAGACGACCCGACGCGAGGCGGAGGACCTGTCCCGAACCGTGACCGAGCGTGCGGCGTCGTACGCGACGGAGTTGGAGGCCGCGGCGGCGGGCGACCTGACGCGGCGCGTGGCGACCGAGAGCGACGACACCGAGTTCGAGACCGACGGTGCCGAGGCGATGCACCGCGTCGGCGTCGCGGTCAACGAGTTGCTCGCGGAGTACGAGGAGACGATCCGGGAACTGTCGGCGTTCGCAGACGACGTGACCGCTGCCGCAGACGACGTGACCGACGCCGTCGGCGAGGCGACGACCGTCTCGGAGCGCCTCTCGGAGCGGCTGACGGAGATCGAGGGCGACGCGACGACACAGCGAGACGAGGTCGCCTCGCTGGCGGACGAGATCGACCGACTGTCGGCGACGGCGGAGGAGATCGCCGCGACGACGGACGAGGTCGCCGAGGCCTCCGAGACCGCCGCGACGGCGGCCCGAGACGGGGCCGACGCCGCGGAGGCGGCCATCGACGAGATGGACGAGACGGTGGCGACGATCGACGAGACGGTCGCGGCCGTCGACGAGTTGGCCGAGCGCGTCGACCGCGTGACGGAGGTGGTCGACCTGATCTCCGACGTGGCCGACGAGACGGACATGCTGGCGATCAACGCCTCCATCGAGGCGGCCCGGGCCGGCGGCGACGGCAGCGGCGTCGACGGCGACGGGTTCGCGGTCGTCGCCGAGGAGGTGAAGGCGTTGGCGGGCGAGGCGAAGGAGTCGGCCGCGGAGGTGAACGAGCAGTTGACCGCCATCCGCGAGCAGACGGAGACCGCCGTGGACCGCGCCGACGACGCCGACGAGACGCTCGCGAGTGCCGCGGAGACGGTCGAGGACGCGCTCACGCAGCTGAGCGACATCGTCGACCACGTCGAGCGGACGGACGACAGCGTCGCCGAGATCTCGCGTGCGACGGCCGAACAGGCGGAGTCGACACAGGCCGCCTCGGAGGTCGTCGACGACGTGCGGACGATCAGCGAGCGGACGGCCGCGGACGCAGACGACCTCGTCGGGGCGGCCGACGACCAACGGCGCGTGATCGGCACCGCGGCGGACACGACGGACCGGCTCGCGGACGACGCAGAACGGCTCCGCGCCTCGCTGGCGGAGCTGACCGTCCGCGACGACGAGGGGACGGCGACCGGCGCCAGCCCACGACCGGCGACGACGGACGACTGACTACCACACGACACACATGTTCACTACGACGACCACGACCGACACGATCGACAGAGCCGACACGACCGACAGAGCCGACACGACCGACAGAGCCGACGCGACTGCCGCCGAATCGGCAGAGACGACGGGACGGGGGAGACGACCGGTGGTCCCGGTCGCACGGCTCGCGAACCGACACGTCGACGGGAGGGAGCCGTGAGCGCAGCGACGACCGTCTTCGCGCGGGAGGCCTCGTACACCGTCGGAACGTTCGCTCTGGCGATCGGAGCGGCCGTCTCGCTGGTCGCCTGGTACCTCGACGACCAGGACGAGCCGCCGTACGACGACGCGGGGTACGCGATGCTCGTCGGGATCACCGGACTGGCGACGCTGGCGTACGCCGGGATGGCGAACGACCTCTTCGTGCTCCGCGGAGCCGGCGAGATCGAGATCCAGACACTCCGGTACATCGACTGGGCCGTGACGACGCCGCTGTTGGTGGGGTACCTCGCCTACGCCGCGCAGGCCGACCGGAACACGGTGCTGGCCGTGATCGTCGCGGACCTGCTGATGATCGTGCTCGGCTTCGTCGGCGTGCTCCAGACCGGTGTCTTGGTGTACGTCTTCGGCGGACTGTCGACGGTCGCGTACGTCGCACTGGTGTACTACCTGTTCGGTCCCCTGGCGCGGAACCTGCGGGCGTCGGCCGGCGCCGACAAGTGGGCCGTCTACGCGAAGCTGCGGAACTTGATTGGACTACTCTGGTTCGTCTACCCGGTCGTGTGGGTGTTGTCGCCGCCGGCGCTCGACGTGCTCACGCGGGCGACGACGGGCGTGCTCATCACCTACATGGACGTGGCCGCGAAGCTCGGCTTCGTGTTGATCGCCACGAACACCGCCGGCGTGTTCGACGGGCTGTTGATCGGTGAGTCCGACTACGAGACCGAGTTGGAGGCCGAAGGCGAGCGCGCGACGCCCGGTGCGGTCGGCACGGAGACCGACGACTGAACGCGCAGTCGCGGACACGCTCTCTCTTCGACGGGTCGGACTACTCCACTCGTCCGTCTCTCGTCCGCTCGCCGCCGCCGAGGCCACCGATCTCGGCGGCGAGCAGCACCGCAGTCTCTCTGATGGCGGCCGGCGTCCCCCAGACGGCGACGGTGTCGCCGGACGCGAGTGACACGTCCGCCAACGGTGGGAGACTCTGGCTCCCGTCGCCGTGCCAGACGGCGAGCACCCGTGCCGGACACGCCGACGGCGTGACGGCAGTTCTGTCGCCGGTCTCCCGAACGCCGTCGTCGACCACTCCGTCGACAGACGGCGCCGAGTCAACGCCGCCTCCGACACCGGCGGTCCCCGTGTCGCCGACACCGCTGTCGACGGGTGCGTCCGGGTCCGCCTCGCGGCCGTCCCCGACGACCAGTGTGGTGAGTGTCTCGTCGGCCGCGCTCGCCAGCGCGACGAACTCGCGGTCCGCCGGGGGATCGTACGGGAGCGTGACGAGCCGGTAGCGCCCACCGGCCACCCGCGGCGCGACCGTCTCGTCGACGACCAGCGTCACCACGTCGCCGACGACTGCACGCACTTCACCGGTCGCCACGCGGGTGGGGGACGACGCCGCACCGCCGTCCCTACGCTCGACGTCGGCCTCGTCGGGCAGTTCCCACAACTGGACGAGATCGCCGGCGCTGGCGGCGTTGGCGGGGTCCGCACGGACCGCGACGGCCGCCGTCTCGGGTGGGAGACTCTGGCCGAGTCCGACCGGCTGGCGGCCGATGGCGAGGTACGTCACCGTGCCCGAGGCGTCGAGCGTCACGTCGACGACACCCACGTCGTAGTCGTCGCGGAGCCGCGTCGCCAGGCGCTCCTGTAGGTCGCCGACCCGGAGACGCCGCGGGAACAGGAACGTCTTCCCCGTCAACGCCGCCTTCGTCTCCGCCGACACCGGCTCGTAGCCGACCACGTCGTCGATCTCGCGGGCGTGGTCTGGCAGCGTCACGACGACCACGCGACCGACGGCCTTCACGAGGCGCCCCACCTCGGCGTCGACCTCGACGGCGCCGGTGACGGCCGCGACCGCCACCGCGACGCGGTCCCCGACACGGCGTCCGACCGGCGCGAGCAGGGTCGCCACGACGAAGGCGGCGCCGTTGAACCCCACAGCCGCGAGCGCCAGCGGGTCGTCCACGCCGGTCAAGACCTGGCCGAACGCCGCGGTCGTGTTCAACACGAGCGCGACCGCACACAGCCCCAGCAGCGTCGTCACGCCACGCGGGGCCGCGTCGGCGACGATCCACCGGTAGATCGCCGCGATCACCGCCGCGACGGCCGCCGCGAGTACGCCGAGGCCGACGACGTTCGCGACACCGGCGACGAGGTCGACTGCCACCCCGTTCTGGAGCAGGAGGTCGCCGACTCCGGGAACGAGACCACGACCGCCGAGTAGCGAATCGACACCGGACCCTTCGAGGCTCGGATCGAGACCATGACCGTCGACCACCGACGGCGGGAGCGCCGCAGCGAGCAGGTGTCGGGTCACGACGCCCCCCGCGAGAGGTCGGTCCAGGCGCGGCGTGTCGCGAGGAGGAACACGTCCTCGCCGGCCGTCAGCCGCCGGTCCCCGTCCGGCGCGAACGTCCAGTCACCCGACTCGCGGATCGCGAGCACGACCACGGGCGTCGTCTCGTCCGTCGCCAGATCGTCGATCCGAGCGCCGACGAGTCGACTCTCGGCCCGCAGTTGGAGTCGGCGGAGTCGGAGCCCCGACCGACGGAGCCGAGACAACACCTCGTACCCGCGGCCGTCTCCACGCGGTCGGACGACGGTGTCGGCCGCCGAGACACTCAACAGGCGGTCTACGTCGTCGCCACCGACCGCGACGGTCAGTCGCCCTGGACCGCCGACGGTCGTCCCCGTCCGACGCGACTCGCCGGTGTCGGTCGGAGCCTCTGCGGCGACACTGCCCGTCGGCTGTGCGGTCGAGACGGTGTCCGCGGGCCGACCGCCGGCGGCGGCACTGCCCGCGGTCGAGCCACCCGTCGCGGCGGGGCCGGTCGCGGTCGACACCGAGTGTCCCACGCCGCCGAGTCCGCGGTCCGCCCGGACGTCGTCGAGGCCACGACCGAACGGGACGCCGTCGGCGTAGCTACCGGCGCTGACGACCGTCCCGCGGACGGTGTCGTCGCCGGTCGCCACGGTCACCTCGTCGCCGCGGGCGAGGCCGGTCGGCAGCAGCGTCGAGATCGAGGGTGCCCGGCGGCCGGTCCCGACGCGTCGCGAGACACCCGACGACGGCGGGGCGGCCGCCACCGTCGCGGCGGCCCGATCGTCCACGTCGACACGCACCTCGGCCAGGTCGAACGTCGTCCGGAGTCGGTCGGCGACGCGTGTCTCCAGTTCCACCAGCGGGAGGTCCGCCGGCAGCGACACCTCCCAGGCCGCGATCTCGGCGCGCAGCTCCGCCGGGAGCGGCGGGTAGCCGGGCACGTCCTCGACCGCACCGACGACGCGCACCGTCACCTGCCCGCGACTGCCGACGAGGTCGACCACCTCGCGCGACAGCGTCGCGGAGCCGAGCCTGTCGAGCCCGAACCGGCGGGGCAGCGCCGCGCCGAGTGCGTCGCCGCGGCCGTGTGCGTACAGCGCCAGCATCATCACGACCAACAGCGCCGTGACGAGCGTCGGCGCGTCCGCGGACTGCTGGATCGCGGGGTCGATCACGGCGAGCAAGCCGCCGTTGGCTCCCGCGAGCGCGACCGCGAGCACGACGACACCGAACGCCGGGATCGAGACGTTCGTGACGTACTTGAACAGGAACCCCATCGCCCACGCGATCGTCGCCGGGATCACACCCGTCAACAGTCCGAGGTAGAGGCCGCGCAACACGCCGACCGCCAGCGTCCTGACCCCCGCGTCGACCACCTGCGTCACCTGCCCGGCCGTCGGAGCGCTCGCACCGAACGAACCCGTCGTGAGTGTCTCGACCACCGCGAGTTCGAGTGTCGTCTGTGTGCCGACCGTCGCCAGCGTGAGTGTCACTCCGGCGGGGTACGACGGGTGGGGAGGAAACACTGACGGCTACACGGACGGCAGATCACACGAGGAAAACAGTTCGCCGACGGGCGCTCACACCACGGAGACTGTCCGTCGTGCGCTCGCCACGCCGGTCGTCGTCGCGTCATCCGGGTCGCCCGCGGCGACGACGACCGTGTTGCGGCCGTCACCCAGCTCCACGTCGACCGAGAAGCTGCCGTCCGACACGTCGACCAGCCGTGCGTCGCCGTCGACGGCGACCGCGACCGTCCCGGCGTCCGTCGTCCCGGAGACCGTCACCGTGGTCGACTCGACGGTCGTGTCCGGGAGCGAGGCGTCCAACGTCGGCGACGCCGGTGGGCCTCCAGCGTAGCGCTCGCGGATCACGGGTGGCGTCCCGAGCGGTTCACCGGCGTCGATGCCGGCCGCGAGGCGGAGGAACGTCGCGTGACTCCACGACAACGGCGTCGCCGAGCCGGTCCCCTCGCCGAAGGTCCAGTCGAACGCCGTCGACTCCTCGCGGTCCCACACCTGCTCCGGGAGGAGGTCCCCCTCGTTGGCGAACCCCGCGAGCGTCCGCAGCAACGCCTCCGGGGAGTCGTCCGTGCCCAGGGACGCGCCGGTGTCGGATCCGCCGTCCTCGTCGCTGCCGTCTCCACCCTGGGTGTCACTCGCCGCACGTGCCGCGAGTTCGTACTCGGCGCGTTCGGCGGTGAGAAGCGGCCACAGTCGGCCGACGGAGTTCGCGACGACCGGGTACGGCGCGCCGTCTTCGCCCTCGCCGTAGCCGTCGCCGACGTAGCGGTAGAACCCCGGCCCGTGTGGCGTCTCGACGCGGATCGCGTCGTCGACGACGGCGACGGACCGCTCGATCACCGGGTCGTCGGCCGGGACCACCCCGAGCCGGACCAACTCGAGGAAGCCGGCGTCGATCACGTCCCGTTCGTCGAACTCGCGGCCGCCGTTGGCGAGCGTCCGCAGTTCCCCGTCGTCCGGGTCCCGGTTCGCGTTCACGCGGAAGTAGTACGGCGGATCGTGGCGCTCCGTCCCCTCGCGAGTCACACACCACTCCCGGACCCCCGCGCGGAACCGGTCGGCAGTCGCCAGCCACACCAACTGGTCGGCCGGCTCGCCCGTGGCGGCCGCGAGTGAGGCCGCCGAGACGAGGCCCGCCACCTCCGCGGCGATCGTCGACGGCGACAGGCCGGACTCCTCCTCCCAGCGTTCCTGCTGTGTCTCCGGCCCGTTCCGGACCACGTAGTCCGCGAACGCCGCCACCTGGTCGTAAGAGACTTCGACGGCGGCGGCCGCCAGCGGGTCGCTCGCCCCGTCGAGTAAGTCGTCGTCGAGCAACTGCCGGACCATCACCAGCGGGAACGACACCTGGTCGAGCTGTTCGCCACCCCAGCGCGTCCGGCCGTCCACCCAGGTGTTCTGCGGGATGGAGCCGCCCTCGCGCTGCTGGACGCGGTAGAGGTACTCGACGGCGGCGCGTGCCGCGTCTCGCTTCCCGACGGCGTCGTAGGCCGTGAACGACTGGTAGAGGTCCCGTCCCCAGACGTAGTGGTACCCCACGTCGCCCGGCTCCTCCGCGCGGATCACGTCCCCCCACGGGATCGACGGACTCGCGACGCCCGCGCCCTCGAAGGTCGCGTCCTCGGCGGCGCGGAGGACGGCCAGACTCCGGCGGTACAGTCGTGTCAGATCCGGGTCGTCGGCGACCGACGCCGGGAGCAGGGCGTCGTCAAGCCAGGCCGCCCACCCGTCGCGGTACGTCTCGGCGACGGTGTCGTACCCCGCCGCCAGCGAGGCGGTCGCGACCTCGGCGGCCGCCGCGGCGTCGAGGGCCCCCGTGTCGTCCGCGGGGCCACCCGCGAACCCCAGTGCGAGCGTGGTCGAGAGACTCGTCGTCCCGCCGTCGCCGGAGCCGTCGTCCGTCCCGTCGCCACCCGTCTCCGAGTCTCCTCCGTCGGAGTCGTCGCCGGAGCCGTCCAGTCGCCCGACGAGCGCACTCGAGCCGGTCGCGGCGTCGGACTCGTCGGGTTCCGTCCCGCGGGCGAACAGGCGGGCCGTCTCTGGGTCCGGCACCGGCGCGGCGCTGGCCCACGCGAACCCGTCGGCCGCGGCCATCGCGACGGCCACGTCGTAGTCGTCGCCGTCGGGAGTACGGGCGGCACCGCCGTCGCTCGTGTCCGTCGTCGCGAGCACCGGCGTCCCGTCGGCCGTCACCCGGCTGCTCTCGTCGTCGACGGTCCCCGTCGTCACCGCGGGGCGACACACTGCGTACACCGCCAGCGGTGTCTCGCTCTCGAAGGCCACGTCAGCGAGCACGGCGTCGCGGTCCGGGTCGGCGACGTACGACACCGACAGCGACCAGTCTCGGGACTCCCCGGCGAACTCGTGGCGGTAGAGTGGCTCCGCTCCGTCGCCGACGGTCGTCACGGACCGTTCCACGTCGTCGTCCGTCCGGCGGTCGCGCTCGGCCGTCCGCTCGGCGTACCCCTCGCCGTCGGTGACGAGGAAGTCGAGTCGACGGACGTTCGGGAGGTCCACTCGCGGGAAGCGCACCTCGGTCAGCGCGCCGCGGGTGAGTGTGAACCAGACGCGGCCGTCCCCGTCTGCGCCCGCCGCCGCGTCGCCGTCGCCGGTCCCGACCGCCGTCCCGACGCCGACCTTCTCGCCGGTGGTCCAGAACGGCGCGAACTCCACCGGCTCGGGGGTGCTCGTCGGCGTCGCCGTCGCGTCCGCGTCCGAGTCGGTCCCGTCGTCGGCCGGCGTCGACCGCGACCCAGTCGCCGTCTCGTCGCCGCCGCCACCACACCCCGCGACGCCGACCGCACCGGCGGTCGCCAGTCCCGCGAGAAAGCGCCGTCGTTCCGTACTCGACGGGGCGCCGCGGCCGCTCTGCCCGTCACTGTCGGCTCCGCTCTGCCCATCACTGTCTGCTCCGGTCTCCGCACTCTCGGGTTCGAGACCCCCCGTCTCCGGCCGCTCCGTGTCACGTCCACGCACGGCGTGCCGCTCGGCACTCCGGCTACAAAACGGCGACGAAGGATCTCGTCGTCGTTCGAACAGACTCGTGGTCGAGTCGAGAGCTTCGGGGGCCGGACGGTCACTCCGGCGCCGGAGTGGGTGCCTCGTCGACGCGTTCCAAGTCGGCAGCCAGCGCGTGGACCGTCTCGTCCAACTCCCGGACGCGGTCGGTCTGGGTCTCGGTCGCGGCGGCGATCTCTCCGACGCGTTCCGAGACCTCGTCGGCGCGCTCGGCGACCGCCGTCACGTCCTCGCGGACGGCGCGGAGACTGTCGGACTGCGAGCCGACGGCAGTCGAGACGGCCGTCACCTCGCGCTCGACCGCGCTGGCGCGGTCGTCGATCTCGGCGTGTGTCTCGCGGAGCGCCGTCGCGTCGTCGGCCGCCGAGTCGACGGCGGTCTCCAGGGTCTCGACACCGTCGACCACCTCCTCGACCGTGTCTCGGATCGCCGCGACGCGATCCCGTACCGTGTCCACCTCCTCGCGGGTGCGTTCGGCGAGCGCCTTCACCTCGTCTGCAACCACGTCGAACCCGTGGTCGTCTGCGCCGTCACCACCCGCGCGTGCCGCCTCGATGGCGGCGTTCAACGCCAAGAGGTTCGTCCGGTCGGCCACGTCGTCGATCGTGTCGACCACCGCACCGATCCGGTCGGCCTCGCGTGTCAGCGTCGCCACGCGTTCGTCGATGGTGTCTGTCTCGCTCGCGGCCGTCTCGACGGCCGTCGCCACCTCGTCGGCGCGTTCCGTCGCCCGTGTCACGTCCGTCCGCAACTCTCCGTACAGCGTGTCGATCCGCTCGGCGCGCTCGGCGACCGTCTCTCCCTCGTCGCTGATCTCGGCGAGGTCCGTCTCGACGGCGTCGAGTGCGGTCCGCTGGCGGTCCGCCAGCGAGTCGATCCGAGCGGCCGCGTCGGCCGTCTCCGTCAGCGAGTCTCTGACCGACCGGGTCGTCGTCGTCACCTCCTCGGTGATCCGCTCTTGTACCTCGGCGAGGCGGCGGTTCCGGCGGACCACGTCCGTCACGACGGTGTTGATCTGGATCGCTCCGACGGTGGCCCCGTCTTCCGGGTCGAACAGCGGGAGCCCCTTCGCCAGCACGGCCCAGAGGTCCCCGTCGGCGGACTCGCCGGTCCGCGGTTCCTCCTCGACGATCACGTCGCCGGTGCGAGCGACGGTCTCCGAGAGCACCTCGCTCTCGCCGTCGGTACCGACGAGTGCCGACGCACGCTGGCCGTCCGCCGTCGCCGCCGAGACGCCGACCAACTCGGCCAACTCGTTGTTCCACCCCGCGACGTGCCCATCGTCGTCGACCACGCCGACGGGGTCCGGGAACGTCTCGACGACCTGTTCCAGCAGTCCGCGGTAGAAGTCTCGCTGCCGACGGAGCGTCGCCGTGTCGTCGCTCTCGACCGCGAGCGAGTCGGGAAGCAGTCGTGTCGCGTCCATTCTCGGAGCGGTCGGTGGACTACCCACTTGTCGGTTGTGGTACGCGGTGACGTGATCGAGAACCGCGAGAACGAGACCTACGTGGCAGTCGGCAGACCGTGTAGGTGGGAACCGTCCAGAGCGGGCGTACGGCGGGGAACGACCAGAGAGCCGTGCGAGGCGGGCTTGCAGCGAGGAAACGGGCGTGCGGCGGGGAACGACCAGAGAGCCGTGCGGGTCGGGCGTGCGGCGGACGACACTGGGTCGCGTACCGATCAGACGTAGTCGCGGCCGCAGTCGTCGCACGTCACCGAGGCCTCGACACCGTCTGGACCGGCGACGGCACGCCCCGTGAGCGAGCCGCCACACCAGCGACAGTCGCCACGCGCGGCGATCACTCTCGCGTGTTCGACGACGCCGTCCGCGAGTGCCGCCGTACTGTCACCGCTCGTCTCGACCGATCCGTCGGCCACCGATGGTCGTACTGACATCGTACCCCTACAGACACACTGTACGGTAGAGACACCCCTCGCTAACAGTGTAGCGCGCCTGTCGGACACCAGTCTAACAGTAGAGAGGCACCGAGCACGGCGTCGTCCGGGTCCACGTACACACCGCAGTCGCCCACGACCGACCGTCCACACCCGTGCCGCTGTTCTCGGGTGGATCGGTGTCGGTCACCAGATGTGTTCTATCAGTCCACTACTGCCGAACGTGTGTGGCAGATTTATGTGCGGGCGTGGGAATGTAGGGGTGTGAGTCGATAGTGCCGGGGGAAGACACGGACGGCGACATCGCCGACGTGCGAGTGCTCGTCGTCGACGACGAGAAGGAGGTCGCTGACGCGTACGCGCTACGCCTCCGGAACGTCTGTGATGTGCGCGCCGCGTACGGGGGACGAGAGGCGCTAGAGACCGTCGAGGAGGAGACGATCGACGTGATCCTGCTCGACAGACGGATGCCGGAGATGTCCGGCGACGAGGTGTTGGAGGAACTCGACGAACGGGGGTTCGACGGGCGTGTGATCATGCTGACCGCCATCGATCCCGGGTTCGACGTGCTCGACCTGCCGTTCGACGACTACCTCCGGAAACCGGTCGAACGCGAGGGGTTGGCGGCGACCATCGACCACCACCGGACGGTGTTGGCGTACGAACTGCTGGGCGAGTACTTCAGTGTCGAGTCGAAACGTGCCGTGCTCGCGGCGGAGCTGTCGACGGAGGAACGCCAGAGCAGCGACCGCTACGGCGAGATCGAGGCGACCGTCGAGGCACTGGAGTCGCGCGTCCGACGGCTGCTCTCGGATCCGATCGAGATGTTCGAGTCGTTCGACGAGATCGGCCGCGAGGGGCTGTGAACGGCGTCTACCTCGTCGACAGCCCCGAGTGAACGCCGTCCACCTCGTCAGTCGGCCTCGTCGAGCGTCCGCTCGCGCGACTCCTCGAAGAACGACGACAGCAGCTTGCGCTGGCCGGCGCGCAGGTGGTACAACAGCGTCGGCGCGGTGATGTCCAGCGAGGTGGCGACCTCCTCGGCGGTGCTGCCACGCGGCGACTCGAAGTAGTCCGCGAAGAACGCCGTCCGCAGCGCCTCCTCCTGTTTGTCCGTCAGTCGATCACCGAGCGCGTCCTGTACGTCCCGCTCGGTGGTAACGGACCGTTCGCGTTGCTGTTTCGCCGCGAGGTTCGCGTCGAACTCCCGCTTGATCGTCTCGGAGATCCGCCGCACGTCCTCGCTGGGCGACAACTCGACGATCATCTCCCCGCGACCGTCGGCGTACGTCGCCGACTGGATCGTCCCGCCGAGCGAGGAGGCCGCGACCAGCGGCGTCCCGCCGGTGAACTCCACCTCGACCGATCCGCCAGTGCCCTCGGCGACGACTCGCGTGCGGACGACGCCTTCGCACTCTGCGAGGTCGTCGGCCACCGTCTCGGCGTCCGCGTCGGCGGTCGTCACGTAACAGAGCAGTCCACCGCCGTCTTGGGGAACGACGCCGTCGAGCGCCACGTCCGTGTCGAACGACGCCGACACGTCCGCGAGCGGGCAGTTCGCGGCCGAGTACTCCAGCGTCAACTCGGTGACCGTGTCCGACAACAGGAGGTTGCGGTGGCGGGCGGCGTTGATCGCGAACCCCGCGACCTGGCCCAGCGTCTCGAAACTGGCCCGCTCGCGCCCGGAGAACGCCTCCTCCTCCGTCGCGTACACGCCGACGATCCCGTAGACGGTGTCGCCGTACACCAGCGGGATCGACAACAACGACTGGAGCCCGTTCGCGAACGCGGTCTGCCGGACGGGTTCCGGCACCGAGGGGTCGTCGGCGACGGGCGCGACGAGTCGGACCTCCCCCGTCTCCATCGCGCGTTCCTCGGGGCCGACGGCGTCGCCGTCGAGACTCTGCCGGACGCAGTCGATCGTGTCGTCGGTCGTCCCCGCCGAGGCACGGATGACCACGTCGTCGCCGCCGATCTCTCGTTCCCCGAACCAGGCGAACTCGTAGCGGTCCGTCTCGCCGAGTCGGCGGACGACGGTCTCCGCGATCCCCTCACGTGTCGTCGCGCCGACGAGTTCGACCAGGATCTCGGAGACCAACTCCGAGATCACCGCCATCTGGTCGAGTTCGGCGCGCAACGCCTCCGCCTCGCGGCGACGCGACCGGCGATCCGTCACGTCGTCGACGTACACGCGGGCACCGTCGTCGACGGCGTCCGGGTCCACCGTCACCGCGAGCCACCGCTCCAGTCCCGGGTAGTACTCCTCGAACTCGTGTGCCGTCGGGTCACCGTCGGCGTCGGCGAACGCACGCGGGAGTGTCCGCTCGACGGAGTGTGGGAACACGTCGTCGACGTGCGCCTCCGCCAGTGTGTCGTGGTCCGTGTCGAGCACCTCGACGACGGTGTCGTTCGCGGCAGCGACGCGACCCGCGGCAGTCACGTCGAGGACCCCCACCGGACAGCCAGACAGCGACTCCATCGTCTACCTCTCCCACTCGTGGAATATGTGATTGTCGGTGTGGTGAGTCCGAGGCGGCGCTACGCCGACGACGGATCGTCCAGCCCAGTCACCTCGAACCGGGCACCCCCGTCGCCGTCGACGGCCGCCACGGACCAACCGTGTGCGCTCACGATCCGTCGTGCGATGGCGAGCCCGAGACCGGTCCCGGTCCCGTCCGCGGAGTAACCGGACTCGAACACGCGCTCCCGCTCCGCGACGGGGATACCCGGGCCGTCGTCGGCGACGTAGAAGCCAACCGCGGACGGCGGCTCTGCCGCCGCAGGCGCCTCCTCCTCCGTCGCGTCGAGACGGCCGACACACACCGTGGGCGCGTCGCCGGCGTGTTCGACGCTGTTGCGGAAGAGGTTCTCGAAGAGGCGTTCGAGCGTGTCGGCGTCGCCGACGGCCGTCGGGAGCGGTCCCTCGATCCGGAGTTCGGCGTCGTCGGTCGCCACCGAGCCCCAGGCGTGCTCGACGACCGTCGCCAACGCCACCGGCTCGGTGTCGGTCACCTCGCCGACGCGAGCGAGTGCGAGCACGTCGTCGATGATCTCCTCCATCCGGTCGTGGGCGTCCGCGACCGCCGCGAGGTACTCGTCCTCGCCGGTCTCGCGTGCCACCTGGAGGTTCGCCTTCGCCACGTCGAGCGGGTTCCGCAGGTCGTGCGAGACGACGCTGGCGACCGTCTCGCCGTCCAGTCGCACCGCGTCGTCTCCGTCGGTGTCCGCCGCCCCCGGGTAGTCGGTAGCCGTCTGCTCTGGAACCGCCCCGCCGTCGCGAGCACAGACCTCGTCTCCGTGTGCGTGTGCGTCCCCACGCCGCTCCGCGTCTGCCGTCTCTCCGTCCCTGTCGTCGCCCCGGTCTACGTCCGCGTCGGGCCCGTCTCCGTCGTCGTCTCGGGTTGCACCGCGGTCCCGAGACCCCCCGCCGTCCGCTCGTTCGCCGCGTCGCTGCTCGTCTCGGTCGACCTCGGACTCGTCCGTGTCCGTGGGCCGCGAGTCCAGTCGCCTGCCGTCGTGTGTCGGTGCCATCGTAGTGTGTCGTCGGTGCGGTCGGTGGCGTGCCCGCCGTCTCCGGAGCCACGGCGGGCAGTGCGAACGACGGGGAGCGTCACGAGCCGTCGCCCGCGTCTGTGAGTGACTACGACACTGCTTGGCTTGAAAGTCGCGGCTAACCATACAGAGAGTTCGGTCGGCGAGGCGGCGATCGACCGTCGGATCGGTGACGACGTGCGCCGTTCTACTGCGGGAGCGTTATCCCTCCCGGTCGCGTGAGTGGGGACGATGGCGTACGACGCGGTCGTGTTCGACATGGACGGAGTTCTCGTCGAGCGCACCCCACAGTGGGTGTTCGACGAGACGGCGGAGGAGACGCTCTCTGCTTTCGACATCACGGACCCGATGGGGTACGAGTACCGAGCGATCAGACACCTGGAGGGGACGCCGGACCGGGCGCTGGAGCACTTCGATGCGGAGTACGGGATCGACTTCGAGGAGGTCTGGCAGCACCGCGACGAGGTGCTCGCGAGCAAGCAGGCGACGGCCGTCCAGCGGAACGAGAAGAACCTCTACGACGACGCGCGCCGGGTCGACGACATCCCGGTGCCGACGGGCGTGGTCTCGAACAACCTCCAGCCCGCGGTGGAGACGGTCCTGAACAGCTACGACCTCGCGGACAGTTTCGACACGGTGTACGGGCTCTCGACGCGCCTCTCGGAGTACGACTACCGGAAGCCGAACCCGACGTACCTGGAGGCCGCCCTGCGGGACCTCGACGCCGACAGCGCCGTCTACGTCGGCGACCGCGCGTCCGACGTGAAGGCGGCGCGGCGCGCCGGCATCGACGGTGCGTTCGTCCGCCGTCCGTTCAACGACGACGAGGTGTTCCCACCCGCGTCGCCGCGGTTCGCCGCCGACTCGCTGGGCGAGTTGCTCGACGACCTCGAACCACACCTCGCGCAGGCGGAGTGAGCGGGTGAGCGAGTGAACGAGTGAGTGGTCGTGGGACGTTGTCGTTGCCCCCACGGGTCCGACAGGGAGACCGACCGGGGAGTCGTCGACACGGCGGTTCCGTCTGGCGAAAAATCACTTCGCACACGGGGTGTGTCTGACGCAGTGAGGACGACCACTGGCGGGTCCGTGCCTCGCGGAGGCTACTCGGGCGCAGTCGCGGTCTCGGTGGAGACCACCGCGACCGTGTCGTCGACGACGACGGTCGCAGTTCCCCCGTCCGTCGTCCACGTCAACGCGACGCGGAGCGGATCTCGACTCCGGAGTTCTCTCCCCGGCAGTGGCAGCACCCACGGCGGCGAGTCCTCGGTGTCGACACCGATCGACCGCAGGGTCGCTACCACCCGCGGCTCGCGTGCGAGCGCGCCGGTGAAACTCGGCACGAGTACGAGCGAACACCGGTCACAGTCGAACCGGAGCGCGTCGTCGAAGCCGACGGCGTGGGCGTCGGTGTCGACCGCCTCCGGTGCCGGGCGGTCCACCGCCTCGGGGTCGATCGAGACGGAGACCGTCCCGGCACAGTAGGGACACTGTCCCCGACGCACGAGGTCCGCGAAGCCGTGGACGCGGTCGGCCACGGCTCCGTACACCTCCGTTTCCGTCCGCCCGGCGAGGGCGTTGCGCGGCAGCGGGAAACTGACGTGTGGACGTTCCGAGCCACAGTCCGGACACGTCACCTCGAGGAATCCGTGTTCGTACGTCGCCGCCAGGTCCGTCCCACAGGCAGGACACGACGCGTCGGGACCGTCGAGCGTCACGTCGTCGTCCGTCGTGGGGCGGCTCCCGAGCACGGCGCGGTACAGTGCGGTCGCGGCGGCGGTCGGGACGTACCCCTCGTCGGTCTTGCGGACGTACACCCCACGGAGCTTCTGGAGGTGGTAGTTGAACTTCCCACTGTCTTCGAGGCCGACCGCACGCATCAGGTCCGCGTACCCCGTCGGTTCGGTCGCCGCCGCGCGCCACCGTTCCAACAACGCCAACACGATCTCCAGTCGGAGGTCGTGGCCCAACAGCGCGAACGCCTCGCGGGCGGCCTCGTCAGCGTCTCCGTCGTCACCCACTCCGTCCCCTCGCTCTCGCGTCACACCGCTGCCGAAGAGCCCCGCCGCAATCAGGGTGACGGGACCCCGACGACTCGAACGTGCGCCGGTGGACCCGAGGTAGGGAGCCAGTGAACGATAATGCCTCACATTTACAACACTATCGGACCGATCACTGGTACACTCCAGAGTATTCGCCCCGAAGAGACGTATTCGACGCGGCGTACGTCGTTCGGACCGAACCACAGGCGACGCGTCGATCCGAGCCTGCGTTTCAGTTATGTACCTAGGCCGCATCATTCGAACGTAACAGTGGGCCTTCATCGAAAGCTCGTCGAGGAGTCGTCCGACATCCCGACGGTGATCGACGCGGACGGGGAGATCACGTACGTGAGTCCCTCCGTGACTCGGACCCTCGGGTACGAGCCCGAGGAGTTGGTCGGCGAGGTCGGGTTCGAGTACCAACACCCCGACGACCGTGACACCGTCGCAGACGCGATCGAGACCGTCCGGTCGAACCCAGACGAGATCGAGGTGGTCGAGACGCGGTTCCGTCGGGCAGACGGCTCGTGGTGTTGGATCGAGGCGACGATCCAGAACCGTCTCGACGACCCAGACATCGACGGGATTCTCGTCAACAGCCGCGACATCTCACTGCGGCGACGAGAGCGGCGGCGGTACCGCGGTCTCGCCGAAGAGTACCGGACACTACTCCAGTCCGTCGAAGACAACATCTTCTTCCTCGACGTCGAGTCGACCGAGGACGGACGAGTGTACCGCTTCGACCGGCTGAACCGGTCCTACGAAGAACAGACCGGAATCACGACCGAGGATGTCCGCGGAGAGACGCCGGTCGAGGTGTTCGGTGAGGAACTCGGCACGGAGCTGCGTGCCAACTACGAGCGGTGTGCAGCGGCCGGCGAGCCGATCTCGTACCAGGAGGAGGTCCCGGTCGAGACGGGAGCACGCTTCTGGCAGACCGTGCTCACGCCGGTCGTCGAGGGCGGTGACGTGACACGGATCATCGGGATCACGCGGAACGTCACCGAGCGGGTCAAGCGAGAGCGGCAGCTCGAGAGCCAGAACGAACAACTCGAGGAGTTCGCGAGTGTCGTCTCACACGACCTGCGTAACCCACTCAGCGTCGCACAGGCACGGACGGAGCTACTCGCCGACGAGGTCGACAGCGAACACGTCCCACCGGTGAGTAGATCCCTCGACCGGATGGAGGAGATCGTCGACGACACACTCACTCTCGCCAAACAGGGACAGGTCGTCTCGGAGTCGGAGCCGGTGCCACTGGGTGATCTCGTCGAGTCGTGTTGGGAGAACGTAGACGCGGGCGCTGCAGCGGTCGAACTCGAGTCCGACGTGACGGTCGTCGGCGATCGGAGTCGACTCCAGCACGTCTTCGAGAACCTCTTTCGGAACGCACTGGACCACGGTGGCACCAACGTGACCGTCCGTGTCGGGCGTTCGGACGACCACGAACTGTACGTCGAAGACAGTGGGCCTGGAATTCCCGAGGAAGAGCGCGAGCGGGTGTTCGAGCCCGGACACACCTCCACGCGCGAGGGGACGGGGTTCGGACTGACCATCGTCAGACGGATCGCCGAGGCACACGGCTGGACAGTCTCGATCGTCGACGGAGCCGACGGGGGAGCGCGGTTCGAGTTCAGCGGTGTCGAGTTCGTCGACTGACCCCTCGGACACTCACCGTGGGGGCGCTGGAACTCACCCCTCCGTCGTCACGTCGCCGCGCATCCCACCGTGGACCGTACAGACGTAGGTGTCGAGGTCGTCCGCGAGCGAGGACGTGAGCGTGAACGCCACCTCGTCGCCGTCGTCGCGCCAGTCGACGGCGGCGTCGGACTCGTAGCTGCCGTCGCCGTCCTGCGAGAGCAGCGCCGAGCCACCGCCGCGGAACGCCAGCGGGTGGACGCTCCACCCGCGGTTCTCGAACACGTACCGCACGCCGACCTGCAGCGTCAGCGTCGGATTCTCCGTGCCGCTCGCGGCGACGGTGGTGTCGTTCGTCACCTCCCACGCACTCGCCCCGACGTTGTTCACTACTACTCGCGTCGGGGTCGCGGTGGCGGTCGGTGTCGCCGTCGCGGGGTCGGTGGGGGTGTCCGTCCCCGTCGTCGTGTCCGACTCCGTCGCCGTCGGGGTGTCCGCCTCTGTGGGTGTGTCCGTCGGCGTCTCGGTGTCGTCGCCACCACCGTACCCGTCGTCACTGCCGCCGTAGCCGTCGTCGCCGCTCCCGTAGCCGTCGCCGGACCCCTCCGTCGGAGTCGGCGAGTCCGTCGGGGTCCGGGTCGCCGTAGGCGAGGTGGTGGCCGTCTCCGTGGCGGTCTCGGTGCCGGCGCCAGTGCCGTCGGTGCCGGCACAGCCGGCCAGCAGTGTCACGATACTCGTCCCCGTCGCGCCGAGGAAGGTCCGTCTGCGAGTCACAGGTGTACTACGTCTCCAGCCACTTGAGCGGTGTGTCGTCGGTCGGTTCGGTCTCGGGGCGTCGATCGGACCGGGGACCGGCTCCGGACTGTGCCCCGCCGACCGTGTTACGAACACTGAGACACGGAACCGGTGACTATACTCTCTCCCTCCCAGGCACCCGTATGGAAGTCGTCACGACGGAGACCGTCCCCGGCGAGGAGGTCGCGGAGACGCTCGGCGTCGTCCGCGGGAACACGGTCCGCGCCCGGAACGTCGGTCGCGACATCACGCAGTCGATCCGGAACATCACCGGCGGCGAGTTGAAGGCGTACTCGGAACTGTTGAGCGACGCCCGCGACGAGGCGCTCGAACGACTCGTCGACGACGCCGAGTCGCTGGATGCCGACGCGGTCGTGAACGTCAGACTCGAGAGTTCCGCCATCGCCAACGGCGGCAGCGAGGTGATCGCGTACGGTACCGCCGTGGCACTGGAGTGATCGCCGTGCGTCGAGCGGCGGCACGACACCCGACCCCAGTGCGAGTACGGATTCGGTCACCACCGTCTGTGCGACAGCCGTGGTGACACGCCGAGACCCCGCGCGGACGGGTGTCTACGCGGGGCGTGTCGTCGGGCTCGCGACGGGTGGGCTCGCGGTGCTGGCGGTGCTGGACCGCCGCGGCTCGTACGTCCGACTCGTCGAACTCCTCCTCGGGACGCCGTCGACACCGGCGGGCCCACTCGCCGCGCTGCGGGCGTCACTCGGACTCGACCCGACGACGGTCGTGACCGTCTGGCTGTGGACGACCGCACTCGCCGTCGTCGCGGCGCGGTACGGGATCTGTTACGTCGTCGGGTCTCTCGTGGGCGTGGTGTACGACCGACTCGACGGCGGGTCGGTGAGAGTAGTCGCACTGCTCGTCGCACCGATCGCGGCCCTCGACGCCACGCAGGTGGCGCTCGACACCGGGAGCCGCTGGCTCGCCGTCGGGCACGTCCTCGTGTGGGCGGCGTTCGTCCCCGTGTTCGGGTGGCTCGAACGACGAACAACCGGGGAGGACCGCGACGGGCCGGTGCGCCTCGGAGACCACGAGTCGAACGATCGGTCCGACGGAGCCGGTAGCGAGACCGACGGGCCCGACGACTGACCCGACCACTCGCCACCAGTCGACGGGGTTATCTCGCACGCCAGCCGTACGGGCCGCCAGATGACCGAGACACAGTCCGGCGACGACGGAACCGAGAAGACCGGGAACGAGGACGACGGCGCAGCGACGACGGGGATCGGCGACGGCGGAACGGAAAGCGAGAGTGACAGAGAGACACGGACGGAGACGGACGAGTCCAGAGACGCCGTGATCGTCGGCGGCGGCGTCGCGGGACTCTCGGCGGCGACGTTCCTCGCACGCGCCGACCGCGACACGCTGGTGATCGACGCCGGGGACTCTATCCTCCGGCGGAACGCTCACCTCGAGAACTTCCCGGGGTTCCCGGCCGGCGTGAACGCACGGCGACTGCTGGAGCTGCTGGCCGAACAGGCCGCCGGTGCCGGTGCCGACCGCCGCGAGGCGACCGTCGCGTCCGTCCGCCCGACGGCCGAGGGGTTCGTCGTCGAGACGGAACCGGGCCACACCGTCGCCGCCGAGACGGTCGTGGCGGCGACGAAGAACGAGGTGGGGTACCTCGACGGCGTCCCCGGCGTCGGCGTGATCGACCGCGGGAAGTCGTTCCTCGACGTGGACGAACGCGGCTTCACCGGGGTCGACGGCCTGTACGCGGCCGGCCGCCTCGCGGAGAAACCCCACCAGGCGGCCGTCTGTGCCGGGCACGGCGCGGAGGTGGCCGTCGCCATCCTCGAGACGGACGACGAGCCGTTCTACCACGACTGGGTGACCCCGGACGGCTACTTCACCGACCGCGGCCGCGACCTCCCGCCGGGCTGTGAGGAGATCGACGAGGCGGAACGCGAGCGCCGCGAGGCGGCGGCCCGCGAGCGGATGCGCGAGGCGTTCGCCGAGCCACACCCCGACCCGCAGCCCACCCACCCGTCGCTGACGGACGACGACTGAGCCGCGAGCACCGAGTCGGAGTCAAAGAATCTTGTGCCACTCTCCGCGCACGCGCCGCCGAGAGGGGGTTTTGAGTACGGAGGAACCCGTCACTTCGACCGTCCCCGATGACGCACGACACGACAGAATCCCCTCGGGCGGACGGGTCCGGCGGCACGGAACCGCCGGGTGCGGCGCAGTCCCTCCGAGCAGACGAGACAGACTTCTCGTCGACGGACGAGACAGACTCCTCCCCGACAGACGAGACGGACCCACCATCGCGAACGACCAGACGCGGTCTCCTCCGGATCGGCGGGACGGGCCTCGCTCTCGGCGGTGCGGTGGGATCGGCGGGGTGTCTCTCCGCACTCCCGCCGCTCGGCGGCGGCCAGCGCTACGGTCGGATCGACGCGCCGGCCTCGGACGACCCGGAGTACGCACGCTGGGTGCCCGCGCCCTGGGACGAGGTGAGTGAGGACGACTACTTCGGCTTCGGAGCGGCGCGTCCCGGCACCGCTCCACGTGTCCCGCACCTGCTCGCGTGGCGGCGTGCCAGCACCGTCTGCTCGCTCGACTACTTCGGCGTCGGGTGGGCGTCGTACGACCGGTACGTCTGGACACCAGCGGGGTCGGTCCTGACGGGGTCGTTCGAGGCAAAGACGGTTCGAGACACCCTCGGGGGGACCGCGTACCGTCCGGCCGGCGACTACCGCGAGTACGACCTGTTCGAACGACCGGACGGGCGGCGGGTGGCGGTCCGCGACGGCACACTCCTGTTCGTGACGCCGGACGACGAACACCCGGATCTCGAACGACTCGCCGACACGGGTGCCGGTGCCCACCCGCGACTAGTGGACGCGAACGACGCCGCCGCGACGGTCGTCGAGCGGGCCAGCGAGTCGACGCGCGTGAGTGCCGCTCGCGAGTTCGGCGCGTTCCACGAGGCGGCGGCGTGGGGTGCAGACGGGTTCCGCGTCGGCGACGACGGTGTCTACCAGGTGATCACGCTCGTGTTCCCGTCGCCGGACACGATCACTCTCGACGAGCTCCAGACGGCGTATCGAGAGCGGACGGGACTCGTCGAGGCCTGGACGCAGGAGGCGGACTCCTTCGACGCTCAGATGGACGAGCGGGTCGCGACACTGGAGACGCGCGTTCCGGAGGGGGACCTCCGCCGGTTCGACGCTGTGGCCGAGCCGGTGCAGGCGACGTGGGGGTTCGAGTGGGACGCCGCCGAGCGTGCGCTCACGATCCGCCACGAGGCGGGTGCGTCGGCCGACCCAAATCGTCTCACCGTCGACATCGACACCGACGAGGCGCCGTACCGACACGACGACCGGCCGGTGTGGACGGACGTCGACCGGGTCGAGCCGGGTGCCGAGACCACGCTCGACCTCGGGGCGGTGACGGGACTGGAGTCCGTCGGACTCGACCTCCGGCGCGTCGGCGAAGACGGGTGGTCCTACTGGAACTTGGCGGGCTGGCGCGCGCCGACCGTCGACGGAGGAGAGGGAGGTGACCACTCGTGATCGCCACCGTGAGTACCCCCGGCCGTGACGAGTGGACCGTGACGAGCGCCGTCACAACGGCCGCGACGGTGAGGACGACGAGAGCGGAGGCGACCACAGAGAGGACCGGGGGAGAGACGGCTCCGACGACGAGCCGAGCAGCGATCCAGAACACGACCCTGGCGACGACCACACGACAGCGACCGACACAGACTATGGGAGAGACACCAGCCGACGACCCGACGCTCGCCGAGGTCGTCTCGTTGTTCGACGACGAGCACGTCAGGACGATCCTCGCGGCCACGAGCGCGGAGCCACAGTCCGTCGAAGAGCTCGCCGAGCGGTGTGGGCTCTCGGCGTCGAACGTCTACCGGCGCGTCGGGGAGTTGGCGGAGGCCGATCTCCTCGCGGAACGGACCCGACCACGGGCGGACGGTCACCACGAGTCGGTGTACGTCGCGACGGTGGACGCCTTCGAACTGGAGTTCGCGGACGGCGAAGTGTCGTGGTCGGTCGAGCGGAGTGGGACGGACGTGGCCGACGAACTGACGCGACTGTGGGGGCAGTTCGACCGATGATCGGCTCTCGGCTGGCGTCGATCGGACTGCCGCCTGCGCCCGGGTCACTCGGAGTGACCGGACTACCGCTCGCACAGAGCCCGTTCCGAGTGGTGGGACGACTCGTCGCCGAGGGGTCGCCGTTCGCAATCGCGGCCGGTGGGGCGGCGACGCTGTCGGCGGTCGTCGGCCTCTACATCGGGTACCACGCGTTCCGCGGACTCCGTCGCAACGACGACCCGTCGATGCGGTACCTCTCCGTCGGGATGATCCTCCTGTTCGGGGTGACCTACGTCGTCGCGCTCGCCGGCCAGGGACTGCTCGCTTTCCGCGTCGTCCCCGTCTACCGCCAATCGTTGATCCGACTCGTCGTCCGCCTCCTCCAGTTGACCGGGCTCTGCTGTATCGCCTACTCACTGCGGATCGCCACGCGGCCGTCCTGATGGCCACGAGAGTGGCAGGTTGGCAGCCGCAGACACTCGTTCTCGCGTACCCGTCGAACCCGTCGCCCGCCGGTCGAACTCCGGACGTGGCGGGAGATCTGTGTCGGGTTACAGTATAGCTACACGTTGTAGCTGTAAGCTGTAGGTGAACGCTGGAGCCGGGGTTGCGAGACGCCGGGCAGGCGACGTTGGTGGCTCCGGACACTGCCGAGGCGATCCGCGCGGTTTACCACGGTGTGGCCCCTCGCTGGACCCGTGACAGGAGAGGGACCGCCGGGGTCGACGCTCCGAGACGACACGGGAGAGACTGCTCTCTCGCTGCCGCCAGACCACGGGCCGCGTCCCGCACTGCGAGACGCGCTGCGAGACCTCCTCGTCGCCGATCCCGACGAGTTCCGCGAGCGAGTGCGATCACTCGCGGCGAGACACGAGTTCCCGGTCGCGGAGCGACTCGACACAGTTCCGCACCCGACACCAGAAGAGACACCCAGCGAAGCCCCGCCCGATCGCCTCCCGTTCGACACGGGGCGACTCGCACCGCGAGAGGTGTCGCTGGCGTGGAAGGTGTGGGTGCTCGACGAGGCGCCACTCGGCGTCACGCTCGCCGGCCCGGCGTACCACGACACCCCGCTGGTGGCGGTCAACGAGACGTTCTGTCGGCTGACCGGGTACGACGCCGAGACGCTCCACGGCGAGAACCCGCGGCTGCTCCAGACGGACGCGACGGCGGAGGAGGCCGTCGCCGACTTCGTCGAGGCACTCCGAACGTGGGAGGGTGTCACCGTCGAACTCCACAACGAGCGGCGCGACGGGACGCCGTTCCGGAACCGGGTGAGCCTCGTCCCGGTTCCCGGTGCCGACGGCACCGTCGAGAACTGGTTCGGACTCCAAGCGGCGGTCGCGTGGCCCGAAGGGCGGCCGACTCGGTCGACGGAGTGACCCCCGTCCGAAGGCGTCGTGGTCGCGGCCTCGTCCGTGCCGGAGACTCCCTGTGTTGTTCGCCTCTCACAAGACAGGTACGCCCGTGGCTCGGCCTCGTAGTGAGACGCTCGTCTCTACCGACAGCACCGGCGTACACATCGCCGGGTGAGAAAGCTCAGTGGCGGGACACGTCCGGTCGGATGTCTCCCCGGGAGTATTCGCGATTCGGGCAACACTTTTGCCCGGTCGTGTCGTAGACGGCGTGTATGCCAGCGTCGATGACGGAGTACCTCGGGGGCGAAATCGACTGTGAGCGACTGTTGGACTGCTTCCACGGGCTGAAGGACCTGGACCGGCGCGTGTACGATGTCCTCGCCGAGAGCGACACGGCGATGACCGTCGACGACATCGCGGACGTGGTCGACAGGGAGCGGTCGACCGCCTACCGGTCGGTGAAGCGACTGGTCGACGCCGGTGTCGTCGAGCGCGAACAGATCAACTACGACGAGGGTGGCTACTACCACGTGTTCGAGCCGCGGCCGACCGACGAGGTCGCCGACGAGATGCAGGCGACGCTCAACGAGTTCTACGCCGAGATGGGGACGCTGATCGGAGAGTTCCGCGACGAGTACGACGACGCCGCTCGCGTCTCGCTGCCCGCCGAGAGCTGACTCGTGGACGACACGCTGCCCGCCGAGAGCTGACTCACAGACGGCACGCGCTCGACTACTCGTCGTCGCGTCGCAGCCGTTCGGTTCTGAGTTCCTCGTGACCGTGCCACGTTCGTGGGCGACAGGCGACGACGACCAGCGTCGCGACCGTCACGCCGACGACGGCCGTGACGACGAGTCCGGGGATCGACCCGACGGCCGCGCTCGCGGGCCACGGACGGTGTGCGAACGCGACCACCCGCGCCACCCACGCCAGGATCACGACGAGGATCAGCGGGAGGTACACGCGTCGGAGCCGGTGTGCGACGGCCTCCTCGGTGGAGATCTTCAGCGTCGGACGAGCGTAGTCCTCCGCGAGTCGACCACGCCAGTCGCCGTCTGTCACGGAGCGTTCGGGGTCCAAGCCCGGCGCGAACACGTTCTGTTGGAGCGTCCGGACGCGCGAGCGCCAGATGTCGTAGCCGCGGTAGCGCCGCGCCTCGATCAACAGGAACACACACAGTGCCGCCACACCGACGAGCAGTAGGTAGTGCGGGTGCGTGCGGTCGGAGAACGCCCACGTCAACACGCCCGCCAGGACCAACACGGCCCAGTTCGTCGTCCGGTCGAGGCGCTCGCGCCAGAACTTCATCCGGTGGATCTCCCCGCGGTAGAGGTGCGCCATCGCGGAACTGGGCCCCATCTCCTCGTCGAGTAACCCCCGGCCGATCGCCGCGTCGGTCCACGCTCGCGGGCCCGTGGACTCGTCGGAGCCACCGTCACCCGGTGCGCTCGATCCGGAGTCTCCGCCCGCCTCGGCGGGCTCACCAGGGTCGACGTCGTCTCGGGGCACGGTCAGTCGTCCCCGGTCGGTGTCGGGGCGGTCGCTCCGCCGGTCGAGCGCGAGCGCCAGTACCCCTGTGCGTACGCGCCGAGGAACATGCCGGCGACACCCCAGAGGATCGGCAGGTTCCCGACGCCGAGACTGGCGTAGGCGGCACCGGGGCAGATCCCAGAGATCCCCCAGCCGACGCCGAACACGACGCCACCGTACACGACGTTGCGATCCATCGACTTCGTCCGACGCCCGTGTTCGTCGCCGGTGAGCGGCGCCCGCCCGAACAGACGCGGTACGACGGCGAACACGACCCCCGAGACGACTGCCGCACCACCCATCACGAACACCAGTCCGAGGTCCTCGAGCTGGAGGAAGTCGAGGACGACCTCCGGGCGCGCCATCCCGCTGTAGGCGAGTCCGAACCCCTGGACGAGCCCGCCGAGTACGATCACCGGGTAGAACAGCGGGTGTCGTCCGTCCGTCGACGCGTCACTCACGCCGCCACCCCCAGCGCGCCGAAGACGGCTACGGTCGCGATCGCCACGCCGACGAACAGGGCGACGTTGACGAGGGAGGTGCGCGACCGCGACCCCAGTCCGCAGACGCCGTGGCCCGCGGTACACCCCTTGCCGAGTCTGGTGCCGACCCCGACGAGCACACCGCCGGCGAACAGTCGCCACGGCGGCACACTCGTGACGAACGCGCCGGGATCGAGCACGAGTCCCCACAGCGCCGCACCCGCGACGATGCTCGCGGCGAAGACGACTCGCCAGTCGCGAGAGGCGCGGAACCGAGACTGCTGGAACCGCTCGCGGTCGGAGACGTACGACAGTGTCGTCTCGAGGAACGTACTGTTGCCCGGGACGATGGCCGTCGCGAGGTAGATCACCGCGATGCCCGTCGCGACTAACACCCCACCGGCTGCGTACTGCACGACGCCGTTCGGGAAGAGTTCGCGGACCAGCGGTGGCAGCGTGCTAGCGATCGGCGTCGGGTCGATCACTGCGACACCTCCGCGGCACCACGATCCGTAGCGTCGACTCGCCGCGAGCCGTGTGGCCGGTCTTGTACTGCTCGCAGCGAACTCGTTACCTCGAACCGGACGAGTCGTCGCGGGGCGCGCGTCCGAGTCCCGCCGCCTCGTCCAGCACCGAGACGCCGTAGCTCGGCTCGTTTCTCGTGGGTGACCCACGTCGATGTCGTCGTCATCTGTCGTCTCTCGGTGAACTCGCGACAGCAATAAAGCTTCACATCTACAATATCACTCGCGGCGGGCGACTCTGCGGCCTGCCCGTCTACAGCCCGATTCTACCCGCAAGAGCCCCCGAGTACCGGGATCGTGTCTCTCGGCGTCTCGGGCGGCAGTGTAGATTATTGAGAATAGCACAATACAGTCGACAGTGTTTTCACCGAGGCGGGCACAGTGGCGGGTACATGAGTTCCACAGTCGAGGCGACGGAGACGCTGGACGTACGGGGAGAGAACTGTCCGATGCCGGTCGTGAAGACGAGACAGGCGGTCGACGACCTCGCGTCCGGGGCGGTGTTGGAGGTGCTGGCGACGGACCCCGGTAGTCTGAACGACGTCGCCGGGTGGGCCGAGACGACCGACGGCGTGACACTGGTCGAGCAGGTCGAGGACGGGGACGTGTACCGCCACTACGTCGAGCGGACCGCCTGACCATGTCGACGGACACACCGGACACGGCGGCGAGTGCCGACGAGCCGACGCGGGCGGAGCTGGCGGCTCGCGTCGAGGCGTTGGAGGCGGAGCTCGACACACTCCGGGAGGAGACGGCGGCGGCGACGGCGGCCGCCGAGGACAGCCAGAAGATGGTGATCGTCGCCACGCAGGGGACACTCGACGCCGCGTACCCGCCGTTGATCCTCGCGTCCACCGCGGCGGCGTTCGGCTACGACGTGACCGTGTTCCACACGTTCTGGGGGCTCGAGATCCTCCACGAGGAGCACGCGAGCGAGTTGTCGCTGTCGGCGGTCGGGAACCCGAACCTCTCGGTTCCCAACGCCGTGGCGGCGCTGCCGGGGATGGACGCCGTGACGAGCCGCCTGCTGCGTCGGAAGATCGACGCCGAGAACGTCGCCAGCGTCCCGGAGTTGATCGAGACCTCACTCGACACCGGGGTCGACCTCCAGGCGTGTCAGATGACGATGGACCTGTTCGACTACGACGAGGACGACTTCTTCGACGGGGTCACGACCGGCGTTGGTGCGGCGACCGCGTTCCAGGAGATGGCCCGAGCGGACGTACAACTGCTGGTCTGAGTGCTGGAGGCGGTGACTTCTCGGAGACCACTCACCTCGTCAGGCCCCACGCTGGGTGAGTGCCCGCAGGACAGTTGCCCACACCGACAGTGCGAAGACGGCGTCGTCGGCAGTCGAACGGCGCGATGCCGTCGGCAGTCGAACGGAGCGGCGCCGGGCGCTCAGTCGCTCGTCATCGCGGCGTCGCTGGCGGCACAGTTGTTCGGCCCCAGTTCTAGTTTGAACGCCTCGTCGTCGTCGGCCGTCTCCCGACCGAGGTTCGTCGCGACGATCTCCTCGTAGTTCGCCGGACGCGGCGGCATGTCGGTCATCACGGTGTCGACGAACGCCTCCTCGTCGGCAGTCAACACCGGCATCCGGTCGACGACCTCGCCGAGCGGTGCCGTGTACGTACCGTCGGCGGCCGGCTCCGCCCCGTCGCCGTAGTGCGCGCCGCCGATCACCGTGTCGTCGTCGAGAGCGAGCACGCGGTCCCGGAGCGTCTCGTGCAGTTGGCGCGCAGCGTCGGCGGCCCCGTCGGCACCCGCTTCCAGATCCGGGCGCGCGACACTCTCGACGAACAACCCGTCGCCAGTGGTCAACACGGAGTCACCGAGCAGGTACGAGGTCATCCCGCTCGTGTGCCCCGGCGTGTGGAGCACGTCGATCTCGGCCGTCCCGACCGCGAGTGTGTCGCCGTCGGCGACGGTCTCGACCCGATCGGCGTAGGTGACGCCGCGGTCGACGGCCGCCGTCGGGAGCACGCCGGTGACACCCTCACGCACCAACTCGCGGACGCCGCTGACGTGGTCCGCGTGAACGTGCGTGTCGAGTGCGTACACCAACTCCGCGTCGAGTGCCGCGGCGTCGGCGAGGTACCGGTCGGTGAACGCCCGCAGCGGGTCGATCACCGCCGCCTCGCCGTCTGCGACGAGGAGGTAGCCCAGACAGCCGCTGGAGGGCCGTCGGTACTGGTAGACGGTCCCCGGCCCGTCGTAGTCCGTCACCTCGTCGCGTTCGTACAGTCGGGCCCAGCCACGCATCCCGTCGACGACGTGGACGACCGATCGACCGGCCTCGGCGAGTGTGCCGGCGACGAACTCGCTGGCGCCACCCTTCGCACACAACACAACCAACGGCTCCGCCTCGGGAACGCGGTCCAACAGGGTCTCGTCCAGACTGCCGTCGACGGCGTCGAGGAACTCGAAGTACGGCACGTTGACGACCTCTGCGATCGGTGCCTCGAGGTGCCACTCCGCGAACGTGTCCGGCGCACGAGCGTCGAGGATCGTCACCCGCTCGCCGTCGTCGAGGCGTCGCTTCAGCGCCGCGGGTGTGAGTTCCGGTACCGTCGCGTCCGTCGTCGGGAAGTCCTCCGGGTTCATCGTCACCTCTCGGTCGGTCCCGCTCCGTGAAAAGACTTGTGAGAATAGCACAATACACTCTGCTGTGAGGCGGTCTCCGACGGCGTCGTCGCGGAGTGGGACCCGACGCGTCGAGTGAGACGGCGGAGGCAACTCGGGACCCATCGGAAGGGGCCGTCCGTCGGGTGCTCGGAGTCGAGCGTCCGAGACGCGTCTGTGCTGTGAGCCACGAGATATAGAAGTCGAGCCCTCGGACGGCGTGTGTGAACCTCGACAGACGGGAGTTCGTAGCGGGAGTCGCGGCGGCTGGCCTGGGGGCCGTCGCCGGGTGTTCGGGTACCGGACTGGGCGGCGTCGGCGGCGGTGGCGGGCCGGCGCGGTACAGTGACTTCGTCGCGAGCGAGGCGGTCGACGACGGCGGCACCACGGCCGTCTCCTTCGACTGGGCCGGACTGAGTGCGCTCGGCGACGACGGGACACCGGAGGACGGCACGACGGAGACGGCGGAACAGACGGAGACACCCACACCGAGACCGAGCGACGACGGCGCGGGCCTCTCGGAGTTGGACGACCCGCTGGCGGCGTACCCGGTCGGAGTCCTCTTCGCGGGTGTGTTGTCGGTGGGGGTCGTCTCGAACCTCGTCGGGCTCGGTCGGCTGACGGAGTTCGACGGCCCGACGGACGACGTGCACGTCGTCGGCGACGCCGGCATCGTCTTCGAGGGGGAGTACGACACGGAGGCACTCGCCGACCCACTGGGGACACGCGGGTTCGAGCGGGTGACGACCTACGAGGAGGTCCCGCTCTACGAGTCCGGCTCGCGGGCGACGGTCGCACTCTCCGAGGAGTTGGTCGTCTTCGTCGCCGGTGACGAGATCGAGGATACGACGGCGGTGACGCGGCGCGTCATCGACAGCGAGGCGGGTCGTACAGAGCGGTACCGGGCGAGTACGAGTGACTACGAGCGGCTGGTCTCGCAGTTCGACGCCGGGTTGATCGAGAGTGCGCAGTACGTTCCGGCCGGAGACGTACGCGAGGCGGCGGGCGGCGGGGAGAACGACCCGGCGGCGGCCGCGTCGGAACTCGATCTGGAGGGGACGGTCCGCGGCGTCGCCTCCAGCGCCTCGCTCGACGACGACGAGTTCGTCTCGAACCTGGCGCTGCTGTTCGCGGAGGAGAGTGCGGTGCCCGCACGAGCGGACGTGGAGGCTGCGCTCGGCACCGAGGCGACCCAGCGTGACGTGACCGTCGACGGCCGACTCGTGACCGTCACCGGCACGTACCGCGACACCCCGTCGGCGCCGGGCGAGACGCGCGTCTGATCGGCCGGCGGGACACACGTCTGTTCGGCCGACGGGGTACAGGTCCGATCGGCCGACGGGACACGCCTCACGCCCGTCGGACACGAGACTTTTACCGTGGACGGACGACGCCTCGACCCGATGGTCCCCGACCTCCTCTCCTCGACCAGACGACAGCTCCTCGCCGGGGCGGCCGGTGCGACGGTCGTCGGGACGGCCGGCGTCGGCGCGACGCGCCCGACGGCGTTGCCCGACCCCCTCACCGACGCGGCGACACGACACTACCCAGACCCACCGGGCACCCGCGACCTCTGGCGGCCGACGGTCACCGAGACACACGCGCGTGAGGCGATCGAGTTCTTCGCAGAGACCGTCGAAGCCGCGGCGCGACTCCGCGAACGGATCGATACGGAGGAGCTCGACCACCACTTC
This sequence comes from Halobaculum sp. MBLA0147, assembly GCF_041361345.1. Classification (NCBI taxonomy): domain Archaea; kingdom Methanobacteriati; phylum Methanobacteriota; class Halobacteria; order Halobacteriales; family Haloferacaceae; genus Halonovum; species Halonovum rutilum. The sequence continues at coordinate 33,177 of NZ_JBGKAD010000003.1, read as the reverse complement.
CTCGGGGACGGGGGATGGCTGCAGAACGCACGCGACGCACTTGCAGAGGGTGAGTACGCCGACGCACTCTGGGACGCACGGTCGGGGATCCAGTACGCGGCCGAGGACCTCGGCGTGGCACGCACCTACCTCGACCACCCCGAGGCGGAGCCCGACAGACTCCGCGAGCGGTTCGACGCGAAGCGAGAGCGGGCACGGGCCGTCCAGGTTGCAGTGCGGCCGTACCCGGTCGCCGAGCCGGGGCGCGACTTGGCGTGGTACTACCGGATCGAGCACGAACTCGTCCGCTCGCGGCTGACACTCGACTGGGAGGACCGTCTCGACGACTCCTCGGAGCCGCCGGTGGACGTGGTCGCACGACTCGAGCAGAACCTACGACGCGCGGAGTTACAAATCGACGCCGCCGAGCGGTTCCACGCGCTGGTGCGCGACCGGCTCGACGGCGCGGCGACGACACCGCAGGCGGACCGGCTGGCGACGGTCGTCGACGAGCTGCGTGCCGAGGTAGAGTCGTTCCCGTCGCGGAACGCGGTCGAGCGGCGGTACGTCGGCGAAGACGACGACTCGTCGGTCACGCCGTACGAGTACACCCACCGCCGGCTGGCGTGGTGGCTCTTCGACCTCGACTACCGGGTCGTCGACGACGTCGCTCGCGACTCGCTCGTCCGCCAGGCGGTCGACCTCTCGGAGGCACTCGCGGACCGGCGGGCACACGAGACGGCGGTCGACCGACTCGTCGTCGAGCCGGACGACACGGACTTCGACTCGGGACACACGTTCCGCGAACGAGGGCGGGCGCGGTCGACGTATCGGAACGTGGTCGGCTCGAACCCGCCGCCGCTGGTGACGCGGATGGCCGAGCGCGCCATCTCGGACGTGCGGGTCGCGGAGGTAGAGGGTGCCGAACCGGACGACCGCTACCCGTGGTGGCGTGCGCGGCTCGACGCCTACCTCTACGCCCTGATCGGGGCGGCGAAGTTGGCCGAGTTCCCGCCGCTGTACCGCCGGGTCGCCGGCGAACCGCTGTCGGCGTGGGAGGGGTGAGGTGGGCGTTCGGGTGGGCCTCTCCGTGTGTCTCTGACCCAGTTGGAACAGATCGAGTAGACTAAATTCACAGCCACACTCGGCGGTGGTGTGACGCCCGACGTGGGACTCCAGACGAGTGTCTCGTTCGGCCGGCAGTTGCTGTTCTTCCTGTTTCTGTTGATTCCTGGGTACCTCACGGTTCGGACGTACTACTGGGCGAACGTCGCGATCGAAGACAGAGGACGAGTGAATCGGCTCGTGCTGATGGCGATCGGTGGATTCGTGTCACTCGCGATAGTAGCTCTCTGGCGGGAGTTGGTCCCGACGTTCCGAGTCGGTTTCCTCGAGTGGCTGAGCCCCTCGTGGCTGGTGGTCGAAGAACGGCTGAGTGTCGGGTCGATTTCGCGGCTCTCCATTCTCGAATCGACACACCTGATACTCTGGGAGAGTCTGGTGGGGGTGCTCCTCGGGTACGTCTACGGGACGGCGAAGTACGTGACCTACGACCAACGGCGACAGGAACGGACTCAGTTGAAACAGCCGTGGGAGAAGTTCGTGGAGAGTGTCGGTACCGGAGCGAACCAAACTGTCGAGGTGATCACGTCCGACGGAGAACGGGTGGTCGGGGAGGTCGTCGGGTTGGGCTCACCGTCTGAAGCGTACGACCTACTGTTGACCGAGCCTCGTACACCGGACGGAACCGACGACGAGTCCAATACCGACGGTGGTGGGAGGGGGCCGGACGGCGAGAGTGGTTCGCGGGGAGACTTGTCGTACCACCACTACGAGGACATCTCTCACGTGTATCTGCGTGACGACGCACTGACCAATCAGACTACGAGACTACAGGACCGTCACACCGATCTGCTCCAGTACCTCCGCAATCTGCAGGGTGGCGACGAGGACGAACCGCCCGAAGCGAACGAGGACGAAGCCGGATCGACTCGCTCACTCGAAGCCAGTGACGACGCACGGGACCGTGGCGACACGACTCGGAACGCCACGGACGAGACGGAGTGATCACCGCTCGTAGACGCTGTTCTCGAGATACTCGGGGTGCGCTTCGTACACGTCCTCTACGAGAGACCGAATCGGTTTGTCGTTGTGTTCCTCGACGATTTTCCTGGCTGCCTCGAGTGCCTCACGCGCGCGCTCGTCGCCCGACTCCACTAGGTCCGCGACGGAACCGAGGAAGTCTGGATCCATCTCGTAGTCGTGGCGTCTGTTTCCGCTGAAGGTTCTCGTCTCGTCCTCCTCGACGACTCCGTCGTGATGCAGTCGCTCCATATCCTGCAGCAAGGTCTTCGAGAACGGTCCGTAGTTGTGCTTCTCGAACTCGTAGTCCGGGTAGTCCTCACCCAACTCCTCTTCGACCATCAGGAACGCCAGCTTCTGGAGCCGTGTCCGTCCCGAGATCTCGCCGTCGGCCGCCTCCAGCAGGCTCAGCGGGATCAGCTGTCGGTCGGAGACCTCGACGGACTGGCTCATCTCGTTCGAACCTTCTTCCTCACGCGATATAAACATTTAGACCGCCGAGCAGAACGCGGACGGGAGACCAGACGGGAACGCCGTCAGTCAGCTCTCGACACCGGCGGAGACATCTCCCCACGTTCACGACTCACACGGTCGGAGACTCCCGATTCGTGCAGTTGCGACCGAGAACGGCAGGCCTTTACAGGCCCCACAGAAACGGCGACGTGTCTATGAGCTACGAGCACATCGAGGCCCCGGACGGTGGGGCGAAGATCACGCTCGCCGACGAGGAGACCGGCGAGTTGGACGTACCCGAGAACCCGATCATCCCGATCCTCTACGGTGACGGCACCGGCGAGGACGTGGGGCCGGTGGCCCAGGACGTGCTCTCGGCGGCCGCCGAGGCGACGGGGCGCGACATCGAGTGGATGCGCGTGTACGCCGGCGAGACGGCCCGCGAGAAGTACGACGAGAACCTGCCGGACGAGACGGTGCAGGCGATCCGCGACCACCGCGTCGCGATCAAGGGCCCGCTGACGACGCCGGTCGGCGCCGGGTTCCGCTCGCTGAACGTCGCCCTGCGACAGACGCTGGACCTGTACGCCAACGTCCGGCCGACGTACCACCTCGAGGGCGTCCCGTCGCCGGTGTCGAAGCCGGAGGAGATGGACATGGTCACCTTCCGGGAGAACACCGAGGACGTGTACTCCGGGATCGAGTTCGAGGAGGGGACCGACGAGGTCGCTCGCGTCCGCGAGTTCATCGAGGACGAGATGGGATACGACTCCATCCACGAGGGACCGGTCGGGATCGGGATCAAGCCGATCACGGAGTTCGGGACGAAGCGACTCGTCCGCGAGGCCATCGACTACGCGCTGGAGAACGACCGCGACTCCGTCACGCTGGTCCACAAGGGGAACATCATGAAGTTCACCGAGGGTCAGTTCCGCGACTGGGGCTACGAGGTCGCCGAGGAGGAGTACGGCGACGAGGTCATCACCGAGGACACGCTGTGGGAGGAGCGCGACGGCGAGGCGCCCGAGGACACCGTCGTCGTCAACGACCGCATCGCGGACAACATGCTCCAGCAGCTGCTCACCCGCACCGACGAGTACGACGTGCTCGCGATGCCGAACCTCAACGGTGACTACCTCTCGGACGCCGCCGGCGCTCAGATCGGTGGGCTCGGCATCGCGCCCGGTGGGAACTTCGGTCACGGGCGGATGCTCGCGGAGCCGGTCCACGGCTCGGCGCCGAAGTACGCCGGCCAGGACAAGGTCAACCCGAGTGCGCTGATCCTCTCGGGGGTCCTGATGTTCGAGTACATGGGCTGGGACGACGCCGCGGAGCTCGTCCGCGACGCCGTCGAGGAGACCATCGCCGCGAAGGAGGTCACCTACGACTTCCACCGGCAGATCGAGGGCGGCGAGAAGCTCGGCACGAGCGAGTTCGGCCAGCGCGTCGTCGACCGCATCCAGAACTAGAGCGAACGACCGAGTGTGGAGCGACGCGGACGATCACGTCGGCGGCTTCGTGACCACGCCGTCGTGATCCTCCGTCGTAGATTCGTGACCGCAGTTCTCTCTCTTCTCTCGTGTCGCCAGACGACGAGTGGCCGGTGTCGCGGGACCGAGCCTCGGGTGCCGGGGAGTGGCGACACGGGTCGCGAAGGTACGGAGTCGAGTCGCGAACGTGCAGACTCGCGCCGCGTCGTCTCCGAGACCCGAGAGCGACGGCGGCGCGGACTGTACTCAGACCGCGTCTGTGCCGGTCGCGCCGGTGCGGATCTGGTAGGCGTCGGCCACGTCCAAGACGAAGATCTTCCCGTCGCCCGCCTCGCCGGTGTTGGCGGCCTCGGCGATGGCGTCGACGACCTCGCTCGCGGGCACGTCGGCGACGACGCACTCGATTCGCGTCTTCTGGTGGAGGTCGACGGTGTACTCCTCGCCGCGCCACTGACCGGTCTTCTCGGGCTGTGAGCCGCGCCCGGACACGTCCGAGACCGTGAGCGACGGCGCGCCGACGCGTGCCAGTGCCGTCTTCACCTCCCCCAGTTTCTCCGGGCGGATCACCGCCACGACCATCTGGAGTTTCCCCGCGCCATCCGCCGTCTCGTCCGTCCCGATAGCGGCGTCGCCGGCCTCGTCGGGTGCGTCACTCACGCATCGTCACCTCCGGTGTCCGCCGGGGGATCGGCACGCTCCGCGTCGGTGCCGGTCGCCGACACCGCGTCGGGCTCGCGAGTGCCACCGTCCGTCGCGACTTCCTCCGTCCCGGTACCGCCGTCCGTCGCGACTTCCCCGACGCCGGACTCGCGCTCGCCGAACTCGGGGTAGGCGGCGATGCCGTGCTCGACGCGGTCCAGCCCGGTCAGTTCGTCCTCGTCGGAGACGCGCAGCCCGAACAGCTCGTCCGCGACGAGCAGGACGGCCATCGTCGTCAGTACCGTCCAGGTGCCGATCACGAGCACACCCGTGATCTGCATGACGAGTTGTGCCACGGAGAACCCGGCCACGTCGAAGAACGGGATCAGGAGTGTCCCGACGAATCCGGCAGAGCCGTGGACGGCGAAGACGCCACACACGTCGTCGACGCCCAGCGAGTCGACCACCCACCGGTAGACGAGCGGCGTCTGTGCGCCGCCGATCACGCCGAGTGCGATCCCGCCGACCCAGGTGACGTGCGCACAGGCGCCGGTGATCGCGACCAGTCCGGCGAGCAGTCCGTTCGCGCCGAACAGCGGGTCGGGTTTGCCCTCCCAGTAGCTAGTGACGAGCGTCGAGGCGACCATCCCGGCGCCCATCGCCAGCGTGGTGTTGAGCGCGACGCGGCCGAGTTCCGCGCCGGCGAAGGACCCGTCCTGGAGGAACACGCCCTGCGTGCCGACGTTGAACGCGTACCAGCCGAACGCGAGGAACAGCGTCCCGATGACGGCGAACAGCATCGAGTGGCCGGGGATCGGCCGCGGGTTCCCCTGCTCGTCGAACCGACCCTTGCGGGGACCGACCATGTACGCGGCCGTCAATCCGGCGATGCCACCGAGCGCGTGGACCACCGTCGCGCCCGCGAAGTCTTTGTACCCCGCGCCGATCAACTGGCCGAGGTAGCCCGACGACGACAAGAGTCCGTTCCCGCCCCACGCGAACCCCTGCATCACCGGGTAGATCACGGCGACGAGGGCGATCACGTAGAACACGTACGCGGAGTAGCTCATCCGCTCGGCGACGGCGCCAGAGACGATCGTCGCGGCCGTCATCGCGAAGACCGCCCCGAACAGCCAGCCGACCCACGCCGTCGGCGTCGTGACGTACGCGAACACGCTGGCGACGGTGTACGCAATCTCGGCGCCGTACTCCGCACTCGGCGTCGTCACGTAGCCGGCGAGTGCCGCGACCGCTGCGCCGAGTGCGTAGTACACCAACACGCCCAGCGACCAGTCGGTCATGTTCTTCATCACGACGTTGCCCGCGTTCTTCGCCCGGACCTGCCCCGCCTCCAGCAGGGCGAAGCCGGGCTGCATGAAGAAGATCAGGAACGACACCACCAACACCCACACCGCGCTGGCGGCGTCCGCCACCGCCGTCACGTCCGACTGGAGCACCGCGCCGAGGGTCACGCGCGATCACCCCGCGACTCGCCCTCGGCGTCAGCCCGGACATCTGCCGCCTGGCCGCCGTCTCCGAGAGCACACCGTTCACTCTTTTCGAAATGCGGTACAGTATCGTCTACCGAACTGCGAGATTGCCGAGTGTTCGTCCACTGCATCACGAGATAGCGTGACACCGAGGTAGTATATAGTGGTTACCAGTAAGGTGTGACAGACTGTCTGTACCGATAGTGTGTGTATAAGGTACTACAAGGGAAGGCGACGGCCGTATCGACACGGGTCACGGCGGTGTATATCGTGACTCGCTACGTACACACTGTATGAACACGACACGATTCGGCCGACTCGACCCGACACCGACCCGACTCCTCCGGGTGGAGGGACTGGCCGCGTTCGTCGCCGCGACGGCGGCGTTCGCGTGGCTCGGCGGGCCGATCTGGCTGTACGTGGTACTCGCGTTCGCTCCCGACCTCGCGATGCTGGGGTGCCTCGCCGGCCCACGCGTGGGGGCGAGACTGTACAACCTCGTACACACGTACACCGCACCCGCACTGCTCGGCGGTGCGGGACTGGTGTCGGGAACACCACTGGCCGTGCTCGTCGCGCTCGTCTGGACCGCCCACGTCGGCGCGGACCGCCTCGTCGGATACGGACTCGAGTACCCGACGACGTTCGGCGACACACACCGCGACCGCCTCGCGACGACTGCGAAGCGTGAGGACGGTGGAGGGGAACACGTCGATACCGAACGACGTGTCGACGGAACGGTGGTCACACCCGCCGGGAGCGATCGGAGCGGCGCAGACGGAGTGACTCGGACCGGTGCTCGGCGGTAGCGTGTGTCCCGACGCCGTCGTCGCGTGAGAACGCCCCTCAATCTTTAACAACTCGAACCGCCTGGGTTGTTACGTGACAGTCGTCAGTGTCTCGATGCCACAGGAACTGCTGGATCGGCTCGACGAGTTCTCCGAGGATCACGGGTACACCGGCCGCAGCGAGGTGATCCGGGAGGCGAGTCGGAACCTCCTCGGGGAGTTCGAGGACAAGAAGTTGGAGGGACGGGAGCTGATGGGCGTGGTGACGGTGGTCTTCGACTACGACACGACGAGCGTCGAAGAGAAGATGATGCGACTCCGGCACGACCACGAGGAGACGGTCGTCTCGAACTTCCACAGTCACGTGGGCGGTCACCACTGTATGGAACTGTTCATCCTGGAGGGCGACCTGGAGGAGATCTCGACGTTCGTCGGGAAGATCCGTGCGACGAAGGACACCCTCACCGTCGACTACTCCGTCCTCCCGGTCGACGACTTCGGACCGCTTGCGGACGTCTGAGTCGGCCGTGCGTCGCGGTGCCGTGACCGGCCGCGACACGGCGAGTCGCCGCCCTGACCCCGAGTCTCACTCGCGATACCCACGGGACACAGTATTTGTACCGGGGCGTCCCAGTGGTGGTCGTGAGAGGTCCACACACGCCCACCCGGAGATCGGGGCGACTCCGCGGTGAGGAGGCGCCCGTCGAGGGAGTATCCGCCGGCCGGTTCGGGCCGTGTGTGGGCACGACCGGCGCGTCGGAGGTGACACCGCAGTGACCGGGCCGTGTGAGTGGGTGATCGTCGGCGGCGGCGTCCACGGCGTCTGTGTGGCCGCACACCTTCGGGCGGCGGGGTACGGCACCGACGAGATGCGGATCGTCGACCCACACGAGGAGTTCCTCGCGACCTTCGAGCAGCGCGCCCACCGCTCCGGGACACAGACGCTCCGGTCGCCCGTGGGCCACCACCTCGACGTCCCGTCGGACTCGCTGGAGCGGTTCGCGAGCGAGCGGAACCGCACGCGGGAGTTGATCGGCACGACCGACTACCCGAACCGGCCGTCACTGTCGCTGTTCTTGGATCACGCACACTGGACCGTCGACCGGTGGGACCTCGAGGAGACCCACGTGATGACGACCGCGACGGGAATCTCGTCAGCCGAGGGCGCAGACGCCGACGCCGGCTGTGGTGGCGCCGCGCGCCCGCCGACACCCGGCGAGGGACCCCTCCACGTCGAGACACCGGTCGGCGACGTTCGTGGTCGCCGAGTGGTGTTAGCCGTCGGGTTGGACGGCGGGTTGCGCGTCCCGGAGTGGGCCGCGTCGCTGCCGGACGGTGCCGCCGTCTCGCACGTCTGGGACGAAGATCTGGACACGGACGCGTTGCTGGCCGCCGACGAGCGCCCCGTGGTGGTCGGCGGCGGCGTCACGGCCGGCCAGTTCGCCTGTCGACTCGGCGAGCAGCGCGACGCGACGCTGTTGTGTCGGAGTTCACTCGACGTGTCACAGGCAGAGGCGCCGACTGCGTGGACCCGGCCCAGCCACGTCGAGGGGACGCTCCACCGCCTCCCACCCGGCGCGCCAGAACGGTACGAACTGATCGAGGCGGCACGCAACGACGGCACCGTCCCGCCGTACCTCACGGTACGACTGCGGCAGGCACGTCGGGACGGCGGACTCGCGGCGCGCCAGCGCGAAGTCGTCGCCGCCACCGTCGACGACGCGGGAGCGGAGAGCGGGTCGGCGTGCCCCGAGACGGCGTGTGCCGGGACGGGGCGACCGCTCCGACTCCGGACCGCGTCGGGCGAGACGGTCGCGGACGCACGGGTCGTGCTCGCGACCGGCGTGGAGTCCGTCGCCGAGCACTCGCTGGTTGGCGCGGTCGCCGACGAACTGTCGTTGGCGCGCGGCGAGCACGACTACCCGATCCTCGACGACGACACCCTCGCCTGGCGTCGGCGAGACGGGAGTCGCTCGCGAGTGCACGTCAGCGGCGCGCTCGCCGTCACCTCGGTCGGGCCGCTGTCGCCGAACGTCGTCGGCGCGCGGATGGCCGCCGAACGACTCTGTCGGGTCGCGGACCGGAGTTTCGACCGCGACGCCGTCGCACGACCGGGGCGTGTCTGACCGGCGTCTCTCCGGGTCACTCCCTCGAATCCCGGCCGCGCGCTTCCTCACTCCGTCGAGTCGTCGCCGGACTCGTCCGCCGCGTCCGGGTCGCCGTCGGATTCGTCCGCCGCGTCCGCGGGCTCGACACCGCCGGGCGAGAAGCCGCCGTCCTGCTCGCGGGCGGCGTCGCCGTCGACGAGGTGGTAGAGGAGTTCCGGCTGCTCGTCCGGTTGCTCCTCGGCGGCGACCTCGCGGAGCACCGCCGCGTGTTCGCGGTCGATCTCGTACGGTGACGACTCGAACGCCTCGTGAACCGCGTCGACGTCTTCGGCCTCCATGTAGTAGAACAGGTACGTCTCCTCCGGTCCCTCGTCGAGGAACGCCGCCTCCGCGACCATCCCCTCGTGGGCGAGTGTCTCCAACGCCTCCGACTCGCGGGTCTTCACCTCGGCCATCCACTCGCGGAGTCGGTCGACGCGGTCCGGTGCCACGCGCTGCTTGGTGAGTGCGACGTCTGCCACACCGGCGTGTCGGCGGCTGCCCTCTCGAAGCTTTCCCCCGTCGGCGGCCACCCTCTCGAAGCTTCCCCCGGTCGGCGGCCACCCTCTCGAAGCTTCCCCCGGTCGGCGGCCACCCTCTCGAAGCTTCCCCCGGTCGGTGGCCACCCTCTCGAAGCTTCCCCCGGTCTGCGAGCCGCTCACCGGTCGACTCTGAGTGCGAAGACGACCAATGCGAGCCCGAGGATCTTCGAGAGTTGTGTGATCGCGGCTGCCGCGACCTCGCCACCGACGCCGACGTAGACGACCGCGACACCCACGACGGCGGGTGGTCCGAACAGGAGCACGAACCCGAGACAGAAGTACAACATCGTCAGCCGGTCGTGTCGGCGGTAGCCGTCGTAGGCGATGTACGCGATGGTGAGGCCGAGTAGCGAGACGAGGAACTGACTCGCCGCGAGCACCGTCTCGACCGTCACGGACTGGAGTGGCGTCGTGGTGAGCATGGGTCAGAGTTTGTCGACGAACCGTGTCAGGCGGTCGGACATCCGTTCGGTCCGCTCGATGTCGTACGTGTACGTCCCGTCTTCGAGGCTGACGACCACCCGGTCGAACGTCGCTCGGAACACCTTCTCGTGGGGGCCCGTCTCCGACGGGTGGATGGTCGCAGCGACCAGATCGTGGTCCTCGAGTCGCTCGATGCGACGGTAGATGGTCGGCTTCGAGGCGTCGACGTGTGTCGCCAACTGGTTGACTGTCATGGGTTCACTGCTGGTCTCGGCGAGGATACGACGGGTCGTGTCGTCCTCGAGAACCGCACCGATCGCCTCGAGGTCCCCCTCGTCCGCCATGAGGGTCGTGTCTGCCCCCTGGGATCATAAATGCCACCCAGATTCACGGACTGAAGCCGGGCTCGCGATTTCTACACCTCCCCGCCCCACGACCCTCGTGATGTCGACGCGAATCGGAACACGCGTTCGGTCGATCGGACAGTCGGCTCCGGCAACCACCTACTTCGTGCTGGCGCTGGCACTGAGTTGGAGCGTGTGGGTGCCGTCGCTGCTCGCCGGCGTCGAGGCCGGGGTCGTCGTCGGGGCGTTCGGACCGGCGGTCGCCGCGGCGATCGTCACACGCCTCCGTGGAGACAGCGTCCGCGCCTGGCTCCGCAGCGTGCTCGATCCCCGCACCGACCTGCGGTGGTACCTCGTCGCACTCGGGCTACCTGCGGTGTGGGCCGTCGCCATCGTCGGCGGTCTGTCGCTGTGGACCGGGTCGGCCGACTGGAGTGTCCTCGTCGGACTCCCGCCGCAGATCCCGTCGGCTCTCGTCGCCACGACGCTGCTCTACGGCGGGAACGAGGAGTTCGGGTGGCGTGGGTTCGCGTTGCCGGTCCTGCAGGAGCGGACGGACGCCGCGACCGCGAGCGTCGTCGTCGGTGTCGTCTGGACGGTGTGGCACATCCCGATGTTCCTGCTAGGTGTCGACTCGTACGGGTCGGTGGTGGTGCTCCCGGCGTACGCCGTCGTCGTCGTCGGTGTCTCGGTGGTGTTCACCTGGCTGTACAACGAGAGCGGGCCGAGTATCCTCCCGGTGATGCTGTGTCACGGGATGTTCAACGTCGTGATGGACCCCGCCGCGGCGGCGGGCACGACATCGACGGCGCTCCGGTACCTCTCACAGACCGTCCCGATCTGGGTGACGGCACTGGTCGCGCTCGCGGTGTACGGACGGACGCGAGTCGCCGGCTCGCTCGTGGACACGAGAAGTTGGCGCGACGCCGTCGACGGAGGTGAACACGCGTGAGCGACACCGGTCCCCGCCTCCGTGTCGACGAGGTGACGAAACGGTACGGAGAGACGACCGTCGTCTCCGACGTGAGTTTCGAGGCCGACGTGGGCGTGCTCGGACTCCTCGGACCGAACGGCGCCGGGAAGTCGACCCTCCTGCGGACGATCGCGGGAGTGACGAGTCCGACGAGTGGGCGGATCGAGTGGGACGGCGAGGACGTGACCGACACGCCGGCCGCGATCCGACGGGTGTGTGGGTACCTCCCACAGCGGTTCGGCGTCTACCCGAACCTCACCGCCCGCGAGTACCTGGACTACGTCGCCGCGCTGGAGGGGGTGCCGTCGGACACCGCCGCCGACCGGATCGAGCGGCTGCTGGAGACCGTGAACCTCTCCGACGCGGCGGACGAGCGGTTGGGAACCTTCTCCGGGGGGATGCGTCGCAGGGTCGGCCTCGCGGCGACGCTGCTGTCGGACCCGGCGTTGGTGATCGTCGACGAGCCGACCGCGGGGCTGGACCCGGCCGAGCGTGTCCGCTTCAGGAATCTGGTGACCCGACTGGGCGAACGGCGAGTCGTCGTGTTCTCCACACACGTCGTCCCCGACGTGGAGGCGACGGCGACCGACGTGGTGTTGCTCGCCGACGGCCGCGTCGTCGAGCGGGGCCGACCGGCGTCGTTGATCGACCGGGTGGCGGGTCACTGCTGGACCGTCGAGACGGATCGAGAGGGCGTGAGCGACCTCCGGGAGCGGTACCGGGTGCGTTCGACGACACGGACGAGCGACGGCGTGACTGTGGACGTGATCGCGACGGAGCGACCCACGCCCGACGCCGAACCTCGGGAGCCGACGCTGGAGGACGCCTACCTCGACATCGTCGACACGGCCGCCACCCGAGCGGTCGACCCAGGGGTGGTCGAGCGGTGACGGTGCGTCGTCTCGCCCGGATCGTCCGCGGCCGCGTCCGCGAACGGACACGGAGACGGCGCTTCCTCGCGGCGGTCGGTGTGGTCGCCTACCTCGGTGCCTCGATCACGACCGGTACGGTCGGGCTGACGTTCGGCGGGACCGTCGCGCCGGTCCGCAACGGACCGTGGCTCGTGTCGGTCGCCGCGATGACCGCGACGACCGTCGTCTTGCTCGGTGGGTGGGTCGTCGCGGGCGGCGTGCTCGAGAGGGACCGCGAGACCGGCGTCGGCGAGGTCTGCGCGGCGACGGCCGCCTCGGATCGACTGGTCTTCCTCGCGACCGTGGTCGAGACCGTCGTCTCGCTCGGGGCGCTCACTGGGGTCGTCCTCCTGGGTGCGTTGCTCACCAGTCTCGTCTCGCTCGGCGTCGCCGTCTCGCCGACGGGGGTGATCACGTTCCTCCTCCTGGTCGTCCCGACCGTCGTCCTCGCCGCCGCCGTGATCGCGGTCCTCGCGTCGGTCCGCCCACTCCACTCGGTCGCCGGGGGACTCTACGTCGCCGTCGGCTGCGGACTCGTGGTCCTCGGCGCGACGGTCGGGCTGGTGAGTGTCGGCGTCTCTGCCCCGGGACTCCCCGATCCGACGATCGGACCGACCCTCGCGTGGGTCGACCCGCTCGGGTTCACCCCGGTCGTCGAGAGTGCGGCGCGAGCGCTCGCCGACGGATCGACACCGACGCGGCTACCCAGTTTCGGCGTGAGCGGGGCGACGGTCACCGACCGCTTCGTCTGGGAGGGAGTTCGGTTGGACGGTCACGCGCTCGTGGGTCGGGGACTCCTGGTCGCCGCCGCGCTCCCACTGTTCGTCGTCGGGGCGGTGGCGTTCGACCGGAGCGACCTGCTCGCGAACGACGACGGCGGACACGGCGCTACCGGCGACGACGGTAAACACAGCGCCACGAGCGACGACGGCAGACACGGCGCCACCGGCGAGGATTCGGAGCGAACGGGGGCACCGGCTGCGGCGTCGGGTGCGGTGTCGGATCTGTCGTGGCTCGGCGAGTCCGACACGACGCGGTCGGCGTCGTGGGGGCGACTCGTACTCGGCGAACTCCGTGTCGCACTCGCCGGCCAGTCGCGGCGGTGGCGACTCGGGGCACTCGCACTCGTGGTGGCCGGTCTCGCGGTGTCGGCCGACACCGCGCGAGCGGTCGTCCTCCCGGTCGCCGGAATCTGGCCGCTGTTCGTCTGGTCTGCCGTCGGTGTCCGAGCCGACCGTCACGGGACCGTGCCGGTGATCGGCGCGACACGGTACGCCCACCGACGGCCACCGGCGGAGCTGGCCGCGGCGGTGCTCGTCGGCGTCGCGTCGGTGAGTGGTGTGTCCGTCCGACTCGCACTCGCAGGCGAGTTGGCCGCCGCAGTCGCGCCGCTCGGTGGTGTGGTGTGTCTGGCCGGGGTCGCGGCCGCACTCGGTTGGATGGGCGGTCGACGAGCGTTCCCACTCGGGGCGCTCGTCGTCTGGTACGCCGGCACCCTCAACGGGTTCGCTCCGCTGGACGTGTTCGGGGTCACCGACGAGGCGATCCGGCTCGGCGTCCCCGGTGTCGCCGCGGCCCTCGGACTGCTCGCCGCGACCGTCGCGTTCTGGACGCGTCGGTCGTGACACACGTCTCGCAGGTGAGTGGTGACCGCGCGGGAGTCGCGCCCTCAGGACCCGCGCCACTTGTGACCACACTCGACGCAGGTGAACAGGCGGACCTCGTAGGAGCCGCCCGGTTTCGGCAGCATCTCGTAGTTCGCCCGCTCGCCGTCGCAGTCCTCCGCCGGACACGGCTCTGCGACCGTCTCGTCGGCGTCTCGGGTCGCGTCGGCCACGTCGGGTGCGCCGTCGTCTCGCTGTCCGTCCCGCGTCGTCATCGCCGCCTCCGCCTCCGGGTCCCGCTCGTCGACGTTGTCACACGACCCGCACACCCACGTGTCGCCCTCCGTGTGCATCATCGAGCCACACTCGTCACAGAATTGCATATCGGGTGGGATCACTGGACTGGCGAGTATGTGTGTTACGCTCCCTGCGCGGGGATGGTCGTGTGATCGCACGGTCGGACGATCCGGACCGATCGCGTCGCCGGCCGACCTCGGTCAGAATCCACCCTCGTCGAGTGCGTCCGCCAGTCTGTCGACGACGGCCGGTGGTCGCGCCGCGACCCGGCGGCGGGCGTCCTCGCTCGTGCGTCGCGCCAGTCGTGCGAGTGCGGGGAGCGACTCTCCGGACGCGAAGGCGTCTCGGTCCGTCTCGCGAACTCGTCGCCACCGCCCGTCCGCCGTCTGGAGGTGGAACGCGACGGCTCGGGCGCGTCGCGTCAGCGCGGCCGCACGCTCGCGGTCGTGGACAGTCGGCGGGTCGTCGTCGGGCGGCGACTCGCCGTAGCGACCGACTCGTCCGAGGTCGGTTCCGAGGTCGTCTTCGAGGTCGCCGAGGAAGCGGTCGAGGTCACGGCGGACGGTCCCGACGGCCGTGAGGAACGCCGTAGCCCGTCGGTCGCCACAGGCGAGCACGGTGACGCCGTCGTCGACGAGTACCCCGCCGTAGACGACCGTGGCGTCGGTGACGGCAGTCGGGACGGCTCCGTCTGGAGTGGGCACGCTCGGTGGTGGGTCCGCGGGCGCTAAGCGGTTCCGCTCGGACGGTGGCGCGCTCGACACGACACACGAGTGGCGTCGGGAAGTGGACGGCCCGCGTCGTCCGCCTCCGAGTGGAGGGCCGGAGCGTCGAGGTGGAGGGTCGGAGCGTCGAGGTGGAGGGTCGGAGCGTCGAGGTGGAGGGCCGGAGCGTCGAGGTGGAGGGCACCGGTCGGTCCGGCTCCACGACGGACCGGCCGGGGGGACCGGGCCGGTGGGGCGAGCGTGTCGCCCCGCCGGCCCTTCGGTCCCGTCGGAGCCGAGACTGCGGGCGCGAGAGGCGTGAACGGGGCTCCCGTCAGGCCAGCGCGCCCAACAGTGGGACGACGTACGAGACGACGAGCAGCGTCGCCAGGAACGCGACCGCGACGGCGGCGATCAGCAGGACCGACCGTCCCGAGACGGTGCGGTCACGTTCGTGGCTCCAACTCGTCTTCGGATCTGCGGGGGCTTTGGGGCGCATCTCGTGTCACCTCACTCTCCCGTACGCCGGGGACGTGTGTCAGTACTGTGTGATTACTAACGACGACATCGTTACAATGCTGAACGAGTCGAGCAGTGCCCGAGAGGCCGTCCCGAGCGAACCAGTCCTATCAGTACTCCGGAAGGTCGGGTTCGAGCCAGTCGGGGACTTCGGCGTCGGGGATGCCGCTGCGGCGGTAGATCTCGGACAGCGGGTCCAGCAGCGACTCGATCTCGTGGCGGAACGCCTGCAGCGTCTTCCGGCCGGTCTCCGTCGGTTCGAGGATCACCTGTCGGCCGGACTCGCGCGTCTCCAGGTAGCCCCGGTCCTCCAGCGGGTCGGTGACGTGACTGCTCAGGCGGGCGTAGGCACTCACCTGTTCGCTCCGCGAGAGGTGGGTGCCGAACTCGATCGGCTCGCCGTCGGCGCGGTCGTCCGCGGCGGCCGCGACCGCCCCCTCGACGAACGGGAGCGTCTCGTCGTGCCGGACCGCCAACTCCAGCCCGCGGTCGATCAACGTGCGTTTCTTCGGGTCTGCGACGGAGTCGCTCTCGACGGTGACGACGGCCAGCATCGCGACCTGCTCCCGGGAGGGGGACCAGATCGGGTACTCGACCAGTTCCGTCTCCCCGTCGTAGCCGGACGTGACCGGCTCCTCGGTTCCGTCGACGGCACGCGAGGCCGCGTGGGGGTAGTACGCCTGTGCCGCCGTGTCCGTGTCCATACAGCCGAACGCCGCGCCGATGGCCGCGAGCGTGCTCCCCGTCGCGACGTTCACCCCGGTGCTGTCTTCCAAGTGGTGTTGTGACAGCGTCGTCACGAGTCCGAACACGTCGTAGGGGTCGCCGTGGTCGGCACCGATCCAGTGGCAGTCGCTCTCGGCGACGACCCCGTCGGTGATCTCCGCACCCAACTCGTCCCAGTACGTCGGCCGTTCCGGCAGTGTCTCGTCGTACAGGAGGTACACCACGTCCGCACCGTGGCTCCGGAGCGGTTCGATCACTCTGTCGTACTCGTACTGGAGCGGGACGACGTGGACGCGGTCTGGGTGGAGTTGCATCGAGCGGACCTCCGCGGGTACACGTTCGTCTGTCACGCGTTCGTTATAACTCCACCCGGATCGCACGGGCTACGAATCGGGCCGAGTGTGTCCACCGTCGCCGGACACCGGCGCTCGACCGGCGGTGGGAGACTCACAGGAGTCGGAGCAGTGTGACGACGAGGGCACCGACCGCGCCGACCCCCGTCGACAGGGTGGCGACCCGGGACCCCTCGAACTCGTCGGGAGAGTCAGTCACGAGTGCGAAGGTGGCGACCAGCGCCACGCCGACGCTCGCGACGAGCGAACCGACGTCCACGGGACGTACCGCGTCACGAACGAGTGTCGGGGTGACACCGACAGTCCACGAGACACCGGCGACCAACAGCGAGCCGTAGAACAGGTGGAATCGTCGCACGGCGACAGTGACGGCGTAGCCCGGTATCAACGTTCCGACACGTCGAGGGAGATGGATCGACGACGACACGCACAGGTGTCCGGCGCCCGACCGGGGTGGTATGGAGATCGGAGCCGCCGTCGGGCCGTACCTCGACACCGCCACGGAGTTGCCCGAACAGTTCGCGTTCGTCGAGTTCGGTCTCGGCGAGGGAGAGATCACGCGTGAGGAGTTCGCGCCGGACGCCGTCCGCGAGGTGCTCGCGGAGACCGGACTCGACCCGGTCGTCCACCTCCCGTACCACCAGCCGATCGCGACCCCGGTGCCGGAGATCGACGCCGCGACGGCGGCGTACGTCGACGAGTTGTGCGAGGTGGCGGCGAGTGTCGGCGTCGAGCGGGCGGTCGCACACCCGAGTGCTCGCGGCGCGGGCCACGCGACGGAGACGCTGATCGACCGACTCGCGGAACTGTCGGACCGCGCCGCGGCACACGGCGTCGAGGTGTGTTTCGAGACCGTCGGCTACGCCGGTGGACTCTCGTTGGACCGAGTCGGCGAACTCGCGACGGCCGCGGACGTGAGCGTCTGTCTCGACGTGGGGTACGCGGCCGCGGAGGCGGACACGGAGGGTGTCGTCGAGTTCCTCCGAACCCGTGGCGACCGCGTCGCTCACCTCCACGTCCACGACGTGCGCCACCGCGGCGACACACACCTCCCGGTCGGTAGCGGCGACGTAGAGTTCGACGCGCTCGGCCCGGTGATCGCCGAGACCGTGTCCGACGCGACCGCCTCCGTCGAGGTGTTCACCGACGACGCAGAGTACCTCGCCACCTCCGCCGAGCGGTTCCGTGCCGCACTCGCCGGTGATCTCTGACGGGCGCCGGTGTCGCCGGCCGGTCGACGCCGGGCCGTCCTCACAGCGGAGCAAGGCGGAAGCCCACCCCTTCAGGGGTGGGAGGAAGCCGACAACACCGTGACACCCTATCAACATACGACCGACTCACTCCCAAACGCTCATAAGAAACTGGCCTATGTGTGAAGTCGTGATGGAGGTTGACCGAACGGTTCGGGTAAAACTCAACGTGCCCGATGAGCAACACGACGACCTCCATCAAACCATCCAGCAGTTCCAAACCGCCGTCAACTACACCGTGAACCACGGCGAGAACGACGACGGCTACCTGATTACCAACAAGTCCACCATCCACGACGAAGTGTACCACGACCTACGGGACGAAACCGACCTCCCCGCCAACCTCGTGGTGCGCTCGTACTCGAAGGCCGTGGAGATGCTGAAATCCACCGTCGAAGATTGGAAGAAGGGGAACAGCCGACCACTCCCGACCTTCGACCAGTCAACCGTCGTGTACGACAAGCGGACGCTCACCATCAAAGACGAGTATGCGACCCTCTCGACGGTGAACGGCCGGGTCGAATCCGACTTCGTACTCGGTGAGTACCAGCGGTCGTACCTCGAAGACGACGACTACGAGAAACGGATGGGCGAACTCCACTACGACCCGGATGCCGACACGTTCTACCTCCACATCGTCGTGCGAAAAGAGGTAGAGCAACGGGACGGCGACCGGGTGCTGGGTGTGGATTTGAACCTGAAGAACGTCGCTGTAACCAGCACGGGACGGTTCTTCGACGGTGGCGAACTGCTGTGGAGGCAGAACCACTACTTCCGCGTGCGACGAAGCCTCCAAGACAAAGGCACTCGTTCCGCTCGGCAGGTGTTACAGCGACTGTCGGGACGAGAAAACCGCTTCGTCTTGGACCGCCTGCACAACATCTCGCGCGGAGTCGTGGAGGAAGCTCTGTCCCACGACTGTTCGTACATCGCCGTCGAAGACCTGACCCACATCCGCGAGCGGATGGACGCCCACGATGACCGGGTCAAACGCCAGATGCACAACTGGGCGTTCCGGGAACTCCAGGAGCAGATCGCGTACAAAGCCAGCGAGTACGGGATTCGCGTCGAGTCGGTCAACCCTGCCTTTTCCTCGCAGACCTGCTCTCAGTGTGGCCACCAATCCAGTACGAACCGTGACCCGGAGACGGGGTGGTTCGCGTGCAACGAATGCGGGTACGAGGTCGACGGGGACTACAACGCCTCGAAGAACATCGGTCTGCGGTTGTTAGCTGTACCATCGGGCAAACGTCCCGATGGGTTGGGCACCGGCCAGCTGGCCCTGAAGTCGGGGACGTTGAACGTGAGCGACACATCCAGTGTCCACTCCAGCTTGGAGTTCGAACGGGAGTCCACCGACAAGCCCACCGCTTCAGCGGTGGGTAGCTGACTCGAAGGCGCCGAGACTCGTCTGATCGCCAGTCGCCTCCTCGTCGGACTCACCGTACTCGGCGGCGATGGCGCGAGCGGCGTCGTAGCCGCCGGACAGCGACGCGCGGCGTGCGACCTCGGGGTCGGCGAGTCGTGCGGCCGCCCGCGGCTGGACCGCCTCGTAGCGGTCCCAGAACTCCTCTTTGGCCGCCTCGAACTCCCGCACCGGGTACGGGTAGTCCTCGCCGATCCGGACGCCACACTCCCGCTGGACGGCCAGCGGCGTCTTCTCCGGTCGTGGGAGGTGTTCGTCCGGGAGGTCGGCCAGTTCCGGGACCCACCGCCGGACGAACTCGCCGTCTGGGTCCTGGTCGCGGACCTGTTTCGCCGGGTTGTACAGCCGTAGCGTCGGCTTCCCGACGAGCCCGCACTGGTACTGCCACTGGGTGTAGTTGATCGCCGCGACGGAGTCGACGAGGTGTTCGTGGAAGTAGTCGGCACCGTCCCACCACGGCTGTTGGAGCACGTGGTAGTAACAGCTCACACACAGCGCCCGCATCCGGAAGTTGAGCCACCCTGTCTCGCGGAGACACCGCATACTCGCGTCGACCATCGGGAACCCCGTCTCGCCGTCCTTCCAGGCCGCGATCAGTTCCGGGTCGCGTCGGTGGGCGTTGAACCCCTCCAACTCCGGGTTGCAGGCGGTATCGAGCCAACCGGGCCAGTCTTCCAGCTTCTGGCGGTAGTGGAGGTTCCAGAACAGTCGCGAGACGAACATCTCGCGCCCGCGACACGCCGGGGCGGCGTCGTGGACGTGTTGGAACACCTGTCGGACGGAGAGGCAGCCGAACCGGAGGTACGGGGACAGCCCGCTGGTGCCGTCGCGGGCGTCCACCGGCGAGGAGATGTTCCCCGGGTAGTCGGCGATCCGGTCGACGAACCCCGCCAACTGGTCCCACGCGGCCGCGGTCCCACCCTCAGGCACCATCGTCTTCTGCGGTGTCACGTCGTAGGTGTCGGCGATCTGCTCGACGCCGACGCCGGTGTCGATACTGTCGACCGCGACGGAGGTGGGGTCCCAGTCGTACTGGTCGTCCGTGAGCCACGTCTCGACGCGCTCCTGCCAGTTCTCGCGTGGGTCGTCGACGCCGCGGACGAGACCGTCGCCGCTGACGAATCGCACGCCACACCGCTCGCGGACGCGCTCGTCGCGCCGGAGCCCGTACCGTCCGGTCGGCGACAGCGGCGCGACCACGTCCCAGCCGGCGTCGACGAACCGCTCCAGGACGGCCACGGGGTCGCCGTGGGCGAGTGTGAGTCCCGTCCCGCAGGCCGCGCGGTACTGGCGGTCGAGGTCCCGGAGACAGTCGTGCATGAACGCGACGCGAGCGTCACACGCCAACCCGCGGTCGCCGTAGAACGTCGGGTCGAAGACGAACAGCGGGAGGACGCGGTCGCTGCGAGCCGCGGCCGCGGCCAGCGCCGGCTGGTCCGCCGTGCGGAGGTGTTCGCGGTGCCACACGACCGTACCGGTGGGGGCGTCCGCCTCGGGGTCGTCGACGCAGGTGGCGTCGTCTCCGTCGACGTGGTCGGCCGCGTCACCCCGCTCGTCTCGTGCCGCGAACTCGCTCGGGGAGGGGACGCGTTCGGGAGCGACGACGACACCCGACTCCGGGTCGGGTGGGTCGGTCGCCGTCTCACCGGCGGTGGTGTCGGTCGTCGCACCGCTGTCGGCGTCACCGACACCGGACACGTCACCCTCGGGCCCACTCATGTCGAACCGTCGTAGGCGCGCGGTGAACGAAAACCCTCGCCCCGCTCCGGTGGGGGAACACTCGGCCGGCCGCAGTGGAGGACCCTCGGGCGGCGGCGCTACTCGGGGAACAGTTCCACTTCGCGCTCGATCCCGTCGATCCGCTCGATCTCGGCGTCGGACAGCTCCAACTCGGCCGCGGCGAGGTTCGCCCGCAGGTGGGCCGGCGAACTCGCCTTCGGGATCGTCACGACCGGGTCGTGTGAACACACCCACGCGATCGACACCGCCGCGGGCGAGGTGTCCCGCGTGTCGGCGATCTCGCGGATCACGGGGTCCGACAGCACCTCACCACCCGCCAGCGGAGAGTAGGCGACGATCGGGTACCCGTGCTCGCGGGCGTCGGCCAACAGCCGCTCGTCGCCCCAGTACGGGTGGAACTCGACCTGGTGGGCGGCGATCTCGTCGAGGTGGTCGTGTGCGACCGCCAACTGGTCCGGGTCGAAGTTGCTCAGTCCGACGGCCGCAGTCAGGCCCGCACGTCGGACGGCCTCGACGGCGGGGAGCGTCGTCTCGGGGTCGTACTCGCCACGCGGTCGGTGGACGTACAGCAGGTCGACCGCGTCCAGCTCCAGGCGGTCGAGACTCCGTTCCGTGCTCGGGCGGACGGCGTCGTCCCTCAACGCGTCGATCCAGAGTTTCGTCGCGACCGTCACCGACTCGCGAGGCACGTCGCTGGCCGCCAACCCGGCACCGACGACGGTCTCGTTCTCGTAGATCTGTGCGGTGTCGAGGTGGCGGTACCCCGCGGCGAGCGCCTCGCGGACGACGGTCGGGTCGTCGACACCCATCGTCCCGAGCCCGACCGGTGGCAACTCCATACCGTCGCCTGCGATCGACTCTGCAAGAGACTGACGGTTCACTGGACGAGCGGGTGTCGGAGACGCCGCCGGATCACCGAGCCGGGCCGCGTCGCTCGCCCCACCCTGTCTCCTCGAGGTACGAGCGCAGCGAGCGGGGGTGGAAGCCGAACTCGCGGCGGAGCCGGTCGGGGTCCGCCTCGGCCGTCGAGAGGAACTCGAAGAACGCAGCCTGCTCGTCGCCGACCGACTCCAGTGGGAGGTGGACCGGGGCGACGGACTGGCCGAGTACGTCCGCGAACGTCTCCGCGAGCGCCTCGGCGGTCGTCACCTCGCCGGCCAACTCGACCGTGACGCCGTCGAACCGCTCCGGCTCGGCGAACGCTCGCGCCGCGAACCGTCCCACGTCGCGGGCGTCGACGAGGACGTGGTCCGCGCCCGGTGGCAGCGGGACGGCGAGGCGCCCCTCCTCGATCCCTGGACGTTCGCGCTCGAAGTTCTGGAAGAAGGAGTGCGGGCGGATCACCGTCGTCCGCAGGTCGAGATCGGCGAGGTGGCGCTCCACGTCGTGTTTCGCGTCGACGTGTGGGACGCCCGGACGCCGGTCCGCGTTCCCGCCGGAACTGAAGACGAACTGGTCCGGATCGCCCGCCGCGGCGGCGTCTGCAAGCGTGATCCCCTGCGTTCGCTCCCCGTCGCCGGACGACGCCGCCGTCGCCCCGAAGACGGCGTCGACACCGTCGACGGCGGCGTCCATCGACTCGCGGTCGGTCAAGTCGCCCCGAACTACCTCGACACCGCGGTCCGCGAGCGTGCGTGCCTCGCGGCTCGTCGGGTCCCGCGTCAGTGCGCGCACGGCGACCGGAGCGTCCGCCGCGCGGAGTGCGTCCACCACCGAACCGCCCTGTGTCCCGGTCGCACCGGCGACGAGTACCGTCCGTGTCACACTCCACCTCGGGTGCCCAGCTACCTGAACCCACCTCTCCGGCGTCGCGACCCCCGCGACGGGTTCTCGTCTCGTCTCGAGTCCGGTCACGCGACGTGTCGTTGATACCGCCACGGCCCTACGGTCGAGCCGATGGACAGACGCGACTACCTGGCGGCGCTCGGCGCCGCGACGACGGCCGGGGTGGCCGGCTGTACGACGTTCTCCGTCGAGAAGAACACCGAGGTGAGTGGCTCCGGTGGCGACGGCGGCGGTGGGGCGAACGGCGACGACTCCGACGGCTCCGACGGAGACGGCGACGACCGGATTCCGACACCGTCGTACACCGTCGAGACGGTGACGACGGGTCTCGCCTCGCCGTGGAGTGTGACGACACTCCCCGGTGACGACCGGCTCCTCGTCACCCAACAGGGTGGCTCACTCCGACTGGTGGACCCCGGAGGCGGCGCGACGACGCCCGTCGACGGTGCGCCGTCGGTGTTCGCTCGCGGACAGGGTGGACTACTGGACGCCGCGGTCCACCCGTCGTACCCCGAGGAGCCGTGGCTGTACCTCACCTACTCCGTCGCCGGCTCCGACGGCGAGTCGTCGACGGCGGTCGGCCGCGGGCGACTCGACACCGACGCGGGACGACTGCGGAACTTCGAGCGACTCCACGCCGCCGAGCCGTTCGTCGAGTCCAGCGGGCACTACGGTTCGCGGGCCGTCTTCGGCCCCGACGACCTGCTGTACGTCAGCGTCGGGGACCGCCAGTTCAAGAACTTCGGTCCCGACCACGTCGGGCAGCGGGTCGACGAGGAACTCGGCTGTATCCTGCGCCTCCGTCCCGACGGCTCCGTGCCGGAGTCGAACCCGTTCGTCGACGACCCGGACGCCCGCGACACGATCTTCAGTTACGGCCACCGCAACCCGCAGGGGTTGACCGTCCACCCGGAGACGGGCGCGATCTGGGAGTCGGAGTACGGCGAACAGGACGGCGACGAGATCAACGTGTTGGAGGCGGGCGGCAACTACGGCTGGCCCGTCGCCGACGAGGGGTGTACCTACGGGTCGGGCGACCCGATCGGCGTGTCACACGACGACCGCGAGGACGTGATCGCGCCGGTGTTCGGCTGGCCGTGCGGCTCCGGGGGGTTCCCACCCAGCGGGACGACGTTCTACACCGGCGACCGCGTGTCCGGGTGGACCGGCGACCTCTTCGTCGCCGGGACGGCCTCGCGGGCCATCGCCCGGTTCGTCGTCGACGGCACCGACGTGCGGCAGGCCCCGACGCTGTTGGAGGACCGCAACCAGCGCCTCCGCGACGTGGAGACCGGGCCGGACGGCTACCTGTACGCCATCGTCGACGCGGGCGACGCACCGCTGTTGCGGTTGAAGCCGGCGTGAGTCCGTCACCCCACCACCCGTGCCACCACGTCCGTCTCCGCCCAGAACGCGGCCACCGCCGAGGCGACGAGCGCACTCGCGAGCGGCACGACGAACGCCAGCGTGGCACCGACGGAGCCGGCGAGACCGCCGAGTGACCCACCGAGGCCGGAGACGGCGAGGAAGACGGCGCCGACGCCGACGGCGACACTCAGTGCCAACGTCGACGCGACCAGGAGCGTCAGGTACTCGCGCACCCGGTCGGGCACCCGCGCACCGACTGCGACACCCCCGAGCGTCGCGATCGCGACGCCGACGAGCGGTGTCACGCGAGCAGGTGTCGACGTGCGGCCGGGACCGTCGAGTGTGAGGCCGACCGCAGCGACGAGGAGCACGCAGACGGCGATCCCAGTCAGACAGCCCGCGACGGCACCGAGCACGTGCCCCCGCCGACGGCGGTACCACGCGGGGCCGTCGGCACCCGTCCGGTAACCGAACAGCCACGCAGCGGTGAGTGCAGCGAGACCGGAGAGCCCCGGGAGAAGAGCCCCCGCGGGCGTGCCGAGCGGTTCTGTGACGGCCAGCTCCCAGACGAGCGCCGGAACGCTGGCGAGTGCCCACCCGACGAGGAACACGCCGAGGAACCGGACGCGTCGTCGGTGCGCGTCACTCGTCGCCGCGCCGGGGCCAGCCTCGAGCCACCGGTAGCCACCGTACGCGCCGACGAGGAACGCCGGGAGGGCGGCGAACCGGAGCGACGAGGGCCACGCCGGCGGGACGCCGCCGATCCACGCGTCGTAGCCGGCGAGCACACCGGCCGCCGTCTGGAGCAGGAACGTCTGGACCAGTCCCCACTGGAGTGTGGCGACCACGACCTGCCGACTGCTCGCGGCGGCGACCGGATCGCCGCCGTCGTCGGACTGGAGGTCGACGTCCTCGGTTCGGGATCGTCTCACGAGAGTCGATTTAACTCGTCGGTGTAAGGGCTTTGTGTCACGCGCCGGCGGTCACGGAGTCGGACGAGGTTCGACGTCGCGGTCCGTCTCCGACGCTACGACCCGGCGCCAGTGTCGCTACCGTCGTCTGTCTCGGTGTCGGCGTCGGCTCCGTCGTCTGCCACGGCGGTGACTCCGTCGTCGACCTCCGTTCCGTCGTCTGCCACGGCGGCGACTCCGTCGTCCGTCTGCCCGTCTGCAGCCGGGAGGGTGATGTGCAACGACGGGCTGTCGCCGTCGAGTCGGACACTCACGTCGCCGTCGGAGGCGAGGACGGTCCAGCGGACGATCCACAGTTCCAGCCCACGCGAGTGTTCGATAGGTGTCTCCCGTTCTGCCGCGATCGCCTCAAGGTCTGCCTCTGGGATCGAGTTGCCGCGGTCGACGATGTCGAGGATCACTCTGTCGTCGCGCCGCGACAACTCCACGGAGAGGTCCATCCCCGTCGGGTCGGACCGGTGGACCGACTCGACGCCGGCCGCGAGCGCGGTCGCGAGTTTCGGGTGGCAGCGGACGACGAACGACCCGTCCGGTGCGTGCAACGCCAGTCGTCCCGGCTCGTCGGCGAGCGTCTCGGTCAACCGTTCGAAGACGGACTGGATATCCCTGTCGACGGTCTCGACGGCGTCGTCCCCAACGATCGCTTGGAACTCGCGGGCCTGCTCACTGATCACCTCGAGTTCTCGCGCCGCGTCGACGATCCGTTCGAGGGCGGTCTCGTCGTCGAAGCCGAGGGTGGCGCTCGCCGCGCTCTCGTCGGCTCCAGTTCCGGTGTCCTCGTCGGCTCCGTCGCCGTCCTCTGGTTCGGCCAACCCCTCCAGGAGGAGTTCCGCGGTGCCGGCGATCACGTTCGTCCGGTTGCGGATGTTGTGTCGCAACACGCGGTCCAACACGGAGAGCCGTTCCTCGCGTGTCTTCCGTTCGGTCACGTCCGTCTGGAGCCCGAGGTAGTGTGTCACCGACCCGTCGTCGTCGCGGATCGGGACGATGTCGAGTTGGTTCCAGAACGGCGTCCCGTCGGCGCGGTAGTTGAGTAACTCGACGGAGACCGGCCGCTCCTCGTCGACGGCCCGCCGGACCCGCGCGACGGTCTCCGGGTCGGTCCCCTCTCCCTGGAGGAACCGGCAGTTGCGCCCTAGGATAGACTGTCTGTCGTAGCCGGTCAGTCGCTCGAACGCCTCGTTGGCGTACACTAACGGCTCGTCGTCCTGCTGGGCGTCCGCGACGGTGATCCCCTGTGAGGCGGACTCGACGGCGCGACTCATCAGCGTCAGCTGTCGGCGACGTTCGCGCTGCTCGCTCAGATCGCGGACCACGAACTGCGCCGCCGGCTCCCCCTCGTAGGTCACCGTGACGCCCGCCGCCTCGACGACACGACTCTCTCCGTCGGGGGTGAGGAGTTCCAGTTCGAGGAACTCCTCCAGTCTGCCGTCGCGCTCGACGGTCGCCAGCGCCGTCTGCATCGCGCGCTCGTCGTCCGGGTGGACCAACTCCGTCACCGCGCGGCCGACGAGGTCGTCGGCGCTCTCGACACCGAACAGACTCGGGCCGGCGTCGTTGACGTACCGGATCGTCCCGTCGCGGACGACCAGGATCGTCTCCGGCGTCAACGCGACCAACTGCTCGTACTGGTCGCGCACCTGCGAGAGTCGCAGCGAGGTGCGGCGTGCCCGCAGGAGGTTCTCCAGTCGCCGGCCGAGGTCGTCCTGCGAAATCGGCGTCTGAACGACGTCGTCGACCAACTCCGTGTCCGCCGCCGTCTCGTCCCCGCCGATCGCCACGTGCGGGAGGTACAGTGGGTCCGCCGCCTCGCGTCTCGCACGGAGTTCCGGGCGGCGGGCGCCCACCACTCCGGCGTCGACGAGCGCCACGTCGTACTCCGGGAGCGGACCGTCGTCGGGACCCCGGACGATCACGTCGTACCGCGGGACCCCACGCAGCCACTCGGCCAACAGTTCGCGGTCGCGGTCCGGGGCTCCCACCAGGAGGACCGTGTCTTGATCGGACGAGCGCTGCTCGGTGGCGGTCCCCGGATCCGAGGCACCGCCGTCGTCCGACCACGAGTCGTCGGCCATCGTTCACTCTCCGTACTGTCGCGTGCGTAACAAGCGTGGCGGTGTTCCGATCCGGTGGCGAGAGGCGACGGTGCCGACACCGCGACGACCGGACGTGGGTCGGGCCGACGACGAGCGAGGCGCCGTCCGCGGGGCGTCGGTCTCGCTGGCGAACAGTTAACGCCGTGCCGCCCGTCGGAGCGGGTATGACCGAGGCCGAGCCGACCCGTGTCACGAGCGGGGTCGAGGGACTGGACCGTGTGCTCCGCGGCGGACTACTCGCCGGCCGGAGCTACGTCGTGAGTGCCCGTGCCGGCGCCGGGAAGACGCTGCTGGCGCTGTCGTTCCTCGACGCGGCCGACGCCGACGAGACGACGCTGTTCGTGAACTTGGAGGAGGACGTCGAGGATCTCCGGTCGAACGCCGCCGCCGTCGGGATCGACACGAGCGACGTGGTGGTCTGTGACCTCTCGCCACGAGCGGACGTGTTCACCGAGGAGGGCACCTACGACGTGTTCGCGCCCGACGAGGTCGAGGGTGGCTCCTTCCGGGCGGAGGTGCGCGAGACGGTCGAGCGCGTCGACCCGGACCGCGTCGTCGTCGACCCGATCACACAGCTCCACTACCTCACGCCCGACGACCACCAGTTCCGCCAGCAGGTGCTCGGCCTGTCGCGGTTCCTCACCGAGCGCGACGCGACGGTCGTGTTCACCGCACAGGCCAGCGCCGACCTGCCGGTCGACGACCTCCAGTTCGTCACGGACGGGTTGATCGAACTCGACCCGAGCGGTCCCGTCGAGACCGTCTCGGTGCCGAAGTTCCGCGGCTCCGGTAGTCTCTCCGGCGAGCACGCCTACCGGATCGACGAGACGGGTGTGTCCGTGTTCCCGGCGCTCCAACCGGGCGAGCGGACGGTCGAGACGGATCTGGAACAGCTGTCCAGCGGCGTGGCAGAGTTGGACACGATGATCGGCGGGGGCGTCGAGCGCG
This sequence comes from Halobaculum sp. MBLA0147, assembly GCF_041361345.1. Taxonomy (NCBI): domain Archaea; kingdom Methanobacteriati; phylum Methanobacteriota; class Halobacteria; order Halobacteriales; family Haloferacaceae; genus Halonovum; species Halonovum rutilum. Next base: position 5,129 of record NZ_JBGKAD010000003.1, on the reverse strand, counting down.
GGACGATCACGGTGTTGTCCGGGCCGACCGGCGCCGGGAAGACGACGCTGGCGACGCAGTTCGCGGCCGCGGCCGCCGAGCGCGGGGAGCGGACAGTCGTGTACCTCTTCGAGGAGCGGTGGCCGAGTTTCCGCGAGCGGTCCGAGGCGATCGGCATCCCAGTGACGGAGATGGTCGAGGCGGGGACCCTGGAGGTCGTCGAGATCGAACCGCTCCGGTACGGTCCACAGGAGTTCGCGTCGCTCGTCCGCGAGCAGGTGGAGGGGAACGACACCGACTTCGTCGTCGTCGACGGCGTGGCGGGCTACCGGCTCACGCTGGAGGGACAGGAGGACCGGCTCACCCGTCGGCTCCACGCGCTGGGGCGGTACCTCGCGAACGCCGGCGTGACGACGTTCCTCACCGACGAGACGCAGTCCGTCGTCGGCGACTTCACCGCGACCGGCTCCGGCGTGAGCTACCTCGCGGACAACGTCGTCTTCCTCCGACACGTCGAGTTGGACGGGGAGCTCCGGAAGGTCGCCGGAGTGCTCAAGAAGCGGACCAGCGGCTTCGAGCGGACGCTCCGGGAGTTCGAGATCGGGGCCGACGGGGTCGCACTCGGGGAGCCGCTGCGGGGGCTCCGTGGTGTCGTCTCCGGCGTGCCGGAGTCGGCGGACACGGACGGGTGATCGGGACGACTCGGACGGGCCGCGAGGAATCGGCCACCGAGAGCGGGGTCACACCGACACGTCGTCGGCGTCGGGCGTCGGGAGCGCGATCCGGGCGGTCGTCCCGGTGTCGTCCGCGTCGAACTCCAGTTCGCCGCCGTACCGCGAGACGATCCAGTGGACGATCCACAGGCCCATCCCGCTCCCGTGGTCGAGTTGCGTCTCCTCGCCCGCGCTCAACACCTCCCACTCCTGGTCGGGGATGCCCGGCCCGTCGTCGGCGATCTCGACCGTGACCCACCCGGTGCGTTCCGGCATCTCCGCCACCGACACCGACACGTCGGGGTCGTCGTTACCCTCACCGCTCGGCGTCGTGTGGCCCCCGGCACCGTGTTCCGCGGCGTTCTCCAGCAGGTGCCGCAGCGCCAGCGACAGTGTCTCGTCGGCGAGGACCGCGGCCGTCTCCGGGAGGTCCGTCGTCGGCGTCACCGCGTGCTCGTCTGCGAGCCAGTCGACGGCGTTCCCGACGACGCGGACGGCGTCCGTCGGCCGGCGGACGATCTCCCCGTCGAGGATCGCCTCGGCGTCTCGGACCGATCCAGAGAGGTCGACGAGTTCCTCCGCCGTCTTCGCGATCATCTCGGCACTCTCGGCGACGCTGCCGTCCAGATCCTCGACCAGCCGGTTGGCGTGCCCCAACACGACCGTCATGTCGTTACGCAGGTTGTGCCGGATCACCCGGTGGAGCGTGTCAACCTGTTGGCGACGCTCGCGGCGGCCGGTGATCTCTCGGACCGTCTGGACGTGGGTGAGCGAGCCGCCGATCTCCGTCGCCGTCGTCGTCGTCTCGACGGGGGCCGTCGTGCCGTCGGCTCTGACGAGTTCCGTCTCCCGCTGACGCGTCTCGTTGTTCGCGAACGACGCCCAGTGGTCGGCGAACGACTCGTACGTCAGGTCCGCGACCCGGTTCCACACCCGCCCGCTCTCGACCGCCTCGCGAGACTCGCCCAACAACCCCGCGTAGTGGTCGTTCGCGTAGGTGATCCGCCCCGCGTCGTCGTACAGGGCGACGCCGACACCGCTCTCCGTGATGGCGTCCCGGAACGCCGCGAGTTCGTCCTGGCTGCGACGGCGCTCGCTGATGTCTCGCACCGCGCCGACCGAGCCTCTGAAGCCGTCGTCGGTGGGCAACAGCGAGAGGTCGATCTCGACGGGGACGCGTTCGCCGTCGTTCGTCACCGCCGCCCCCTCGTAGCCGCTGGCACCGACACCGAGGCCGTCGGTCGCGATCTCCTCGCCCGCACTCTCACGGAGGCGCTCGACCAGCGTGTTCGTCCCCGCAGCGACCGTCTCGTCGGTCAACACCGTCGAGACGTGTTCACCGGTCAGGGCGTCCGGCTCGTAGCCGAGCCGCCGTGCCAGCGGGTCCGACACCAACTGGAAGTAGCCGTCCGCGTCCAACACGTACAGTTTGTCCTCCACGGTGTCGAAGAGGGTCTCGTACTCGACGAGGTCCTGGACACGACGGGCCCGCTCCAACGCGACGGTCGCGTTCACCGTGAGCAGTTGCGCGAGGTCCACGTCGCCGTCGTCGAAGCCGTACTCCTCGGAGCTACCCGCGACGAACACGCCCGCCCCGCCCATCGGGACCACCTGCAGCGACTCCAGCTCCGGGTAGTTGGCGGCGCGCGAACCGAGTGCCGCCTCCATGTCGGTGTACGTCGCCGGTTGGCCCGTCTCGTGGGCGGTCTGTACCGCGTCGTTCGGACGTGCCAGCGACGGCCCCCCGAACACCTCGTCGACGCTGTCGGACCACGCGACCGGTTCGAGGTCGCCGTCGTCGTCCGCGAGGTAGACGCCGCTGAACTCGTGGTCCAGCACCGAGCCCGCGGCCTCGACCACCAACTCCGCGATCTCCGTCGGCGACTCCGCCGACAACATCCCCCGGGTCGTCGCCAACATCCGCTTGCGGACCTGCCGGACGCGGCGCTCCTCGCTCACGTCCGTCTGCGTACCGAGGAACCGCACGACGTTCCCGTCTCCGTCGTGGATCGGCGTGATCTCCACTCGGTTCCAGAACGGCTCGCCGTCGGCGGTGTAGTTGCGGACTTCGGTGGAGACGTGTTCACCCGCCGCGACGGCCTCGCGGAGGTTCGCGACGGTCTCGTCGTCCGTCTCCGGCCCCTGCAGGAACCGGCAGTTCCGGCCGAGCACGTCCGCCTCGTCGTAGCCGGTCAGACTCTCGAACGACTCGTTGACGTACGTGAGCGGGGTGTCCGGCTCCGTGGCGTCCGCGAGGGTGATCGCCAGCGCGGACTCCTCGATCGCCTGTTCGCGGATGCGGAGTTCCCGCTCGCGTTCCGTCCGCTCGGTCACGTCGCGGACGACGCCCACGCGGCCCAGGTCGCTGCCGGCCTGTGACACCGTGGAGATACGGAGTTCTGCCGGGAACTCCTCGCCGTTCGTCGGCCGGTAGGAACACTCGACTTGCGCGACCCCCTCGGCGTCGGCGGCGCGCTCCCGAACGTCACGGACGCAGTCGCGCGACTGGTCGGTGACCCACTCGTCGAGGCGTGTGCCGAGCAGGGTCTCGCGGTCGACGCCCTCCATTGCCGCGAACTCGTCGTTGACGTACACGAGTTCGTCGTCGGCGTCGACCGCGTACACGCCGTCGTCCAACCCGCCGAGCACTTCGCCGAACCGCTCCATCTCGCGTTCGCGCTCCTTCCGCTCGGTCACGTCGGTGAAGTAGACGGACAGGCCCTCGTCGTCCGGGTACGCGCGCACCTCGAACCAGACGCCCATCGGCTCGTACCGCTCGACGAACGTCACGCTCTCCTGTTCGCGCATCGCGTAGCGGTACCGCTCCTCGAAGGCGGTCGCCGCTTCGTCGGCGATCTCCTCCCAGATCGCCATCCCGACGACCGGCTCTGCCTCCGCCATGCCAGCCGCCTCGCGCAACACCGCTGCCCCATCGGTGTTCGCGTACGACACCTCCCACTCTGGCGTGAGTGCGAAGAAGGCGTCGTCCACCCGGTCGAGGAGTTGCTCGACGCGTTCGCGTGCGTGTCGGAGTTCGATCTGTTTCATCTTCCGAGCGGTCGCGTCGTGGAGGTAGATCGACACGCCGTCGTCGTCCCCGGGGTACGCACACACGTCGAACCAGCCGTCGATCTGGGGACACTGCTGTTCGAACTCCACGGGTTCGCCGATCTCGTTCGCACGGACGAGCCTGTCCCGTGCGTTCGCGACCACCTCGTCGGGGATCAGCTCCCACAGCGACGTGCCAGTCGGGTTCATCTCTCGCCAGTCGTCCCGCCCCGCTGCGTCCGCGAAGAGGCGTCTGCCGGCGTCGTTGACGTACTCGACACACCAGTCCTCGTCGACGGAGAGGAACGCGTCGTCGACCCGATCGAACGCCCGCGTCTGGCGAGTGGTCTCCGCCGCGTCGGCGGTCACGACGTTCTCCTCCGTCTCGGTGGCCACAGCGGTCTCCTCCGTCTCGGTGGTCACGGCCCTCTCCTGCGTCTCGGTGGCCGCAGCGGTCTCCTGCGTCTCTGCGGCCACGGGGGTCTCCCCCACCCCACCGGCAGTCGCTCTCGTGCCGTCTCGTCTCGCCCGCGCTCTGTCCGGGCGGCCGGGGAGTGGACCGACACCCTCGGCGGGGGACGGTACGGCGCCGGTCGTCGCCACCGCGTCCGAGGTGGGCGCGGGGACGCTCCCGCCCGCGTCGCTCCGGTCGGGCACGTCGCGGACCGTCCCCAACACGACCCGCTCGCCCCCGACGGTGGACCGCTCCAGCGACACCTCGACCCACGTCGTCTCGACGCCGTCCGGCTCGATCCACTCGAACGTGCGCGGTCGGCCGTCGGCGGCGTCGCGCACCAGCGAGACGGCGCGTTCACGCGAGAACTCCGGGTTCGCGCCGGTCACGTCGTCGAGCGTCACCTCGCGGTCGCGACCGAAGCCGAGGAGCTGTCGCAGCCGGTCGTTGACGGCTCTGATCGCGCCGCTGTCGGGGTCGTGGACGATCAGTCCGGCGCCGTCCGTGTCGACGGCCGCCACGGCGGGTTGGCGCTCGTGGTGGCGGTCGACCGTCTGCGCCGCCTGCATCGCGGCCGCGTCCGGCGCGGTGGCGGCGTCAAGCGGGACGACCTCCGTCGCGCCGGCGCGGTAGAGTGCGGCCGGGTCCGAGTCCGTCCCGACCACGACCACGGGCGCGTCGGTCGTGATCGTCTCCACGAGTGCCGGCGCGTCGAGGTCGTCCGTCGTCGACGTGCGACAGACGACACCGGCCGAGTCGGTGGTCGTGTCGCGTGCCGCCAGTGCGGCCGGCGTGAGTGTCTCGACACGACCGGCCGACTGCCTGTCCGCCAGCCGCGAGACGAACGGGGACTGCCCGTCCACCTCGCTCGCACCGACGACGTACAACGGCCGCCCACCGGCGGCCTGCGGGGAACTCCCGCCTCGGGAGGACAT